>JBGAIY010000069.1:0-23981 GCA_044225205.1 Myxococcaceae bacterium | reverse complement strand
CAGCTGAATCGAAGAAAGTCGTGCAAGACCTGACCTGATACGACACGGCTTTCACCGCGCCAAGAACCGTGAGTCGCGGCCTTCGAAGAATGGGCACTTTTGCGCCCAGCCCTCGGGTCGTTATAAGGGGAGGGTATGGACCACACCGCTGCCCTCGATGTCGCCGCACCCGCCCCCGTCGCCACTGAAAAAGACGAAAAGCGTGGCGTGTGTACGCTCACCGCCGCCGCGGTACGCCAAGTCAAAGACGTCATTCAACAGCAGAGCCTCGAGGGCTCGTCCCTGACCGTTCGCGTGGTGCCCGCCGGCTGCAGTGGCCTGGGCTACGACTTGAACCTGATGAAAGAGACCAAGGCCGGCGACCTGCTGTGGGAGCAAGACGGCATCAAGATCTGCACCGACGCGATTTCGACCAAGTACCTCACCGGCACCGAAGTCGACTTCGTGAAGACCGACACGGCCTCGGGGTTCAAGTTCATGAACCCGAACGCGAAGTCGTCGTGTGGCTGCGGTTCGTCGTTCTCGGCCTAACCGAACGCCCACTCAGGGCGTGGGCATTCTCGGGTTTCTCCGGTAGTCGGGCGTCGTCGGAGGAAACTCGATGAAGTCGCACATGTCGCACAGGCGGCTGTAGATGCGGTCGCCGACCCGTTCTGCGAGCAGCTTCGATTCTTTACCCGCCTCGAGCGAGGCCGCCGTGTCGATGTACCCGCGCTGCTGACGCTCCTCGGGTGGCTTGAGCGAATAGTTGGTGGCGAACAACGTCACCTTGTTCGCGTTGTAGCGCCGGGCGATGAGCTCATCGAGCGTCTCGAGTTCGAACGCGCTCCCGCGGCCTTTGCCCAATTCGTCAATCGCGAGCACGGTCACTTCAGACAGCGGGCCGATGATCTCTCCGCCCGACTTGCCTTCTTGAAAGCCCCGCCGAATCGTCGCGTAGAGCAAGGAGATCTCCACGTAGCCGCAGCGCACCCCCGCCTCCAACGTCAGGTGCCTCAACGCCGCCGAAAGCAAATGCGTTTTTCCGGTACCGACCGGCCCACTGAGCACGAAGCCACGTTGTCGCTTGGGCCAGGTGTAGGTGAATTCTTTGAGCCGTTCTTTGGCCTGGCGCTGTTCAGCGAGGCCCTTGTACGAATCGAAGGTCGACGCCGCGTGTACCGCGGGCAAGTGGGTGGCGTTGAACAACCCAATTCGCTGCAGGAGCTTCGAACGAGGGCAGGGGGCCGTTACGTCATACGTGCGGCCATTGCCTTTGACCTGAGTCACCACGAGGCCTGACCCGCCGCACTCGGTGCATTGGTCGACCGACTCGAGCGCCCGCGCCTGGGCACTCTCGCCTTGCCGCTCGACGGCGAAGCCTCCGGGGTCACACGGTTTCATCGCAGTCACGTCGGGTCACCAAAATGTCGGGAGAGACAGTTCACGCCGCACCAACGCCGCTCGGTGAAATCGCAGCGACTCCCGGCGTGCCGTCGCTGACAACGTTGACGTGTTTTGCACGAGTCGGCGGGCTTCGTGCAACAAACTCAACCGAGTCGGGTAGGGCACCGCCCGCAACAGCCGAACCAGGGCCCAGGCTTCGTACCGTTCGGCGGCATCGTCGTCGGTGGGCGTGGGTTCGAGCTGCCCGAGCCACGATGCCACCAGCGCCGGGTGCTCTTTGCCGAACTTTCGCAGCACCGACAGCAACTTCTTGTGCCGTGTCACGTGAAACGGCTCGAGCGGCAGCGTGGCCCCGGGGCTCGCCACCTCGGTCTTGCCGGCCGCCCGTTTCAGGTACTTGTCGATTTCGCCGTTGACGGCGCGCTTGCACCAGGCGAGCGAACGCAAGGTCGGTTCTCCGGCCTTGGCGTCGAACAACGCGTCTTCGGCGGCTTTGCGAATGCCCCGGGCGACCACTTCGAAGGGCACCCCCGTGGCGGCCCAGCGGTCGACCAGCTCGAGGTCGGCCGACGACAGGCTCAGCCCACGCCCCCGGTACGTGACGAAACAGTCTTGTACCCGCTCGTGAAAGCTGGCGTTGTCAGGCAGCAGGCTCATGGGCGTCGAACGTCGAGCATGTACAGTGTTCTTGACAGTGCTGAACAGCGGCGCGTAGAAGCGGCCCCGCTTTTCGCAGTTGCGGCACGGGTCCTTAGCTCAGCGGTAGAGCACTACCTTGACACGGTAGGGGTCAGTGGTTCGATCCCACTAGGACCCACTCGACGGCCGGAGTGAGCACATCGCTCGCTCCGGCCGTTTCTTTTTGCCGTTTCAAAACACCTGCCCCTTCATCGCAAAACCAGCTCAACCGGCCCCAGGTCGGTGTAGAGAGGCCCCATGTCTGCCATCGTGACGATCACGCTCCCCGACGGGTCGAAAAAAGAAGCCCCCAAAGGCGTGAAAATTGTCGATTTTGTTCGTGATTCAATTGGAGCCGGGCTGGCCAAGGCGGCACTCTTCGCCAAGGTGAACGGCCACGAGGTCGACCTTTCGCGCACCCTCGACGAAGACGCGTCGTTGCAAATTTTCACGCCCAAGTCGGCCGAGGGCGTTGACCTGGCCCGCCACGACGCGGCCCACGTGGTCGCCGACGCGGTGCAGCGGCTCTTTCCCGGTACGCAGGTCACCATCGGCCCGACGATCGAAGACGGGTTTTACTACGACTTCTTTCGCGAAAAGCCCTTCACGCCCGAAGACCTCGAGAAGATCGAAGCCCTCGCGAACGAGATCGTGAAGGCCGACGTGCCGTTTCGGCGCGAAGAAGTCGACGTGCAGACGGCGATCAAGCTCTTCGAGGGCAAGGGCGAAAAGTTCAAAGTCGAAATCATCAACGACATCGTGGCCAAGGGCGCGAAGACGCTCACGCTCTACCACCACGGTGAATGGGTCGACTTTTGCCTCGGGCCCCACGGCCCGTCGACCGGCCGGGTGGGGGTGATCAAGCTGCTGTCGAGCTCAGGCGCCTACTGGCGCGGAGACCACCGCAACCCGATGCTCCAACGCATTTACGGCACGGCCTTCTTCGACAAAAAGCAGCTCGAAGGGTGGGTCAAGCAGCGCGAAGAGGCCGCCAAGCGCGACCACCGCAAGCTCGGCAAAGAACTCGACCTGTTTCACTTTCACCACTTCGCCCCCGGCTCCGCCTTTTGGACCCCGAAGGGCACGGCGCTCTACACGACCCTCTCCGGGTGGATGCGCCAACTCACGGCCGACAACGGGTACCAAGAGGTCAAGACGCCGCTCCTGTTCAACAAGGGCCTGTGGGAAATTTCGGGCCACTGGGGCAAGTACAAAGAAAACATGTTCTTGGTGCAAGACAGCGAGACGCAAGAGCTGCACTTCTCGCTCAAGCCCATGAACTGCCCGTCGCACCACCTGTACTACGGGTTCAAGAAGCACTCTTACCGTGACCTGCCGCTGCGCTTGTCGACGCAAGACGTGCTCCACCGCAACGAAGCGGCGGGCGCGTTGGGCGGGCTCACCCGCGTGCGCCAGTTCGCGCAAGACGACGCGCACATTTACTGCCGAGAAGACCAAGTCGCTGACGAAGTCGCCCGGTTCGTCAAGCTGCTCGACCACGTCTACAACGCGGTGGGGCTCAAGTATCAGGCGAAGCTTTCGACGCGACCCGCGCAACGCATCGGCAGCGACGAGCTGTGGGACCGCGCCGAAGGCGCCCTGAAGACGGCCCTCGAGACGTTGAAGCTCGACTACGAACTCAAGCCCGGCGACGGCGCGTTCTACGGCCCGAAAATCGACTTCGACGTGTCTGACTCCATCGGCCGCAAGTGGCAGCTCGGCACGGTGCAGTACGACCCGAACGCTCCTTCAGAAGAGCGCTTCAACCTGACCTACGTCGGCGAAGACAACAAAGAACACCGGCCCATCGTGCTGCACCGGGCGATCTTCGGGTCGTTCGAGCGCTTCATCGCCATTCTCATCGAACACTACGCGGGCGCTTTCCCCGCGTGGTTGGCTCCGGTGCAAGTGGCCATTGTCACCGTGGCCGACCGCCACGCCGAATACGCCCACGGCGTCGTGCGCGACTTGAAGAGCCGCGGCTACCGCGTCGAGTTCGACGAGCGCGGGGTCACCATGCAGGCCAAGATTCGCGAAGCCCAGATTCAGAAAATACCGTTCACTCTGGTGATCGGTGACCGCGAGCAACAAGAAAACGCGGTCGCTCCGCGGCGCTACGGTGGTGAAGACTTGAAGACCATGCCGCTGCCGCAGTTTCTCGAGCTGTTGGCCAAGGAGTCGAAGTTGCCGTGAGCTTGGGCGCGAAGTGGTTGACGCGTCGAATGCGCGTCACTACGGTCGCCACGTTGATTTTGAAGTCAATATTTTCCACCACCCCACCCTGAGGAAACCGTCATGGCCGTCAAAGACATCATGGAGACCGAAATTCCCAACCGGTTGAAGGCGAAGCCCGAGCTGGCGAAAGACATCAACGCGGTCGTGCACTTCAACATCACCGGTGACGGCGGCGGCACGTGGACGCTCGACTGCACGAAGACCGAAGGCTGGGCCACGTCGGGTGCCAACGGTGAGGCGAAAATGGTGATCACCTGCGCGGCTCCCGACTTCGAGAAGATCGTCACCAAGCAGATGAACGCTCAAATGGCGGCCATGCAGGGCAAGCTCAAGTTCAAACCGATGGACATGGGCCTCGCCATGAAGTTGGCGAAGCTCATGGGGTAAGCGCCGCCCGCCGGCCCACCACCCATGCTCGCCGGCCTCAAAGTGCTCGACTTGTCGCGGTTGCTGCCCGGGCCGTATGCCACGCTGGTGCTCGCCGACCTGGGCGCCACCGTCGACAAGGTCGAATCACCTGACGGCGACTCCACCCGCCACGCGCCTCCGTTCAAGGGCGAGACCTCGGCCCTTCATGGCGCTCAACCGCAGCAAGCGCGGTCGTGCTCGACCTCAAGGCGCCCAAGGGGCTCGACGCGCTCAAGCGGTTGGTGGCGCACTACGACGTGCTCGTCGAAGGCTTTCGCCCCGGCGTGATGGAGAGGCTGGGCCTCGGGTACGAAGTCGCGAAGGCGTTGAACCCGCGCCTCATTTACTGTTCGGTCACGGGGTATGGCGCCACCGGCCCCGACCGCTCCAAGGCCGGCCACGACATCAACTACACGGCGCGGGCTGGCGTCGTGGGCTACGGCGGTGACGCGCGCGGGGCGCCTTCTTTGCTGGGCACGTTCGAGGTGGCCGACATTGGCGGCGGCTGTTCTCGGTCATCGGCATCTTGGCGGCGGTGTACGAGTGCCAACGCACGGGGCAGGGGCGCCACGTCGACGTTTCAATGACCGAGAGCGCGCTCGCGTTTCTCCACATGCAGCTGGGCGCCAGGGTCGCCCTGGGTGAAGAAGGCACGCCGCTCCAGCGGGGCCGCGAGGCGCTCAACGGCGGCTTGCCGGGCTACGGGCTGTACCGCACGAAAGACGCGAAGTGGCTGGCGGTCGGCGCGCTCGAGCCCCATTTCTTTCAGGGCGTGTGCGAGGTGCTGGGCCACCCCGAGTGGCTCGAAGACGCGTTCGACTTTGGCTATGGCAGCCGGGCGACGCGCCTCAAGCTCGAGGCCGCGTTCGCCGAGAAGACCCAGGCTGAATGGCTCGAGCGTTTTCGCGACCGCGACGTGTGCGTCGAACCGGTGCTCGAGGGCGACGACGTGCTGGCCGACCCGCAATTGGTGGCGCGGGGCATCGTCGGAGAGGGGGTCACCGTTGAGGGTGACCGATTCAGTGCGCTGCGCACCCCGGTTCGAGCGGGAGTGCCGCTTCGCCCCGCCAGAGACCTCGGGGCCGACACCGCCGAAGTGCTCGGCGAGGCTGGGTTTTCGGCGGCCGAAATTGCCGAACTCGCTCGGTAAACAAGTCGCCGCGGTGCTTTGCATTCGCGGCCCGGCTTCGTATAGAGCGACCCCATGTCACGCACTGTGGTGGTCAGCGGCCTGTCGGCCCTCGTCGTGGGCATGGTGCTCGGTGCCTCGTGCAGCAACGAAAACGCCCAGGCTCCGGCCGCCGAGAAGCAAGAGAACATTCAGCAGTGCCGCACCTTCAACGAAATCATGCCGAATTTCGAGAAGGCGATCAGCACCGGCCGAACCGACAATTTGAAAACGGTCATCGAGGGGCAGTTGCTCAAGTCGCCCCGCGAAGACGTGCCGCCGCCGATCAACGACGTGCTGCGGGCGCTGTTCGCCACCCTCAACCGCCTGGCGACGAAGCCCCCCGAAGCCGGTGCCGCGTCGGGCCAATACTGCGCGCCCAGCAGCGCTCCGCCCCCGCTGACCCAAGCAAACGAAATTTGTGAAGTTCGGCGTTCGCTCGACATTTTGGTTCACCAGGGCAAGGGCATCGAGGCGATCAACGTCATCAGCCCGTTGGTGTTGGCGGTGATCGACTACATCGTCGGGCGCGGCAGCGACGGCAAGCCTCACTATGAAGTCGCCGCCGTGTTCAGTGGGCTGTGCACGCAAGACGCGAATTGCCAACTGTCGAACGGCCTCGACCTGCTCATCGGCTTCTCGGCGTACCTGCAGCTGCAAGACGGCAAGCAATTGGTGACCGACCTGTTCACCTTGGCCGAAAAACCGTCGTTTCAGGCGCTCCTCGACCCGACCAGTTCGCTCACCGAAGACGGTTTCGTGGCCCTGTTCAAGGCGTTGCGCCCGGCCATTCAAGCGGCCGACCCCGCCGCCATCGACAACGCGATCAACAATTTGCCGTTTTCGCAACAGACCAAAGACGACCTGCGCCCCGTCATCGAAGACGTGAAGAAAGTCGTCGCGACGCCTTCGCTCATCGTGCCGACGCGCCGCGCGCTGACCTGCATCGCCGCGAAAGACACGAACGACGACCTCACGCGCATGATTTACCGGCTGGCCATTCGCGACAAGTTGGCCCTGCTCGGCGTGACGAAGCTCGTGGAGACGTTGAAGAACCTCCAAGACGTCGACCAACGCGGCGCGCTCGTGTACCTGGTGGGCACCCTCGCCAGCGCCGTGCGCAACGACGAACAAGCCATTGATTCGGCGGCGAGCGTGTGTCGCACGCTGTTGTCGACTTCTCCCGGCCCTGGGCAGACCCGCGGCAACGCCGAGCTCGTGTTGCCCACCATTCAAGGCACCGGCATTTTCGCCGAGCTGATCTGCGCGGTCGACACGCTGCTCTTTGGGTGTACGGGCGGCCGACAACCCGCGTGTGAATTGACCTGCCCGCTCGACGGTGGCACCCGGCCCGACGGCGGCACCTGCCGGCAGCTCTGAGCGTCGCCGACCGGGGCGCTCCAACCACTCAGAACTCGACGCCCGCCGACTTGGGTACGGGCAGGGTGAGGGGCAGGCGCAGCGGCGCCCGTTGGCCGTAGAGCTGTTGGTAGACGAACAGGTCGGCGACCACCTGCTTCACGTACCCGCGCGTCTCTTTGTACGGTATCTCTTCGACCCACTGATCGAGCGGCAACGTGCCTTTTTGGGCCACCCACTTGAGCACGGCGCTCGGCCCGGCGTTGTACGCGGCGGCGCAGAGTGCCACGTGGCCCATGCGCTTGAGCAAAGCCGCCAAGTACCAGGTGCCGAACTGAATGTTCGTCGCGGGTGAAAACAACTCGTCGGGGTGGGGCGCGGGCCGCTTCATTTCGGCGGCAATGGCCTTGGCGGTAGGAGGAATGATCTGCATCAACCCTCGCGCGTCGGCTGGGCTGTATACCTCGGTTCGAAAACCGCTCTCGCGCCGCATGATCGCCCAAGCCAACTCGGGAGCCAGGTCGACTTCTTCGGCGGAGGCCTCGACACTCGCCTGGTAGGCGCGCGGGTACATGAGCGCCAGCGCCTCGGGTTGCTTCGCGGTGTACACGGCTCCCCACAGCCAACGCGCAGCCACCGCATGCGCCGCGCCGAATTCGTTGAGCGCCTGCAGGGCGTGGCCGAACGACAGCGCGTCGCTCGCCGACACCTGCGCCAGAGCCCGGTTCACTTCTTCAGACGCGTCACGCAACAGCCCCGTCTTGCTCAGCTCGACCGCGAGCATGAGCGAAGCCGGCACCTTCGGGGCGGGGCTCAGCGGCCTCGGCTTGGCCGCGAACGCCACCGGCACCTCGACGTGCAACTCTTGGAGCCGCTCCGTCGCCAACAGCGCGTAGTACGTGCCCGCGAACCCATTCACCAACTC
Source organism: Myxococcaceae bacterium (assembly GCA_044225205.1). Lineage (GTDB taxonomy): Bacteria > Myxococcota > Myxococcia > Myxococcales > Myxococcaceae > JAEUJT01. The sequence continues at coordinate 15,822 of JBGAIY010000069.1, read as the reverse complement.
GAGGTACTCCCGCACCAGGTCGACTTTCGAACCGACTCCCGCGTCGGGCTTGGCCCCCCCGTCAACATCTCCGGCCGGCCGTTCGAGCTGCGCCGCCCGGGTCGCCCAGTACTTCGCCTGGGGCACCAACGACGACTTGGGAAAGTCGGCGATCAACGTCAACAGCGCTTCTCGCGCGGGCCCGTGCTTGTGGGCCCGAAGCAACGCGTAGCTGCGAAACCAACGCGCCTCGTCTTTGCGCCGAGAATTCGGGTGCCGTTCTTCGAAACCCGCAAACGCTTCTGCCGCTCCGAGGTCGTCGTCGAGACCCAACAGCAGCCACGCCGCGAAATACCCCGCCTCGTCGGCATTGACGTCGGTCGGGTACTTGTCGTCGAGACTCCGAAATGTCGCACGCGCGCCTACATTGTCGCCGAGGCGCATTTGCCGCTTGGCCTGGGTCAACAGGGCTTCGGCGGCGACCGAAGGGGCGCCGTTCTTGGTGGCAAATTCGAGTTTCGAAAAGGCCGGTTCGTCTTTGCCCAACGAGAGCAGCGCCTGGCCCTCGAGCAGCGCCGCGCGCGCGCTTTTTTGGTCGGCCGCGGGCAGCGACTTGAGTGTTTCGAGCGTGGCCGCGCTTGCGCCCGAATTGAGCTGCCCCTGCGCACGCCGAAACAGCTCTTCGGGCGCCAACGCGAGTGGTTTGGTCTTCTCGTGCAGGCGTTTGGCGGCCGCGGCATGGGGGTGGGTGGGGTAGCGCAGGTAGAGCAGTCGGTAGTCGGCGCGGGCGGCCTCGCCGTCGCTGGTCGCTTCTTTCGCGAGCGCACGCGCGAGCAACACTTCGGGCCCGGGGTCGTCAACCGCGTCGAGAATGGGGCGGGCTTTCGTGGCTTGACCGACGTCGAGCCACAATTCGGCCAGCCGGAGGTCGATGCGGCGGGCGAGCCACGGGGGCGCGGCTTTCTTGGCCTTTTGGAGCGTCTTGATCGCCTCCGACCGCAGCCCGGCCCAGGCTTGCGCCTCGCCCCAATACCAGCCATGAAAGGCCTCGAGCCCCTTGGGGGCCTTGACCGCCGACAGTTGTTTGGCCGCTTCGGCTGCTTTGCCTTCTGCCAGCAGCAACACCCCGGTGATCAGCGACAACCGCTCGCGTTGCGGGCAGGGCTTGGGTTTGGCGCCTTCGCACGCGCTCAGTTCGCCCTGCGCCGCTTCGGCGAGCGCGTCGGCGTGTACCCGAATGGCTTCGAGCAGGGCGGGCGATTGGGCCCACGCCCCCTCGGGCAGCAGCAGCAGAACGAAACAGCACGCGACCCGTCGCAACAGCTTCGGGCTCTGATGTGGGACAACCCGGTTTGACATTGAGGAACGTTCCGCCGTATTCACCGCTTCGCCTCGTGAGGGATTTTGTGGGCGAGGCACAAGTGAAACTACCGTAGTCCCATTAGGATTCCGGTGCCTGTGGGTTGACCAGAACCGTCAACGCTCTTTAAAGGCTCGTCAGGTTTTCTTGGCAGATTCAACTCCACGGGGAAACACCATCAGGGAGGCCGCATTACATGAAGCCGTGTCCGACCGAACTTTCGCAGAGCATTAACCCCGAAGCCGGGCCGAAACGTCTGGGCGTCGAAGAACACCGAAATCTGAACTGCTCCCATTACGACAACTGCCTCGACGAGGCCGTGCGCCGTGGGTGGCAGAGCTTCACCTGCATCAAGTGCCCGCTGTACGCCCTGCCGTCGGGGCCGCAAATGGGCATCGAAGGCTTCGCGACGCAACGCCGCGCGGTCTGAAGTTCACCGCAGTTCGAGCGCGCCTCCCGTCAGCCGCCAGGTGATGATGGGAGGCGCCAGACTTTGGAGCGCGCTCAGCTCGCTCGTTTGAGCGTGACGACGCCCCGGCGCAGCAAGTCTTTCATCGTGTCTTCGATGTCGACGGGCGACATGTCGAGCTTCGCGATCACGTCGCGGGGCGGCAAGCGTTCTTCGCAAATCAACCGCGCCACCTCGAGGTACGTTTTCGGGCCGACCTGCCGGTAAACGTCGTACAGCTCTTTGTTGATTTCGATTTGCGTCGCCGACACCAGCAACGTCTCGCGCATGCGGCGCTCGTTCTCGTTGAGGGTCGAACACGCCCGTTCGATCAAGACGTCGGTGCTCAAGAACAAGTTCTGCGGCCCCTCTTGGGTGCCGGGCGTCCACGTGGCTTCGGCCGCCCGCGAGGCGATGAAGGCGTTGAGCGCGCGTTCTCCGTCAGCGGTGTATTTGCCGGCCACCGCCTGCGCGCTGATGCAGGTCCCCTGGTTGATCAGCAACGTGTACGCCGCCCAGCCGTCTTTGACTTCGAGCCGGCCGCTCAAGTACCGCAAGGCCAATTGCCGCAACGCCCACTGCGGGCCGACGCTCGCGACCGAAAACGCAAAGGCTTGCCCCGACAGCAATTGCACGAGCGCGTTGGCCCGCGGCTCGAGCAGCTTCTTGGCCTGGCTGATCAGCTGATCGAGCCGAACCCCCTTCGACAGGTAGGCCTGCGCGCCTGCGTTCAGCGCCCGCAGTGACTCCCGGTAGTCGTCGTGGGCCGAAATGAAGGCAATGGGCAGCTCTCGGGTTCGAAAGTCGTCACGCAAAATGCGGAGCATGCCCCAGCCGTCGAGGTGCGGCATGTTCAAGTCGGCAAACACCAAGTCGAACTCACGCTGGAGTGCGAGGTCGGCGCCTTGCTGGCCGTCGGGCGCGGTCGTCACCTCGAAGCCGTGCTTCGAAAACAACGTCGAGAACATGCGCACGAGCGATTCGTCGTCGTCGACCAGCAACAGCCGAATGTGGCCGGCCGTGGCCGGCGAAGGCGCGGTGATCTTCTCGTGCACGCTCTGCTTTTCAACCGGCACTTCGAACGCGAGCGGCTCGTCTTCGGCTTCGACGACCTCCTGGCCGACGACGACGGCGACTTCCATTTCTCCGGTCGCCACGTCACCGACTTCGATCACCACGCCCGCACCGTCACCGGCTTGGCCGGCGACTTCAGAAAACGACCACGCCGCCTTGGGCAGAGCCAGCATGGTGCGCAAGGCCTCGGGGCCGACCGCACCCAAGAACGACGCGCGCTGCAGCTTGCCGCGAACGAACGTCGCTTTGCCTTCGTGCGACGTGCGCCCGTCGAGCGTCAGCATGCCCGACCTGCGGCTGCGACGAATGTGGTCGACCAGGCGTTGCAAGGTCTCGGTGTCGGCCACGCCCGAAGACGTACCGGTGCGGCTCGCCAGCTCCTCCCACAGGGCCCGGGTGGGCAGGGCGTGTTCACCCCCGAGCGGAGGAGGGATGATCGCCACGACGCCCGAACGAAGGCCGCTCACGAAGGGCGCGTCGCTCGTGTCTTTCGAGACGATGACGACCGGCAAGTTCGCCGCGGTCGGGTCGGCCGCCACGGCGTCGAGCACTTGAATCACGAAGTCTGACGACAGGTCTCCAGTCACCATCAACAGGTCGGGCGAGATCTGCCGCAGCCCCCCGGCGACCTTCTTGCGGTCGGTGATGAAGCGGTAGAACACACCTTGTTTGTTGAACGACTCGGCGATGCGCCCTTGGCTGGCGCGGTCTTCGTCGATGCCGAGAATGACGGGCTTCGCCGGCGAATTCATGTCTGTCAGTTCAACCACGGTCTTCGACGAAACACGAGAATTCAACCAAAGCGAATTCTGCGCACAATTGAAGCGTCGGCCTCTCGCGCGTCAGCACCCAAAAGCGGTAGGAAGCGCTCACCATGCGCGTCATCAACTTCAATGCGGGCCCGGCCGGGCTCCCCCTGGCGGCTCTCGAGAAAGCCCGCGACGAATTCATCGACTTCGAAGGCACGGGCATGTCGATCATGGAGCACTCGCACCGGGGCAAGGCCTACGACGCGGTGCACGAAGAGGCGTTGTCGTTGCTGCGCTCGCTGTGGTCGGTGCCCGACACCCACAGCGTCATGTTCTTGAGCGGAGGCGCCTCGCTCCAGTTCGCCATGGTGCCCATGAATTTTCTCAAGCCGGGCCAGAGCGCCGACTACGTCATGACCGGCGTTTGGTCTGAAAAGGCCTACGACGAAGCCAAGCTGGTCGGCACCGTTCGGGTCGCGGCGTCGACCCGCGCCGACGACTCCAAGTACTACCGGGTGCCCACCCAGAGCGAACTGCGGCTCGACCCCCAGGCCGCCTACGTGCATTCGACGTCGAACAACACCATTTACGGCACGCAGTTTCATTGGCCACTCGACACCGGGTCGGTGCCGCACGTTTGCGACATGTCGAGCGATTTTCTGTCGAGGCCGGTCGACGTCTCGAAGTACGACCTCGTCTACGCCGGGGCCCAAAAGAACCTCGGCCCGTCGGGGGTGTTGGTCGCCGTCGCCCGCAAATCGTTTCTGGCCCAGGGGCGTACCGACATACCCAAGATCTTGCGGTACACCACCCACGCCGAACAAAACTCGCTCTACAACACCCCGCCCACCCTGGCGATTTACCTGGTTCGCAACGTGCTGCGGTGGGTGAAAGCCGAAGGCGGGGCGGCCGGCATGGCCACGCGCAATGCCCGCAAAGCCGAGCTGCTCTACGGCGCGCTCGACGCCCAAAGCGGCTTCTACACCGCCCCGGTCGACAGAGCGTCGCGGTCACAAATGAACATCGTCTTTCGCCTGCCGTCAGAACAGCTCGATGCCAAGTTCGTCGCCGAAGCCGAAAAAGCCGGCATGGTCGGCCTCAAAGGTCACCGCACCGCCGGAGGCATTCGCGTCTCGGCCTACAACGCCGTCTCGGTGGCCGACATCGAAACGCTCGTCTCGTTCATGCGCGACTTCGCCAAAGCCAACGGCTGAGTTTCATATGATGCGCCGCGGCACGATGTCGCCGTTCGAGGCACTTTGCCGCAAACCCGGCCGCGCTATACCGCCGGTTCACTCGCAGTTCTGTGGGGTCTGACATGTCGAAGTCGCTCGTCGCCGTTGTAGCCGCACTCGCGTTTGCCGCTCCCGCCTTCGCCGGTGAGCTGGCCGGCGTGAAAATGCCTGACAGCTTGAGCGTTGAAGGCAAGACGCTGACGCTCAATGGCCTGGGTTTGCGCAAGAAGGTCGTCTTCAAGGTTTACGTCGCGGGGTTGTACGTCGAACAGAAGTCGACCAAGGGCGAAGACATTTTGGCCGCCGATGCGGTGCGTCGGGTCGACCTGAAGATGCTGCGCGACCTCGACAAGAAAGCGATCACCGAGGCGATTCGTTCAGGGTTCGAAAAGAACGCGGGCGACAAGCTGGCGGGCCTCAAAGACAAACTCGACAAGTTTGTCGCCAACATCACCGACCTCAAAGAGGGCGAGACGCTGACCGTGCTCTACGTGCCTGGCAAGGGTACGCGCATCGACGGGGCGAAGGGCGAGGCCTACACGGCCGACGGCAAAGACTTCGCCGACGCGTTGTTCTCGGTTTGGGTGGGCAAGCACCCGGTCGACGACGACCTCAAGAAGGGCCTTTTGGGCTCGTGAAGTGTTGCGGGTGATTCGCTGACTGTGTTTAGAAGCCCGCCTCGATTCGAGTGAGGCGGGCCCATTGGGTCTGCCTGCTGTTCAAAAGCTGGAGGACCTACCATGTTGAAATTCAAGAATGCAGTCGCTGCCGTGGCGCTGTTGACCGCCGCGTGCGCGACCGACGAAGCGGCGAAGAAAGAACCCACTCCTGTCGCGGCGGCGCCTGCCGAACCGCCGAAGGCCCCCGAACCGAAGAAGTTTTCGGTCGACGCGCTCAAGCCGTTGCCGCCGGGCCTCGACGAAGCCGCGTTTGACACGTCGGCCGACCCCTGCACCGACTTTTACCAGTATGCCTGTGGTGGGTGGCTGGCGAAGAACGAAATACCTGCCGAGCGCTCAGGCTATTCGCGTGGCTTCGTGTCGATTGCCGACCGCAACGAGAAGCTGCTCAAAGAGCTGCTCGACGACGCCGCCGCCGGCAAGTTGCCGAAAGAGACCCCGTTCGCCAAGCAAATGGGCGAGTACTACGGCACCTGCATCGACGAAGCGAAGCTCGAGACGGCGCTGCCCGAAGTTCGCAAGTTCGTCGAACCGTTGCTCAACGCGAAGACGGCCAACGACTTTGCGAAGAACATCGGCACGTTGCACGCCGCCGGCATTCACCCTTTCTTCGTCTCGGGTTCAGACCAAGACCTCAAAGTCGCCACCGACGTGATCTTGGGCATCGACCAGGGTGGCTTGGGCTTGCCCGACCGCGACTACTACGTCGACGAAGAGGGCAAGAAAGACGAGAAGAAAGAGGCCATTCGCGCCAGCTATGTGCAGCACATGGCGAAAATGTTCGAGCTGTACGGTGAGAAGCCCGAAGCGGCGAAGAAGGCCGCCGACGCCGTCATGGCGCTCGAGACCCGGCTGGCCAAAGCGTCGATGACTCGGGTCGAAATGCGAGACCCGACGAAGCTGTACAACCGCCTCGAGCGCAAGGGGCTCAAGGAGCAAGCCGGCGACTTCTCGTGGGACGCCTACCTCACCGCGTTGGGTGCCAAAGACGTGCAGGCGATCAACGTTTCGAACCCCGCCTTCATCAAAGAAGTGGCGGCGGTCGCGAAAGACCTGAAGAGCGACGCGCTCAAGCCGTACTTGACCATTTCCGTTTTGCGCAGCGTGGTGCCCGCGCTGCCGAAGAAGTTTCAAGACGAGGCCTTCGAATTTTCGAAGAACTTCTCGGGAGCGAAAGAAGACCGCCCCCGGTGGAAGACGGCGACTTGGGAGAAGCGGTTGGTCGCGAATTCACGCGGCGCTATTTCGGTGAAGACAGCAAGGCGCGCACCAACGCCATCGTCGAGTCGCTGCAGAAGTCGTTCGAAGCCAACCTCGCCGGCCTCTCGTGGATGGACGACGCCACGCGCGCCGCCGCCCTCGCCAAGGTGCAGCGCATGGTCGGCAACAACAAAATTGGCTACCCGAACGTGTGGCGCGACTACTCGACGTTGCAGACCACCAAGAGCTCGTTCTTTGCGAACAGCATTGCGGCCAACCGCTTTGAAACGAAGCGCTCACTGGCGAAAATTGGCAAGCCCGTCGACCGCAATGAGTGGGGCATGTCGCCGCCCACGGTGAACGCGTACTACAGCCCCCAAAAGAACGAGATCGTCTTCCCCGCGGGTATTTTGCAGCCGCCGTTCTTCAACAAAGAAGCGACCGACGCCGTGAACTTTGGCTCCATGGGCATGGTCGTCGGTCACGAAATCACCCACGGCTTCGACGACCAGGGTCGCCAATTCGACGTCGACGGCAACCTCAAAGACTGGTGGTCAGACAAGGTCGGCAAAGACTTCGTCGGCCGCGCGGAGTGCGTCAAGAAGCAGTACGACAACTACGTGGCCGTCAAAGACGTGCACCTCAACGGCGCGCTCACCTTGGGCGAAAACATCGCCGACTTGGGCGGCATCAAAATGGCGTACGGCGCCATGACCGACTGGTATTCGAAGAAGGGCGGCGACGACGGCTACCGGTACGATCGCCCGCAGCAATTCTTCTTGGGCATGGCCCAGGCGTGGTGCACCAAGTACCGCGAAGAGAACGCGCTGCTCCGCGTGAAGACCGACCCTCACTCACCGCCGAATTGGCGCGTCAATGGGCCCATGGGCAACCTCGACGCCTTCTCGAAGGCGTTTCAGTGCACCGAGCAGTCGAAGATGGTGCGCAAGGGCGCCGAGCGCTGCGTCGTCTGGTAAGGGCCGACGCCCAGCACCGTTGAAGTGAATTTCGCGTCGAACCCTTCAGTCAAGGGGTTCGGCGCGAAATCGTTTGGGCGCTCGAGCGTTGTGTGTGCGAGGAGGCAACATGGGCATTTGCGGCTGGGTCGTTCTCGGAGGCTTGGCGGGGTGGGTGGCCAGCATGATCGCCGGCACCAACGCGCGCATGGGCCTGTTGGCGAACATCATCGTCGGCATCATTGGCTCGGTCGTCGGCGGCTTCATTTTCAACTTCTTCGGTGGCGTCGGCATGACCGGCTTCAACTTCTACAGCTTCGGGGTGGCGCTGCTGGGGTCGGTCGTCGTGCTCTTCATCGGCAAGCGGTTGTTCTAGAACCGAGCGCCGCAAGCACCCTCACAGGGTAAAGAGCGACAGCTGGGGTTCGACCTTGGGCGGCCGGCGAAACGTCGCGGGGCGGCTCGCCCAACGTTCGCGGTCGAGCCCCAGGCGCTTCACGGTCGTTCGAAACACGGCGGCAATGGCTTCGGCGTACGGCCCTTCACCTCGGCCGCGAACGCCGAAGCGGGAGTCGTACAGGGCTCCGCCGCGCGTCTCGCGAACGCGGGGAAGAATTTTTTCGGCGCGCAAGGGCAGGGCGGCCCGCACGCGGGTCTCGAAGACGTTTTTCACCGACCCGGGCAAGCGAAGCAGCACATACCCGGCGCTCGTCGCTCCGGCCGACTTCGCCGCTTCGAGCACCTCGGCCATGCCCTCGTCAGACACCCCGGGAATGATGGGGGCCACCATCACGCTCACCGACAACCCGGCCGCGGCCAACTTTTCGATGGTCTGCAAGCGCCGGCGCGGCGTCGCCACCCCGGGCTCGATCGCTCGGGCGAGGTCTTGGTCCCAAATGGGTACGCTGATGGCGACGCTCAGCGAAGCGTGCCGGTGAAGCTCGAGCAAGAGGTCGAGGTCACGCTCGATGAGCGGCGCCTTGGTGATGATCGCCACCGGGTTGCGATATTCGGCGCACACTTCGAGGCACGCGCGCGTCAGCCGCAACGACGCTTCGATGGGTTGGTAGCAGTCGGTCACGCCGCTGAACATCACCAGCTCGCCCGCCCATGACGGCTTGTCGAAGGCCTTACGCAACAGCTCGGCCGCGCGCCGCTTCACCACGATTTTGGTGTCGAAGTCGGTGCCCGCGCCAAAGCTCAAATACTCATGGCTCGGCCGGGCGTAGCAGTACGCGCACCCGTGGTTGCACCCGCGGTACGGGTTCACCGAGTAGTTGAAGCCAATGTCGGGGCTGTCGTTCGACGCGAGAATCGACTGCGACGCGTCGTCGTACATTTCGACCTGCGCCAGTGGCACCTCGTCGAGGTACTCGACTTCGGTGGTGGCCCAAGGGTTCGGCGGGTTCGCAATGGGGGCGGGCTTCACCCGAACAGCATAGCTGAAAATATGTTCAGATGCGCTCGCCGCCTCGGGTTGCGAGGTTCTACGCCGCGAAAATGCGCATGATCGACCCGACCGCCGAGTCGTCACGAATCGGTGCGCCGGCCGTGGTCAGGCACAGCGGCATGTCGTTGACCTCGAACCGACTGACGAAGATCGGCCGGCTTTCCCAGTCGAGGGCGCGCTTGCTGCTCGAGGCCCCGAGAGCGCCCATCCACTCCACGTCGAGGTGGCCGACCCCGGCAATGAGCAGGCCGTCGTGGGTGGTCAGCGCCGCCGCCTCGAGCCCGCGTTTCAGGCAAAGCGCCTCGAGAAAGTGGTGAATCGCATCGGTGACTTTGGGGGCACGTCGCGTTCGTCGTTCGATCATGCTGCAAGCATGGAGCACCCTGTGGTGCCCGCAAGAATTCGACCGCGACGGCCTGGGCTCAGCTCTCGCCTTTGATGATGTCGGCGAGCGACTTCGAGGGGTCGAGGTATTCGGCAAATTTGCGGGTGAGGTATTTCTGGGCTTGGCCGCGCAAAATGAAACCTGGGTCGGCGGCTTCTCCCGCAATTTTGCTGCCGGTCACTTCGAGGTTGCCGTCGATGGACACGCCCATGGCCTTGCCCGACATGGTGGCCTTCACGCCGTTCCACGCCGAGGTGACTCCGTATTTGCGCTTCCAATAGTCGAGCAGGGCTTCGACGCGCTGTTTGCCTTCTTCAATGCTCAAGGTGCTGGGCACTTCGAATTTCAGCATGGCCATGACTTGCTCCGTTTTCTACGTGCGGCGAGCGGTCTGATGCAGCTCGAGCACGATGTTGCCCTCTTTGAACAACCGTACGGCACCACTGGTTTGGCTCACCACCATCGAAATGCACTTGGTCGTGGCGCTGATGCTTGCGGCCGCGGCGTGCCGGGCGCCCAGGCCGAGTGGTATTTTGACGTTCTCGTCGCTCGCCGACAGGTAGCGGCCCGCCGCGAGCACCACGCCGTCTTCGCGAATGACGAAGGCGCCGTCGAGCACCGAGAAGTTCTTGATCGCCTCGCGTATTTTCGGGTCGAGCACGTTGCGCTCGGCTTCAGACAACCCCTGAAACGGGTTGATCGTGAGCTGACGGCTCGTTTCCATCACCGCGTTGTGGTCGCCGATGGCGAAAATGGTGCCAATGGGGTGCCCTTCAAACCCCTCTTGCCCAATTTGCAGCGCCAGCTGAATCAACGCGTCGATGACCTGCGAGTTGAACTCGTCTCCCAGCTTGACGCCCTCAATGGCCACCCGGTCGTCGAGCGAGCCACCGATGCGCATTTGCATCATCGTGTCGATCTGCTGGCCGATGCGGCCGGTCAGCGACAACACGAGGTCGCCTTCTTTGAATTGGCTCTGTGAGAGCGCCGACAACACCGCCATTTTCACCCGTTCGGTGCGCGAATAGTCGTACGCGGGAATAACGACGACCCGTTCTTTCTTTGCTTCAAGCTCAGCCGCGATGACTTCGCTCGTCACCGCGTACACCAGCTTCTTGCGGCAACGGCGACCGCGTAAATCTGCGGGCGCGATGGGAACATCGGAGATAAAGAGAAGATGATCGACCTCTGACTGGCTCGCGAGAGTGAGCGCTGAACGCAAGAAGTCACGGTCGAACCGGCTGTCAGCTGACATGGCAGGTGAAGCTTATCTCTTTGTGAGTAATATCAACGGTTTATTTCAACTTTCCTTGACAGTCACCTGAACTGTGTACATACTGCACCGCCATTTTTTTTCACCATCGCGGCGTTGCGGGAGCGAAATCATGACAGAACGCGGCCAGTTGAACCAAAAAGAGCTCAAGCGTTTCAAAAAGACGCTCGAAGACATTCGCACCAACATTCTCGCGAACGCCCGCAAGACGATGGAGGAGGAGTCGAACTTCGACACCGACGACTTGCCCGACGAAATCGACCAGGCCTCGAGCGAATACGCCCAGGCGCTGGCTTTTCGCCTGCGCGACCGTGAGAAGTTCTTGCTCAAGAAGGTGCAAAAGGCGCTCACCCGCATCGACGACGGTACGTTCGGCGTCTGCGAGCGCTGCGAAGAGCAGATCAGCACCAAGCGGCTCGAAGCGCGGCCGATGACCACGCTCTGCATTCGCTGCAAAGAAGAGCAAGAGAAGAAAGAAAAGTCGTACGGCTGAAGCCGGTCGCTTCAGCTCATTTCGACTCGTACCAACTGGCGGCCGATGAGAAATTGGTCGCCGTTGTCGACGAACGCGGGCGCGGCGAGTCGCAAGAAGGTGCCGTTCGACGACCCGAGGTCGCGAATGACGATGCGGTCGGCCCCGACGTTGACGATGGCGTGACGCCCCGAAACGAACCCATCGGTGGGAAACGTGATGTCGCCCAGTTCACGACCGACGTTGTTCTCGCCGTCTTTGAGTGGAAACGCGCTGCCCCGCACGGCGCCTTCGAGCAACTGAATCAACCGAAAGCGGTAACCGGCGTCGGGAGAACCCCACGCGGTGGCCCCGTCTTCGGCCGCCGCCAGCGGAGGCACGGGCTCGACGATGAGGCGCTGCCGGCCGATGCGCAGCTCTCCGCCCGAGGCGATTTCACGTTCAGTGCGCAGTCGGGTGAAGACGCCGTTGCCGCCCCCGACGTCTTCGACCGCGAGGCGAGCGCCCGAAAAGAACAGGCGCATTTGGGTGTCGGCAACGAAGGGGTCGTCGACGATCGAAAGGTCTCCTGACCGGCCGCAGAGCATTTGGTCACCGCGCATGGGTATGACCGACTCGGGGCCTCCGTCGGCCCGCACGACGCGTACGGCGACTTTCGGGCGAATGGCAGCTGGCATGACGCTTCAATAGCGCACCCCCGCTGGTCGCCCCAAGCCATTCTTCGCCAGTGGTAACCGTCGAACGACCGTGCGAGACTCCGGCCTGTTCCGTGCCTACGCCCGACGAATACATCGGCAAAATGGTCGCCACGAAGTACCGGGTCGAGCAGATGCTCGGCGAAGGCGGCATGGGCAAGGTCTACAAGGCCACCCAGCTCGCACTCGACAAGCCGGTGGTGCTGAAGGTGCTGAGGCAGGCGCTGCTGGGCGACGAGCGCACCGTGGCGCGGTTTCAGCGCGAAGCGAAAGCCGCGAGCCGGCTCAACCACCCCAACTCGATCAGCGTGCTCGACTTTGGCCAAGCCGAAGACGGTTCCATGTTCATCGCGATGGAATACGTGCAGGGCAAAGACCTGCATCAAATTCTCTCGCGCGAATGGCCGCTGCCCGAGTCGCGCATCATTCGCATCATGGGGCAGGTGCTGTCGGCGCTGGCCGACGCGCACAGCGCGGGGGTCATTCACCGCGACCTCAAGCCTGAAAACATCATGGTCGAGCAGCGCCGCGGCGAAGCCGACTTCGTCAAAGTGCTCGACTTCGGCATCGCCAAAATTGTCGACGGCACCGACGACGAAGGGCCCGCGTTGACGCGGGCGGGGTTCGTGTGCGGCACGCCCGAATACATGTCACCCGAGCAAGCGCGGGGCGCCAAGCTCGACCACCGCAGCGACTTGTACGCGGTGGGCGTCATTCTCTATCAGCTCACGTCGGGCCTGTTGCCGTTCGACTCCGACTCCGCGGTTGGTTTCGCGACCAAGCACCTCACCGAAATACCCATGCCGCCGTCGAAGCGGCGCCCCGACGCGAAGATCTCCGCCGCGATGGAGCGGCTGATCGTCAAGTCGCTCGCGAAAAACCCCGACGACCGACCGCAGACGGCCGAACAGTTTCGGGCCGAACTGCACGCGATTGAAAAGGAGCGCCGGGCCGCGGTGTCGACCGTGCGGCGCCAGGTGAGCACCTCGAAACCCGAGCCGCTGACCCGGGTAGCCACTCCCGGCGAAGACCAAGACACGAAAGTGTCAGGGCCGCCGTCGTCTCCGTGGGCCCAGCAAGACGAAACCGTTCGGGCCGTGCCGCCAAGACCAGGCCCTGTGCCCGAAGCCGGGGCGATCATTGCCCAGTCGACGGCGACCGAGCGCGCCCCCCGCGCAACCAAGAGTTCGGGTGGGGGCCTCGCGTTCAAAGCCGTCACCATCGTCTTGGTGGCGCTCGCCATTGGTCTCGTCGGCGCGTACGTCTACCAGTTGATGAATCAGCCCAAAGACGTGTTCGTACCGCCGTCTCCCACGGGCTCGCTCAGTGAGTTGCAGGTGCCCGCCGCGAAAAAGCGCGCGCTCGACTCGACCCGCTTGGCGAACGAAGGCGACGAAGCCTTGCACCGGGGCAACCTCGACTTCGCGCTGCAGCGCTACCTCGAGGCGTGGCAGGCCGACACGAACCCCGAGCTCGCCCTCAAAATTGGCGAGCTGTATTTTCAGCAAGACAAGCTGGCCGAAGCTTCGAGTTGGTGGCGCCGGTTTCGCCACGACGCGCCCACTTCGAAAGCCGTGACCTACCTCGACGCGGTGATGCCGCTCAAGTGAAGCGCCCCTTCAGCCGAGCGCTTCGATTTGCAGCGTCTGCTGGCCAATGCGCAGTCGGTCTCCCGGCTTGAGTGCGCGTTCTCCAGTAATTCGCACGTAGGTGCCCAAACCGGCCGACAGGTCGCGAATCATGGCGCCGGTGGGCAGCGGGGCGACTTCACAGTGCCGGGGGGCCAAGCCTTCGTCGTTCGCAAACGAGAAGTCGCACTTGCCCTGCCCAATGGTGAGCACCGGGCCCGGCGTGGCAATGCAGCGGCCCGCGCGGTCACCGAGCAACACTTCTTCAATGGCGTAGTGCACCTGGCCGTTCGGGAGCGGCGCGCCGTAGACCTGAACGTCGACCTTGTTCCACGGGGCGGTCGGCTCAATGGCGCCGACGTACCGAAACAGCCGCAGCCCGGTGCAGAACGAGCCGCCCGGCAAAATCGTCTCTTGGTTGGCGATGCTGACGTACACGCCCGAAGTGCTGCTCTCGTCGCGCACGAAGAGCTTGCCGTCGCGAATGAGCAACACCGCGTGGAGCGGGCTCACGAACGGGTCTTCAGGAAACAGTATGACGCCCTTGGTTCGACCGACCTGGGCGCCGTTGGCCCCCAGCCGAAAGCGTTGGCCCCGCGCCGGCCCCGCCAGCACGGTGAGCCCGAACTTCGGCGCACTGACGGCGGCCGCGGCCGGGTTCGTCGACGCCGCGGGTGGCGCATTCACCGCCGACTGCGAAGACTGAAAGGTCGGTCGGGCCGGGCCGGTGGCCGCGGGCGTCGGGTCGGGCGGCGTTGGCGCCGTGGCCGAAGCTCGGCGCAGCCCAGGTGGTTGCCCCGTCGCCGCGGGAGCGACCGCGTTGTTCGCCGCCGAAGCAGCAGCCGACCCAATGGTCGAAGGGCTCGACGCCACTGGGCTTTGTGTGGCGCCGTCGGTCGCAGAACCACACGCCATGCAGCGCACCGCGCCCACCACGTTCAAGAAGTCGCAGCTGGGGCAAACCACTCCCAGCGTTTTGGTCAGCAAGGCTGCCATGAGATTTCGCCGATAGTTCGATATTTCGAGGCCTTACGCAAGCCAAGAGTCGCAAGCTGACGCGTTGCAGCAGGTTGCGTGGGTGTTACGCTTCGCGCGTTGATTCGTCTGAACGACATTCTCCAGCGTGTGTCGGGCTACCACCCCGACCCCGATTTGGACCTCATCAAGAAGGCCTACGTTTACTCGGCCAAGGTGCATCAAGGCCAAGTGCGCAAGTCGGGTGAGCCCTATCTCATTCACCCACTCGAAGTCGCGGGCCTCCTTGCACAGTTGCGTCTCGACGAAGCGTCGATTGTCGCGGGGCTGTTGCACGACACCGTCGAAGACACGCTCGCCACCATCGACGAAATTCGCGAACTGTTCGGCGAAGAGGTGGCGCTCATCGTCGACGGGGTGACCAAGCTCTCGAAATTTTCAGCGTCGCAGCAGCTGAGCCAAGAAGAAAAGCAGGCTGAGAATTTTCGCAAGATGCTCGTGGCCATGGCGCAAGACATTCGCGTCATTTTGGTGAAACTCGCCGACCGCGTTCACAACATGCGAACGCTCGAGCACATGAGCGAAGAGAAGCAAGCGCGCATCGCTCAAGAGACGCTCGACATTTATTCGCCGTTGGCGAACCGGCTCGGCATCAGCTGGGTGAAGACCGAGCTCGAAGACTTGTCGTTTCGCTACACCAAGCCGAAAGACTTCGCCGAGCTCGAGGCGAAGGTCACGCGCAAGAAGAAAGAGCGCGACAAGTTCATCGACGACGTGGTGTCGCTCATCGACACGAAGCTCAAAGACGCGGCGATACCGGGCAAGGTGTTCGGGCGCTTCAAGCACTTCTATTCAATTTACAAAAAAATGCGCACGCAGGAGATCGAGTTCGAGCAAGTGCCCGACGTGATCGCCTTTCGCATTCTCACGACCGACGTGGCGCAGTGCTACGCGGCGCTCGGGCTCATTCACCAAATGTGGAAGCCGGTGCCCGGCCGGTTCAAAGACTTCATCGCCATACCCAAGCCGAACATGTACCAGTCGCTGCACACGACGGTCATCGGCCCGCTGTCTGAACGAATCGAAATTCAGATTCGCACCGAAGAAATGCACCGCGTGGCCGAAGAAGGCATCGCCGCGCACTGGGCGTACAAAGAAGGCAAGAGCGCCATGACCCGCGACGACGAGAAGTTCGCGTGGTTGCGGCAGCTGCTCGAGTGGCAGCAAGACCTCAAAGACCCCAAAGAGTTCATCGACACCGTG
>JBGAIY010000658.1:1211-2957 GCA_044225205.1 Myxococcaceae bacterium | reverse complement strand
CCCGGCGTCGACGCCACCGTCTGCCGCGCCAAGGGCCCCAGTGGTGCCGGTGCAGTGCGCGCCCGCCACGAGCGCCCCCGCCCCGAGCAGCATTCGCCGGGTCAGCTTCACCGAGTTCTCATTGTCGTGGGCCATGTCGATAGACGCCGCGCCCGCCCTCCAAGTCGCGCGCGTGGGGCCTCAGCGAGGCCGAAACACCAGCATCTGGTTCGCTTTCTGTGGCACGAAAATCACTCCGAGCTGGGGCACGTACATCGACCGCTGGCCGTAGGCCGAAAGGTTGGCCCCGGCCTCCAGGGTGATGCCATTCATGTCGATGCTGAGTGTCTCGACCGAATACGCGGCGGCATCGGTGGGGTCGGCCGGCAGCACGAAACGCGAGCAGTTCACCGCGGCGTCGACCGTGGTCAAGTACACGGTGTCGGTCGCCTCGTCGAACCCGAATCGCCACGAGCCCGTCGGCAAATTCGCCACGTTCAGGCGGCGCAACGTGTTGGCGTCGAGGTCGACGAGAATCAGCGCCGACGCCGTCGCGTCTTGGAGGTACCACAAGCGCTTGCCGGCGTTGGCGCCATGGGTCGGCGTGACGAACAGGTTGTTGTAGAGCACGTTCGTCTCACCCGCGAGGTTGTTCAGGTTCGTCGGCCCGAGCATCTGCGCGTTGCTCAGCCCATTCGACAGGTCAACCGAGTACACGGCCCAGTTGCCGCCGTTGCTTGCGTTGGTGAGGTAGTGCACCCGCTTGTGCGCCACGTCGACGCCCGAATGCGGGTACTGCACCCCGTACACCTTCGCCGCCTCGGGCACCGGCACCGGCAGCCGCACCCACTCGCGCGTTTCAAGGTTCAAGGCGTGCAGCCAGCTCTTCGCCGCGCCACTGGGCCACAGCTCGGCGTACCAGTCGGCCGCGGTCGCGCCCGAGGGCAGCGGCGACGAATTGAAGGGCCCGTAAATGGTGCCTTGGCTGTTCACCACAATCGCCCCCACTCCGAGCCCAGTCAGTTCGGGCGGCACGTAGGCTGGCATGCTGTAGCGAAACCAATGCGGCCGGTTGTTGCCGAGCACCGTCGACCCGGCCCCCGTGCCGTACTTGCGCCGCGCCACCCAGCCGTCATACCCAACGGGAAACGGCTTGCCGTTGCCCGCCCAAGTCGCCAACCAATTCGCGGTGACCGTCGCGTCGGCGTTGTACTCGAGCTTTTGCGCCGCGGGCAGCGCGTCGTAGTCGGTCTGGCTCCAATACCAGTCGGCGTTGAACGCGTCGGCCTCCGCGGCGCTGGTCGCGTAGAGCGGCTGTTGAAAGAAGTTCCAACTGGGGAGGTCTTCGCTCAGGCCGAAGCTGGTGAGCTGCTCGCTCAGGCAGTGCTCTCCCGTCGAACCGAAGATCATGGTGCCCCATGGCCCCAACTCGGGCACGAACACCGACCCCCCGTAGCCCGACGTGAGATACAGCGAATTGTTGTCGGAACCGCCAGACTCGAGCCGGTTTTCGGCTCCCGCGGCCGGCCATTGAATGCGCCCGGGCAACACCGCCGAAGGGGTCTCTCCCACCAGATAGACCGTGTTGTCCGACACGATGGTCGACAGCCACGCTGGGCCCCCGTCGCGGGGTGAACCGGCGTCTCGAGGCCCGGCGTCGCGCGGTGAGCCAGCGTCGCGCGGCGAGCCGCCGTCTCGCGGTGAGCCCCCGTCAGTCGTCACGCTGGCGTCGACCGGTATGCTCGCGTCGACCACACTCGCGTCGAA
>JBGAIY010000658.1:0-1202 GCA_044225205.1 Myxococcaceae bacterium | reverse complement strand
GTCGACGCCCGCGTCACTCACGCCGGCGTCGTTCGGCTTTCCCCCGTCGAGCGCCTCCACCGAGCCAAGGCACCGTGAAAACCCGGCCCAGGCCAGCATGAAAAACAGAAAGCGAGCTGCGGTCACGGTCACTCCGGGCAAGGGCAAGAAGGCACACTCAGACGCCTTTCATCAAGGCATTGTCGCGCGCATCGAGCTCCATTCGACGGGGTTGATCGCCATAACCCCTGACAGGTGTCGCGCGGTGTCGGGCGTTGTGCCACTCCGAAGTGCACCCGCTTCGACCTCCGTTCGGCTACAATGTGGGCCTCACGGTTTCGTGATCACCGCACCACCGCGATGACGACCACCCCCACGCCGACCGAAAAGACCCGGGTCTTCGCGGTCGAAGATCAGCCGCAGCTGCTCAAGAACCTGCTCAAATCGCTGGCTCTTTTCGACGAACTCGAGCTGGTGGGCAGCGCGGCCGATGGTGAAACCGCCGTCGAGCGCATTGTGGCTTCGCGGCCGGCCCCGCACCTCGTGCTCCTCGACCTCGAGTTGCCCGGCATCGACGGCATCGGCGTGACCCAGCGGCTCAAAGCCCGCGTGCCCGAAGTCGAGGTGCTGATTCTGACGTCGTTCGACGACGAACAAAAAGTGTACGAGGCCATGCAAGCCGGAGCCGCGGGCTACCTGGTGAAGCGGGTGGGGCCCGCCAAAATTCGGTCGGCCATTCACGACGTCATGGCGGGCGGCACGGTACTCGAGGCCATCATCGCCAAGCGGTTTTGGAACTATTTTCATTCGCTTCAAACCGCCCCCAAGCCCCCCGAAAACCCCTGGGGGCTCACGGCCGACGAACTCGACGTGCTCCGCTACGTGGCGAAAGGCTTGTCAAACGCCGAAGTGGGCAGGGTCATGGCGCTCGAACGCCGCACCGTGCGCACGCACCTGGGCCACGTGTATCAAAAAATGGGCGTGCGTTCTCACGTCGACGCGGCGGTGTTGGCGGTCAAAGCCGGCCTGGTGCAGGTCTGAGCCGATTTTCGCGCGTTCGCCCTCGGTCGCGGCTACGGTTCGCCTTCGCCGTTTCGTTTCACCTGGAGCCTCTTTGTGACCTCACGCCTCGCCCGCGCCCCCAAGCGCGCCCCAGCACCGAAAGCCCCCTTGTTGCCGGCCCTCGAAGTGATCGCCGATTCGGTCATCGAAAAAACGCTGCC
>JBGAIY010000657.1:0-2960 GCA_044225205.1 Myxococcaceae bacterium | reverse complement strand
CGTGGTGACGTCGACGCGCCACAGCCCACCGTGAGACGAAAAGACGAGCGTCTTGCTGTCGGGCGCCCACGCCATGGCCGGGGCGACACCGTGAATCGCCCAGGTCTCTTGCAGGTCGCGGTCGAGCCCCTCGTACACCACGCGTTCGGCGCCGCTGACGAGGTCAGCCACCATCAGCACCGAGACGCCGCGCGCTCGTCGAACGAAGGCGAGCCACTGGCCATTGGG
This sequence comes from Myxococcaceae bacterium, assembly GCA_044225205.1. Lineage (GTDB taxonomy): Bacteria > Myxococcota > Myxococcia > Myxococcales > Myxococcaceae > JAEUJT01. The sequence continues at coordinate 2,732 of JBGAIY010000657.1, read as the reverse complement.
TGACGGCGTAGGCCGAATGGAGCCGCCGGGGCCGGCCAGCAACGGCACCTGCTCTTTTCGCTCGAGGTCGAACCGAGCGATTTCGTAAATGCCGCTGTTCGGGTCTTTGCTGTACTCGAAGTTCTTGCCGGGGCTGACGTCGTGGCTGAAGTAAATGGCCTTGCCGTCGGGCGAGAACACGGGTTCGCCCAAGTCTTTTTGTTCACTCTCTTTTTCGATGAGCTGAACGCCTTCACCGCCCGACCGGTGGTAGAGCCACAACTCGCCCGAACCCAGCGAGCGCCTCGACGAGAAGTGTTTTCTCACGACAATGAACTGGCCGTCAGGGCTCCAGTTCGGGCTGTTGACCAAGCGAAACTTCTCGTCGGTCACCGCGGTGGGCACGCCGCCGTCGAGTGGGAGCACCCAAATGTTGTCACCACCCCCACGGTCAGAAGTGAACGCGAGCGATTTGCCGTCGGGGCTGAAGCGGGGCTGCATGTCCCACGAGAGGCCGTGGGTCAGCTCTCGGGCTTCTCCTCCGGCCATGGGCACGGTGTACAGGTCGCCCAACAAGTCGAAGGCGATGAGGTCGCCTTTCGGGCTCACGTCGACCGACAGCCACGTGCCCTCGCGCACGTCGATGCTCACTTCGTGCGACGGTGCTCCGGGCGCGTCGACGTTCCACACTCCGGCGTCGGTACCAGCGTCAACGGCAGCGAACACAGCAGCGGCGGCGAATGCGAGCAGCGAGGGCATGGCCCCGACCTACCGCTGTCGCCCGCCAAACGCAGCCCCGAAGTGAGTTCAGCGGCAGTAAGTGCGGTTCCCGTCGAGGCTCGAGTCGCGTTGGCAGCCCGAGGGGTCGAACAGTTTCACGCAGCGGTCGCAGTCACCGCCGCGCTCCATGCACTCGGTGAGGCAACGCGACGCCGCGCCAGCGCATCGGTCAAGCGTCGCCGCGTTCGGGCACAGCCACACTTGTTGGTTGATGCAGCACGCGAGCATGGTGGTGCTGCTCGATGTCGACGGTGACGAGGGGGCGGAGGGGGCGGAGGGGGCGGAGACCTCGGGCTCGCGCGCGGCCGTGACCTGCGGTGCGGGGAGCGCTCCGCTGTTCGCAATGCACGACCTGCGCGTCAGGGGTGCCCCGCGGCTGCAGGCGCTGATGTCGCCGTCGGAGTAGGTCTTGTCACGGGCCGACATGAGGCAGCCGAGCCGATCGGCCGACGAGGTCATGGTGCCGCAGAGGTTCGCCACGCGAGGGTCGACCGAGTGGCCCTGGAGGTTCGCCTGGCACTGGCGTCGATCGTCGGAGAGCGTCAGCGAGTCGCACACGGTGCCGGCTCCGGCCGCCGGGGCCTGGGGTTGGGCCATGGGAGCTGGACTGAACGCCGGCGCCCCGCCAGGCTGCGTCGGCCTCAGGCCGTATTGCGCAAAGAACGGGTTGTTGAAATCGGGAGGTGGTGCCCCGGCCGGCGTTGCGCAACTGACCCTGAGCAACAGAAACACGGCGGCCGTACAAAACACTGAACGTTTCGAGAGAGTGTGTGCACGCATGCCCGCTCCCTACGTGCGCTGCCGAGAAGAAATTCAGCGCGGGCCACGTTGGCGTCGGTGGCCGAAGCGGCCGCATCGCCAAAGGCGACGTGGTGGTGGCGCTGTCTAACTCGGGAGCCACCGAAGAAGTGACGCACACCCACGGGGTACGCGTTGAACCCGCTGCGGCTGGCCGCATCGGCCGCGGAGAGCGAGCCTGACGTTCAACCACCTGAAACAACTGTGATCTCTCACCGGGTCGGGGCCTTGAAAGGTTTCGAGCGGCTGTGCGACTCATCGGCCATGAAATCGTTCTCACTGGGGCTGAGCTGCCTGGTCGCCCTCGCGGGGTGCGGGAGACCAGCACCGCTCGTGGTGGCCATGGCTGGGGTCGACGCAGGCGCTGCCGAGCCCTTCGACGCCGGAGCGCCGACGATCATTTACCCGACGTCGATGGGTGACCCCTTCGCGGTCGACGCCCCGGTGCTGCTCGCCGACAACGGCGTCGGCGAGACGAGCGTCGCGTTCAACGGCCACATGCACCTCGTCGCCTGGTCGAGCCCCCGAGGCGTGCTCGCGATGCGCTACGACCGCGACGGGCATCGGCTCGACTCGACACCGATTCTCGTTTCGCCTCCGGGCATGCTCCGCGGTGACCTCAAAGCGGTCGCCCGGCCGGGAGACGAAGGGTTCGACGTCTTCTGGGCCGGCCCGTATTTCTTCGGAGGCTCGAATGTGTCTGCCCCGGGGTACGGCGCGCTCTACGTGTCACGCGTCGCACTCGACGGCAGCGCCACGCTCGCCACCCAGGTCAGTTCTTGGCTCAGCGACACGTTCTCGTTGTTCGATTTGGGCACGAGCGAAGACACGCTCAACGGTGCGTACCACGTCTTTCGGGTCATCACGGTCAAGCCGGGCGGTCTTCGCCTCGACTCCTTCGGTGTGCTCGGCGGCATCGAACCGAGGCTCTTTCGAAGCTTCAATGACTACGGCGGCGTGACGGTGCCAACCGGCGAAGTGCTCAGCGAAGTCGCCTTCACTCGCCTCGGCCAGCGTGACTACGTTGCCACCATCACGCGAGACGGCCCGGGCGCGACCCTCGAACTGAGGGCGCTCGCCCCGCGCGACGATTACCCGTCGAAGACCACCGACCCTGGTGTCGTGGTCTTCAGTACGCCCATCTTCACGCCCCCGGTCGACTTGACGAAGCGGTA
>JBGAIY010000656.1:0-2961 GCA_044225205.1 Myxococcaceae bacterium | reverse complement strand
AGCCGACAAGCTCTCGCGTCAGAACAAAGAGTTCATCAAAGAGCTGTTTCCCGCGTCTGACATTTACGCCACGCTGTTTCCCGAGCGGGCGCAGAAGATCATCGGCGAGGTCGGCACCGAAACGCGCGGCGTTCAGCGCATGCTCGAGCGAATTGGCTTCACCTACGACAACCACATCGACCCATTCGACGGCGGCCCCCACTACGAAGCCAACTTGTCTGACGTGACGCTCGTGAGGCGCTTTCGCACGGCGAAGCTGGGCAAAGTCGACCTCGAAGAAGAGGCCGACGACATGCTGGTGGCCGTCGCGCGCGAGACCGGGCCGAACCGGTTTCGGGCCGTGCGTACCCAAGTGCGGTTCGACGACCAGGTGGCCTATTTGCCGAAGCAGGCGAAGGCGCTGCTCAAGGTGAAGGCGGGCGACAGAGTGAGCGTCATACCGTTCTCAGAGACGGCCGGGCGCTGAAGCGCTGACTTAGCGGCGCGCTTCGAGGGGCACCGGAGCGATGAGGTCGGCGCGGCGAGGCTCACCGCGCTCGATGATTCGGTCGCCCAGCTGAAAATTCAAGAACTGCGCGGGAAAGCCGTTCGCCTGCTGCCAGTCGGGCTTGTCCATCAGCTGGTAGTGAATGTGCGGCTCGGTCGACATGCCGCTGTTGCCGGTACGAGCGAGTTGCTGGCCCATGATGACGTGGTCACCCGGCTTGACCTGCACCGAACCCTTCATCAAATGCGCGACGAGCGAATATTCGCCGGTGCCGTGGTCGATGACGACGTGGTTGCCGAACAGGTTGCCGCCGCGGGGGTGGTTGGGTTCGTTGTCGGTGACGCCGTCTTCAGCGGTGACGACGACGCCTTCTCCGGCGGCGACGACGGGCTGGCCCCACGCGGCGTATTGCTCATTCTTGCTGCCGTCGCCTTCGAAGCTCCCGCCGCTGCGGGTCAGGCGCAACAAGTCGAGCGCGTAGCGTTGGTCGGGCACGGCGCTGTGGCGGTTGTGCTCCCATGAACGGCCGCCCCACAACACGTACCACTGGCCCTCGAACGGCAAACGCAGCCGCGCCTTCGTCTTGTGGGTACCGTAGGTCGTGGGGGCCTCTTTCGACGCCGGCCGCGCGGAGAGGCTCGTGACCTTGCCCGAGTCGTCGAAGAGCACCTCGAGCTCGACGCCGCGCGCCCAGTTCGAGAACGACGCGACGCGGCGGTACACGGTGAAGTCGCCGCGGCTCGACAGGCCTTCGGTAATGACCCGCAACTCTTTGCCGAAGTCGCGTTGCAGCTTCGCGGCGAAGGCCTTGACCGCGGCCTCGCTGCCCATTTGCCGTTGGTAGCTGGGCGCGGCGACCGACCACACCTGCGCCGAATTCAGCGCGTAAAAGTCTTTGAGCAACGCGCGGCCTTGGCCGAGCGACGGCGCCGGGCTGGCGGCCGCTTGGGCGAGCGAAAGGCTGAGCAGGGCGGCGGCGAACATCAGCAAACGAATATGCCTTTTCTGGCCACGACTTGCACCGGTGGAATGTGGGGCCAATGTAGGCGTGCGCAACACGCCGGGGCCCGCAAATCGGGCCTGTGCGGCGACGGCGGTCTCTTCGCGTGTTCGTTGAGCGTGACGACGTCTTGTCACGAAAATCGAAACACGCGCACGGTCTGTTCGAAGCGATCGATGGCGGCCACCGTTCCCGTTGCTGTATCAACATCAACGATAAAATCATTTCGTTCGCTGATGGCACCGACAGCAATGGTCGTGCCTTCTTGAAGGTCAGTCTTTCGGAGCTGACCACCAGGCTCGACGAAGTAGCCCTGTCGTTCGACTGGGTCGACCTCCGCGCAGTTTGCACTCGGTCGGGAGCAATCGACAATTCCTCCTGAGGGCTCAAGCCGGGCCAAACCTCCCCCGCGCAAGAGGGCAAAGAGTTCGAGACCGTCTTCGGCGACGCGGAGTTTCCAGCAAGCCGCAGGCAGCTGCCAACTGGCGATCAAGCGACCGTCTCGACGAAGACAACTTACGGAGTGTTTTGACGCATAAGCGACGTGCGTGCCTTTTCGGTCGCAGGCAACGGCATCAACCCGCTGGTTTGTCGAGAGGGGCACGACCGCCTGGAGGGTTTCAGACTCGGTGTCGAGCATCTCGATTGCGTTTGAAGCGAGCCAGGCCACAAGGCCTCCACCTGAGCCGAAGACCGCACGAGCCGAGCTGCGCCACTTCCTCCAAGAATTGGCACCGGCATCGTAAATAACCAGCGCGCCCGAATCGCCGACCGTGGGCACCACCGATTGGTATTGCACCGCGGCGATGACTCGGCGCTCGTCACATGCGATCGGTTGCAAGAACGAGTCGAGGCTCGGAGTCACGAGGTCGCGCGGCACACGAGCACCTCGAAGCGTTTGCTGGGCCACGTCGCCAACGAACAGGCCGTACCACTCTTCTCGATCAAAGCAGAACGAACCGACAACGACGCGACTCCCACGCATCAAGGGCCATGACGCCGACGTGCCAGACCCACCATCGTGGGGGCCAAATGAAAGACTCCCTACGCGTTCGAGAATGGCTGACATGCACTTCAACACTACCAGGTCACCTGACGCTGAGTTGGCGCTCCTCCGCTGCCGCTGCTGCCGCTGCTCGTGGTCGCCCCCGGCACTCACCGTCTGAGAAGACGCTCAACGCCGCTCGACCCGCCGCTGGCCGCTCAGCAGCGCGAGGTAGAGAGCGCCAGGCTGCTTCGTGAACGCCAAGTAGGGCCTTGGGGCGGCGGTGCTGGGCACGGTGGGGTCGAGGTGTTGGCCGACGGCGGTCTTCACCCACGCGTGGGGCCACGCGCGGCCGCCTTCGATGACGACGCCCGACACCACCGAGGCGCCGCTGAATTTCGCGGCGAGCTGGCGCGCGAGGGTCAGGCACGAATCGTCTTCGCGCGCGTGCACCTGCTCGGCGGCGCCTTCGACGCGGGGCGCCTCGAG
>JBGAIY010000068.1:0-24414 GCA_044225205.1 Myxococcaceae bacterium | reverse complement strand
GCATCACGAGCGCGTTCACCTCGTCGGGTATGTCGGGCACCAGCTCTTTGAGCACGGGCGGCTTTTCGCGCACCTGTTTGACGAGAATGTCGATGCTTTCCTTGCCGACGAAGGGCGGCCGCCCGGCGATGCACTGAAACATCACCACCCCGAGCGCGTAAATGTCGGTGCGCCCGTCGGCCTCGCCGCGCGCCTGCTCGGGCGCCATGTAGAGCGGGCTGCCCAGCAACACCCCGGCCTTGGTGAGTTCGCCCTCTTCTTCTTCAGCGCTCGTCACCGTCTTCTTCTTTTCGCCGAGAAACGATTTGACGAGGCCGAAGTCAAGCACCTTGACGACGTCTCCGCCGGTGCCTTCGGCGAGCACCATGACGTTCGCGGGCTTGAGGTCGCGGTGCACCATGCCGTGCTTGTGGGCTTCGCGCAGCGACCGGGCGATTTGGCCGCCAATGGCGAGCGTGCGGGGCCACGACAGCGGGCCGCGCCGGAGCACCTGCAGCAGGGTCTCTCCTTCGAGAAACTCCATCGCGAGGTAGTAGATGCCGTCGGGCGTGCAGCCGAAGTCGTGCACCGTAATGGTGTTGGGGTGCTTGAGCTTCGCCGTCATCGACGCTTCAAAGAAGAAGCGCCGTTCGAATTCGGGGTCTTTCTGCCCGTCGTACCGGGGGTTCAACACCTTGAGCGCCACGACCCGATCAATGGGTTCTTGAATGGCCTTGTAGACGCGACCCATGCCGCCCGCGCCGATGGGGGCGAGTACGCGAAAGCGCTCGTTGAGCACCTTGCCAACCAGTGGATCTTCGTCGGCGTGGGCCTGCGCCATGACACCCCCGCGGCCACCGCGGCCGCCAGTCGGTTGGGTGTACCACGAAACCCCCGATTCGGCTGTTTTGGGGCCTTTCCTGCCGCCGAGGGCCCCCCGGGCTGGCAGGGGGCCTTGTGGTACCGGTCGTGAGTCAGGCGTCAGTGACGACCGAGCCCCCGCCGCCGCGTCGTCAGCACCAACCAGGCTACGAAGCCCATGCTCGAGAGCACATCGGGCCCGCTTTGGCAGTCGCAGCCGACCACGTAGCGGCCCGCTGGTGTCGGGCCAGCGTCGGCCGAGGCCCCACCGTCGACGGCCCCTGCATCGGCACTCGAACCTCCATCGGTACTCGAGCCGGCATCGGCACTCGAGCCGGCATCGGCACTCGAGCCGGCATCGGCACTCGAGCCGGCGTCGGTGCTCGAGCCTGCATCGGTGCTCGAACCGGCGTCGGTCTTCGCGCCGGCGTCACTGCCTGAACCAGCGTCGGTGCTCGAACCGGCATCGGTGTTCGCACCAGCATCGCTGCCCGAGCCGGCATCGCTCGAACCTCCCGGCACGACGGTCACCGTGGCCGGCACCGCCAGAAAATCGAGGTGTACCGGCGACACCGTCACATCGCCAGTCTGAGTCGACGACAGCGAGAGCGAGGCGCTCGTGGTACCCGACGCCACGCGCACGGTGGCATTGGCGGTGCCGGTGCAGCCTGCTCCCGAAAAGACCGAAGGCGGGGCACCGGCGGTCGTGGTCACCACGGCGTCAATGTCGTAGGGGGCTTCGGCGCCCTGCCCGTCGACGGAGTTGATGAGGTCGAGGGTGAAGTCGACGCACGACCCAGCCCCAGCGAACGACGGCCCGGTCAGGCGGAGCGTGCTCGCGTGGGGCAGCGTGCCGAAGCGAAAGTCGTCGTAGTCGAGCGTCCCCGTCCATGCGCGGTCGGCGAGCGAGTCGGCTTCTCCGAGCCGAAGCATGTCGACGGTGAGCCCGGCCCACGTGACGTTGGCTCGGCTGAGCTGGGTGCCATTGACGTACACCGCGCGTTGGGCCGTGTTGGTGCCGACGTTCTTCAGTTCAGCTTCGACCAGATACCACTCGCCCGAAGTGAGCGGCGTAATCAACGTGAAGTCGTTTCGGTCGACCAAGGGCGGTGGGGCCCCGTCACCGCCCGAAACCAACACGTGGCCCAGGTCGTTGGTCGAAATGGTAAGCAAGGTGTCGGCACCGGTCGTCGCGGCGATTTGGGCGATGCCGTTTCGAACGATGGGGCCGGTCGCCGCGGGGCGCAGCCAAAAGCGCAGGTACACATTGCCGGTGAAGGTCGCGACCGACTTCGAAATAGAACCCGACGGGCTGATCACCATTGAGTTGTCGTTGTCGGTGAATCGAAAGCCCTTGGTGCCGCGGTGTGCGGCTGCGGTCGGCGTACCGACCGAGGTACCCCCACCGGCCGTGTAGCCGTCGAAGTTGCCAATGCCCAAGAAGCCGCCCTCGTCGAACGGGTCGTCGAAGACGATGCCGGTCAGGGCACTTCGTTGGGTGGCAACCGACACGAGCGGCTCGGGGTGCGAGGGCCCGCAGGCCAGCAGAGCGCCTCCGAACAGCCAGCCGAACCACACCGCGCCGTGACGCATTGCCCGGTGGAGCGTACCCGAATTGCCCAAACGCGGCGGCCCCCCCTTTTTCGCGCGAGCCAACCGCCACCACCCGCAGCCCCTCGGGCACGGCCTCTGGCACACCGAGACGCGGTGCCTGGAATGCGAATTTTCACGGGCCGACGATGAAAGACTGAGTCACCACCTCGTCAGCTCCTGGTTTTTCCTCAGGCGGTACCAGGCACGACCGTTGCATCGGGCGCGCCCCATGAAAATTGACCCGCCCACGCTCTCGGCGCTCTCGCGGTCAGACACTCGCTCGGTGTCAGACACTCGCTCGGACACTCGCCCCGCGTCGGGCACCCCGAAGCTGAGAAGCAATGACGTGTTCGGCGGAGCGGCCGCCACCGCAACCAAAGTTCCGTCAATTGACCTCGCGCACCCACCACTGGCACTCAAGCGCGACCCGGCCCGGCTGGCCTGGGTCAAAGCGCTCGCTGAAAACCCATTTCTCGACGTCGACAAAGACAAAACCCGATTCACCGCGACGGAGTGGAACATCGCACTCGCCTACCTCCCGACGTTCGGGGGCCAAGCGAGCGACTTGCCGGCCTTGCAGCCGCTGTTTGGCGGCAAGCCGCCCCGAGCCGCACACCTCACCATCGCGGAAGCGGCGATGATGTTGGGCGGCAGACCAGGAGTCACCGACGCCCTCTTGGCGCTGGTGAAAAGCACGCGCTTCAACCCGACGCCCGCGTCAGGCGCTTTGACGGCGTCGGCACTTCACGAGGCGGCCGCACACCCCGAACTGTTCACCTATTCAGAGCGCCAAGGCGTCGCGACGCTTGCTGCCGCGGTCGACTTTGCAACCATGAAGTCACTGACCCAAGAAGCGTTCAACGCGGCCTTCGCGGGCCGCACCCTCGGCCTGGCCGAGCTCTCTGCCGACCCCGACGTCAACTCCGCATTGCACGCGGCGGGCCTTTCGTTCGACCGCCTCCGCACGGGCGACGTCGACCACGACGGTTTGGTCTTCGCTGATGAGTTCAGCGCACTCTTCTCTTCGCTCGCGGGCCCCGCCGGCACGCTCGCCATGCGCGACGGTCAAGGCCGACGTACGGCGCTCGGCGCCCTGGCGTCGGCGCTTGAGCGGGCCAGCCTCAAACCCGTCGCGCTGCCCGGGCTGCCCGACGACTTGAAGCGCACCCGAGACGCGCTCATCGCCAAGGGGCAGGCGGTGTTCAACCAACCCTACCCCGTCGACGTGCCAGAGCCGGGGTCCGTCAACGCGCTCAAGCTGCAGTTGCCGGTTGCACGCGGGGCCAGCGTCATCTGCGTGCAGGGCAACAACTCGATGTTCGACCCGGCGACGCACGCCCCGACGGCGTTGCGGTATGCGCTCGACTTTTATGCGCCCGACCGTGGCCCCCGGCAGCCGGTCGCCGCCATGGCAGCCGGCACCGCCTACGTCTACGGCAACGCCCGCATCGACCAGCCTGACAACTTCGGGCTCGGCAACATCGTGCTCGTCGACCACCACAACGGCTACGCGACGCTCTACGCGCACCTCGCCGACGCGAACGTGACCACGGGCCAAACCGTCTCGGCCGGAGACATCGTCGGCGGCATCGGTCAGACCGGCATGGCGGGCGCGAATCACCTGCACCTCCAGGTGGTTCGCTTGCTCAGGCAACCAGACCCCGCACACGAGGCCTACCAAGCGAAGCCGGGAGAGCTGCCGTCGGCGACTCCCCCCTGGGGAGAATCGGTGCCGTTCACCGTCACCGCGCGCGACGTCACCTTGGGAGAAACCACGGTGCGCCGCATCGGCTCGCGCGACTTTCGAAGCAGCGAAGACGATTTGCTGGGCTCCCCACACGAGTATTCGCGCTGACGCGACCAGAGCCACCTCGGCGACCGGGGTACACGAGCTCAGACGTCGGTTGCCCATTCTCGTACCCGAAGTAGAGAGCGGCCATGCGCGACCCCGCCCGAATTGACCGCATGCTCGAAGCCCTTCGCCAAGCCTGGCTGCGTGCCCCCGACTTGCGTTTGGGCCAACTGGTGGTCAATGCCGCCCGCCCCAGCGAGCCGTGCCCCGGTGTCTTCTACCTGGCAGACGACGTGCTCGAAGCCCGCCTTGCCGCGTTGGGGCCGCTCCCGGCCACGCCTGCGCCAGCGCGGTAAATTCACTCAGCGCCCGGCCGGAGAAACCCATGGCTGAGAACGCCACCCCGACGCAGATGAGCGGCACCGCGACCACGAGCGCCTCCGCCGGCAACGTCACCAACATGACGAGCCCTTGCACTGCGCCCTGGCCGAAGGCGACTTCGCCCAACGAGCGCGTTCGCGGCGCCAGCACCACCGCGGTCACAAACGAGCGTGCCGGCACACCGCGCCGTGACGCATCGCCCGATGCGCCGCACCCGAACTGCCCAACGCGACCGCCCCCGTTTCGCGCGAGCCAACCGCCTGTTTCGCCCCCGCTTTCACCACTGCGCCAGCCGCCAACCACCCGCCAGCCCCTCGGGCACCGAATGGCCAGCTTGCCCTTTGAGGCGCTGGAGCTCGGCGGCCACGTCGTTTCGCCGCGAGAGGGTCGCGTCGTAGACGGCCTGATCAATGGCCTGCTCGGTGAACGCCTCGGCAATCACGAGCGCCATGATCGCCACGCCGACGACCATGACCGCCAGCGACAAAAACACCAAGGGAGACACCGGCCCGACCACGACGAGCTCGAACGCCATCGGCAGCGAGACCAGCCCGGCGATGGTCACCGCGCCTCCGAAGCTTCCAGCCACCACCTTCGCCCAGTGGGGCCACTCCGGTGCGCAGCCGAAAATTGAGCACGTCGAGCTCGGCCTGGAGCGCCGCCTGACCGAGCACCCGACTGTCAGGCCCGGTCGCATGCTCGACCGCGGCCCGCTCGGCCAACCAGGAGTCGGCCCCTCCGAGGGAACCTGCGTCGCCGCCAGCAAAGCGAGCACCACGCCGAACCGAACATGCGTCGAGAAACCTCCGCGCCGAGCCCGAGCCGCCCGCCGCTCCCAAGTGACTCTGGTCGAAGCCCCGCCCAAAACACCAACGAAATCAGCGAACTTCAAGCCACGGTCACGCCCGAAGCCGACCGGCCTACTGCTCTCGTTGCTTGGCCCCAGGAGTCTTTATGGCCGTTGCCGTGCTCGCCAAAATGCGCGAAGGGGCGCCCTGTGACGCCGGCCGAACGCGCGCTGTTGAATCAACGGCTGGTGCAGCTGGGCACGGGCGACCGCACCGCCGCCGCGCCGGTGTTCGAAGCCCTGTGGCCGGTCGTTCGGTCGTTTTGCGTGAAGTGGTTGGCGGGCGGGCCCGACGCCGAAGACTGTGCCCAACTCGCGTTGGTTCGCGTCTTTTCGCAGGCGGCGGCGTTCGACCCCACCAAAGACGCCCTGGCCTGGGCGCTGGAAATCGCGGTGTGGGAGTGCCGCACGGCGCGACGAGCCCAACAACGCCGGCGAGCGGCTGCCGACCATGAGGTGCTCGGCCAAACACCCGACGACGGGTCGACCCCGTTCGCCGACGTCGAACGGGCTGAGCTGGAGGCGGCCTTGAGCGAAGCGGTCAAAGCGCTGGCGCCGGCCGACGCCGAAGAAGTGATGCGGCTTTTGCGTGAAGAGTGGGCAGGTGGCCCCGCGGCGCGAAAACGGCGTCAGCGCGCGCTCGACCGTCTCAAGCGGCTGTGGTGGCAATTTCACGGAGCGGTTCCACGATGACGACTCCCTTGGCCAACGACCCGACCTACCGACGCGCGCTCGCGGCGTACGAAGCGTCGCGCCGACGCTTGGGCGGGGCGGCGGCCGTACTGGTGGCCCTGGTGCCGTTGGCGTCGTACGGCGTGGGCGGTCGGGCGATGACGGCGGCGGCGCTCGGGGTGTCGCTCGTCGTGCTCATGGGGGCGGCGGTCTGGCGCGGAGGCCCCTTCGCGCTCGCGGCGACCTCGGGCCTCAAAGCGGGCTTGGTGCCACTCATCGTCTCTCACGCCGCCAACCTGTACGGGCACGTGTGCATACCCGGTCAGGGCTGCACGTCGCTGTGCGTGCCGGCGTGCACCGCGGGCGGCGTGGTCGCCGGGGCCTTCGTCGAGTACGTCGCCCGAAATTCGAAAAACCCGATGCTCGTTCGCGTGGGAGGCGCGGGCCTCGCATTCTGTACCGGCTCGCTTGGGTGCTCGTGCGTCGGGTACGCCGGCATGCTGGGGCTGACCCTCGGCTTGGGCTGCACGGTGTTGCTCGGGCGCGTGTTGGCCCCCCCTCGCGCTTCGTTCAGCTGAACGGCATGGGGGCGTGGACTTTCGAATTTCCTCGCCTCATGGTGCGACCGCCATGAATACCGTCACCCCGTGGAAGCAGGCACCCATTTCGGAGGTATTCGCTTCACCGCCTCCCTACAACGTCTCACTGCCCCGGCCTGAGTACACGCTGCTCGGAGCCTGGAGTGCGGTACAGGAACTCGTTTCTGAGCCATTGCGGGCGACGAAGCTCGCGCGCTTCTCCGATGGCCCGGTGCGAATCGCCGGCGACCTCTCGTTGGACAGCGTGGTGACTTGGGTGCGAGGAGACTTGACGGTCGATGGGCTCATCGATTCTCCCGACCGCAATGTGCTTCTCGTGCAAGGGGCGATTCGTTGCGGCAACGGGCTGTTCAACCGTGTGTACGCCTTCGGGCCGATCGCAGGAGGCCTGTTGCTCGCCCACGAGTTGATGGCGCAATCGCTCGAAGCGCAGATTCTTTTTATTGGTGCAGACCATCAACCCGACTTGGTCACCAAGGGGAGAACGAAGGTGATGGAGCTGGGAAAAAAGCCGAAGAAAGGCTGCCCGCCAGAGGTTCTCGACGGTCAGGGCAAAATCGATCGCTTCAAAGTCAACGACCATGTGCGTGCGCTGCCTCGGTCTTCTTGATCTTCGAGGTACCGAACAGCCGCCAGCGCCGCGCGGGGCTTTGTTTGCAGGGTGCGGTGAAGCATCGGCCAGTTCGACCGCGCTTTGGGGTATGAGGGCGGCATGGCACTCATCGAACTGTTCAAAGTAAAGGGTCCGAGCGGCTTCGGCTACGGTTCGACGGCCGAAGAAGTGACCGCCAACCTGTCGCTGACCGGCCGAACGATTCTCGTCACCGGCTGCAACTCGGGGCTCGGCTTCGAAACCATGCGCGTGCTCGCGCTGCGCGGCGCTCACGTCATTGGCACCGCGCGCACGGCCGAGAAGGCCACCACCGCCGGCCAACAAGTCACTGGTGGCAAGGTCACGGGCCTCGCCTGCGAGTTGGCCGACCCGAAATCGGTGCTCGCGTGCGTCGACGCGGTGAAGGCCATGGGCGTCAGGCTCGACGCCCTCATTTGCAACGCGGGCATCATGGCGCTGCCGAAGCTAGAGAAGTCGCACGGCTACGAGCTGCAGTTCTTCACCAACCACATCGGCCACTTCTTGCTGGTGACGCGCTTGCTCAACGCCTTGGCCGACGACGGCCGGGTCGTCATGCTGAGCAGCGACGCGCACCGACGCGCGCCCAAAGAGGGCATTCAGTTCGACAACCTCAAGGGCGAAAAGAGCTACTCCGACTGGGCGGCGTACGGCCAGTCGAAGCTGGCCAACCTGTTGTTCGCCAAAGCCCTTGCCAAACGGCTGCAGGGCACCAAGAAGACCGCGAACGCCGTTCACCCGGGCGTCATTTTCACGAACCTGACGCGCAGCATGACTCCCGTCGCCGGAGCGGCGATGCGGGTCATTCGCCCGTTGGTGCTCAAGAGCATCGCCCAGGGCGCGGCGACCCAAACCTACGTAGCGGTCAACCCCGGAGCGGCGGGCCTGTCGGGCCAGTACTTCGCCGACTGCAACGTCGCCAAGCCCCGACCCGACGCCGAAGACGCCGCCCTGGCCGAGAAGCTCTGGGTCGAATCGGAGCGAATCGTGGCCGAAGTCACGACTTCTTGAAGGCACTCGCGTCGGGCAGCCCGCTCCCGCTCAAGTCGGCGCCCATGGCGGTGAGCACGCCCGAATAAATGTCGGGCTCGTTCGAAGTGACTTTGCCCGGCTGCGGCGTGCCGGTGCGCGGGTCGAAGCCGTAGGTCAGCGTGGTGTTCGGGTCGACCCCGCCGAGCACGGTGTTGCCCTTCACCATGGGCGAAATGAGCAGCACGCCGTTGTTCAAGTCGTGCCCCGAGCCAAACTCGGTGAGCCCGCTCGGCCGGGTGCGGGTGCGGCCGAATTCGGTGGCGACGTAGATCAACGTGCGGTCCCACATGGTCTCGCCGGTGGCCTGGTCGAACGTTTCTGACTTGAGCAACCCAATCAACGAGTCGACCGTCGACAGAATGCGCGCCCACATGAACGACTGCGCCCCGCGGTGGTCGTTGTGGCTGTAGTCGAACGCGAGCGGCGGGTTCGCAATGGTGCTCACGCCCCCGTTGCCGATGACCACGTTGAAGTCGGGGCCCAAGGTCACCGACACCGACACCCGGTTCTTGAGCAGCAGAAACGCGAGCGCCGCTTGGCCCTGAACCGGGTCGGTCAAATACGAAGGAAACGCGGCGCGCACCTTGTCGCCGTCGGCCGACGAGCCGACCCCGTACTTTTCGAGCGGCCACTGCGGCGGCAAGTTCGGCAACACGTTCAACTTGGTGATGAGGTCGAGCGCCTCGAGCTGTGGCTGGCCGATGATGCGTTGCTCGTTCCACCGTTGCAGCGCTTCGCTGTTGTCGAACGTCTGCCCGAACACCGACTGCGAGTCGATTTTGTTGCGAGCGGCGCGCGCCAAGGCGAGCACGTCTTTGCTGGGGGCGCCTTCGACGCCACGCGCCCCGTCGAGCCCCAGCGGCCACAACGACGGGTTCACGACCGTTTCGCCGAAGCACGACAACGGCAGCGACGCGTCGGTGCCGCGTTCGGCGAACCCGCCCACGCCCATGTTCACGTTCGGCAAGGGCATGCCCCCACCCCCCTGCAGCGCCACGGCTTCTTGCAGCGTGCGCCCGCGCCAAGCGGCGTTGCCGGTGAGCGAACGCTTTTGCGCAATGGTGTGGTTCACCGACGTGCCGACGGTGGTGGCCACGAGCATCGAGTCTTTGTGCTTCTGCACGAACCCCAATTGGTCGGTGCTGACCGCGAGCGGTATGCTGCCGAGCTTCGGGCTCGAATACTTGACCGCTCGAAACGGTGAGCCCACGACCGACTGCACCGCGCCGTCGTCGTAAGCGTTCACCGTGGCCGCGTTGCTCGACTCTGAGGCGCGCACCGCCAAGAAGCTGTCGACCATCGACGCTCCGCCCGCGGCCGACACCACGATGAGAAACTTCGGCTTGCCGTCGAGCGCTTCGCGGCGGCGGCCCAGCTGTTCGAGCGCGGCCGGAGTCTCGAGCGACTGCCGGCAGCTCATGAGCAGCGGCCCCAATGTGGTCGACCCAGCGGCCGCCACCGACAGCGCTTTCACCAATTCTCGACGAGACAACCGACCATTGCTTTTGAGTGACATGTGGGCGTTTTTCCCCTCAAAGGTTTCAGTAGAAGAGCGCTTCGGCCGAAGAGAACGCCGCCAGACACGCGGCCTGCATGAAGGCCTTGCCGGGCTCCGCGGTGCCCGTGGCTTCGACGTCGCGGGCCAGCTGAACGAAAGCCGCGACTTCGGCCTCGCTCGGGTCGCGCAGCCACGCGCGCTGCGCCAGCTCGGTGACCGCGGCTCTCACTTCGGCGCCGTCGGGGTTCTGAATTTGGCCGTCGGCGCCCAGGGCCACGTTCTTGAAGACGAGCGCCGAAGCGGGCGTTTCGAGGTCGGCCTTCACCCGAGCGATGCACGCCGACAACACGACCCGGTCGACGACGAGCGGGGTGGTCGACCCGGTGACGGTGGCCGGCTCGTACACGCTGTGGCCGTACGGGTCGACGCCCCCCAGCGCGACGACGTGCACGACCGCGGTGCACGAATATTGGCCGAACTCGTTGCAGACCGCAGACGGCGCAAGCCCGAGCGACGCCGCGAGGTCGGCGCCCAACCGTTCGGGGCCTTTGAAGCGCACGCTCGCTTTGGCCGAGCGCGCGAAGCCGCCGTCGCCGACGAAGCCTCCGCCGCCACCTCCACCGCCGGTGTTGTCGCCGCCACCGGCGCCGCCGCCGACCCCGCCGTCACCGCCGTCGTTCATGCGGCCTGAGCACGCCGTACCGAAGCACGCGAAGGCCGCGCACAACCCGAGCATCGAAACAGAAATTTTAGGGAGCACCGTAGGCCTCCGTGCGAATGAGGTCGTGGAGCATTTTCTGCACTCGGTACCCGTTGGTGGTTTTGAAGCCCTGCCAGATCTTCACGAATTCGGCGTTCTCTTCGGGCAGCGGGGGGTGCCCCATGAGCAACTTCCAGTAGTCGGTGACGGCGGCCACCGCGAACTCGTCGCTGTTCGCCGCGACCTGCCCCCACTCGAGCAAGCTGTTCACCGGCTTGCCCAGAATCACGCCCTTCTCGGGTATTTGCGCCAAGTTCGGCTGGTTCGAGAACACGGTCTCGAGCCGCTTGTTGAGGTACCTCGAGCCGCCGGCGCCCAGGCCGTTGTAGTTGCGGTACGGGTACGACAGCGGGTCGAGCGTCGCGTGGCACGCGGCGCAGGTCTCGGCTTGCACGCCTTTGAGGTCGTAGTCGCGCGGCTCGTTGGCGACGCTGTGCAAGCCTTCTTGTTTGGCGATGTCGAGGCCCAGGTAGGCCCGGTACATTTGCGAGGCCGCCCCGCGCGGCAGCGGCGTGAACATGACGAAGGCCGTCAGCGTCCACGCGCTGGTCATGTTGCCCGAACGGTGCGCTTCGTCGACCGCTTGCGAGCTCAGCTTCGCGGCCTGGGTGTAGGTCGTCGTCGACGCCCCGTCGGCCCGCTTCACGAAGTAGTTGGCCGTGAGCACCTCGCGGGCGTCGTGGTCGTCGGTCTGCGCCCAGGTGAAGAGCGCGTAGTCGTCGTAGTAGTCGGCCAGGGGAAACGGCCCCTGGTCTTCGCCGGCTTTGACCGAGCCGACCGGGCGAACCTTGGGGTGAGCCAACTTCCACAACTGGCCGTTCTTGCCTCGCCAGCTGTTCGTGGTCAGGCACCGGTCGAGCTCGCTGTCGAGAAAGGCGACCCGCGCGTCGTCGCTCGCCATGGCCAGAAACGTTTTGATCTGCGCGTACGTCGGCGAGACGCCGCAGAAGTCGCTCAGCAGCTTGCGGTAGGTGTAGCGCAAGTCGTAGTGGCACACGCGGTACACCGGGTTCGCCCCTCCCGCGCACGGCACATCGTTGGGAAAACTGTTGGGGTCGGCCGGCAGCGTGCCGCGCTGAATTTCGGTGAGGTTCGTCACCCCGTCGGCGTCGGCGTCGGCCCCCTCGACCGCGGTCAGCGCCGCCGGCAACGCCGCCGCGAAATCGGCATCAGACAACGGGCGGTTCGCGCCGGGCGCCAACTTCGCCTCGACGGCCTGGCCGAAAACGTTTCGAATGGGTGCCGCGACGTGGCACAGCGTGCACGCAGGCTGACCGCCCTGGCACGCGGGAGCGGTGGGGTACTGTGTGCAAAACACGCCGGGCGCGGGCGGTTTGGCGTGGGCGGTAGCGGCCCAAGCGGCCAAAACCACGGCGCACGTGGTGAGCGACGAGCGAGAAGAGGGGGTCACGCAGGGGTCTCCGTGGTGCGGCGTTCGAAGAACACCGGGGCGCCAAAAAGGTTGGGCGTGGGGCGCGAATCACGATTTTGCGTTTTCGCCATGGGCCGTGTCTGAACGGCATGAACCAGCCCCCCACCCCCACCCTCAGCAAGGGCCTTGACTTGAAAATGATGTTGGCCGGCCTCGCCGTGGTCGGCATCGGCGTGGCGGCACTCGCGGTGGGCCTCTTCACGTCGTACGGCTTGCGGTTGGGGCCCCTCCCCATACCGCTGTCGTTGGTCGGGCCCGTCATCGCCGCGGTCGGTGGCGTCGCCATGTACCTGTCGACCAGTCAACTGAAGTGCGATGCCTGCCGAGTGCCGCTCACGCTCTTCACGGCGTGGTTCCCGGTCGAAGACGAAGCGGTGGTGGTCGAGGCACTCCACCACGACCCCCGCCCGGCTCCAGAGCCTCGGCATGGGCAGCCCGAGCACGGAGTCGGTCGAGGTGAGCCTCGAGGCGCGAGCGCTGCCAACGCGTGGGGTCGCTCAAGTACGAGCGGTTGGGTTCGAACGCGCCCGCCGTCGAACAAACGGTGACGGGCCCGCGGGTCGCTGAGCTGTTGACCGAACTGCAGCGGCGCTCGGCGCTGCACGAACAACGCTACGAAGAGGCGGTTGACGAGGGTTGAACCGCCCGTCGGGGGCGGGTGCGAGTTTCGGCCGGTCGTCGCTCGCCGACCGAATTGGTAGTCTGGTGAGCCCATGACCCGAACCTTCACCTACGACGTGACCTCAGACCCGGTGACTTTTGTGCGGCTGCGTCGTGCCAAACACCTCGTGCGAGGCGACCGAGCGTGGGTCGGGTGGGTCGACGGTGACGCCTTTCACGGGTTTGGCGCGTGTGGCTACGTGAGCCCACGCAACGAAACCGACCCCACCAAAGTCGTCGTCAAAGACGGCTACTTGCCGTGCGACACCGCCGAAGAAGCCGAAGCCGAGCTCGCCCGCTCAATCACCGCCAAGCTCGCCGAAGGGTTCACGCCCGAGCCGCTCACGACCTCGGCAGAGCCCGCTGGGTTGCTCGAGCGCATCGAGCGCTCGCCGGCCGAGGCCTTTTCGATCGCCGTCGAG
This sequence comes from Myxococcaceae bacterium, assembly GCA_044225205.1. Taxonomy (GTDB): domain Bacteria; phylum Myxococcota; class Myxococcia; order Myxococcales; family Myxococcaceae; genus JAEUJT01. Next base: position 11,255 of record JBGAIY010000068.1, on the reverse strand, counting down.
CTGTCGACCCGATACTTCGAGTCTAAAAATTCGTTCTTCTTGTTTTGGGTCGAGGGGCGAGGAGTCTACCGGCGAGAAGGCAAGCTCGGCACCTTCAGCGCCGCCACGTTCGAGCCCGAAGAAGACGGCGCGCACTTGTCGGCACGTACGGCCGCAGACCGGGTCGCGCTGATCGAACGGCTCGTCGACAAGAAGCGCCAGGCCGGCTTCGTCGAGAAACCCTTGCCGCCGCACACCGCGCCCTCGGCCCAAGTGCCCCCGCACGTCGAGGTGTGGCACGCCCTCGCCGCCGCGAAAGACCCGCGCCGAGCGTTTCGTGACCACTTTGCTTTCTTGGCCGAATTGCCCGACGACCGATCGCTGCTCGCGGCACTCTCTGACGAAGTGACTTCGCTGTCGGTCACCGGCGGGGCCTTGAACGTGGCCTTCGGCACCGGTCAGAAGCGTTGGCGCCTTCAGGCCAAAGCCCCGTGGGCCAAAGAGTTCGACAAAACGGTACCTGCGAGCGTGCGGCGCTTCGCCGAAGTACACAACGGCGCACGGCTCTTTGACGGCCCGCGCGTCACCGTCGGTTTTCGCGGAGTGTCGAGAGGTCGACTGCCCACCCCCGACATCGAGGCGAGCTGGGTCGAAGAAGCCGATGAGCGGCTGTTCTCGAAGTTCGAGGCGAAAGACGTCTCACCCACCGACGTCATTTCGCGTCACGACGACTACGTCATCTTGAACCCGTTCAAGAAGACGCCGGCGAAAGAACCGCAGTTGCTGTTCATTTCTCATGAAGGCGGCAAACCCGAAAACGTGTTCGGTGGAGAGGTCGGCGTCACGGGGGCCTTCTTGCGCTACCTCGGCGAAGACCTGCTGGGCCGAACACCAGAGTGAGCGCCCTCCTTATTGATGGAGAGCGGTGAAACGAAGAAGCACGGCGTCTGCCCGGTCAGGTCGAGTTCGACGACCGCGGGAGCCGACCTTTGTTGCTAACCTCAAGCAACATGACCAACGCGGTGCCAGCCGTCAGGGCAGACGAGGGAAGCGCCCCTTCGTTGTCGAATTTCGTTTCACGCACGTTTGCAGACCCGTACACCGAGCCCTTGTACCGGTGCGTTCGTTGTGTCGCCGACCATAGTCGTCGCCGCGACCCAACTTCGAGACGACCTCGATGCTGACGACGCACCATGCTCGACCGGGTACGTGGCGCTTCACTCGTGGCTCACGACCGACCAGCGAGGCCCCACGCAGGTCAGAATCAAGGGCGAAGAAGGAGGCGTCTCTTCGCTGCTCGGCCTGGCGAACGGGCAACGCCTGTTTGTTTCGACGCACAATCGGGGAGCACTCGTCATCGACACCGCTGACGGCCGAGAGGTCGCTGCATTTGCTGGAGTGCCGTCGTTTCGGAGAACCGAGCTGTCGGCCGACCAGCACGTCTTGGCGCACGGCTACGGCCCAATGCCCTGGGTATGGAACTCGGCCGATTGGCAATTGGTGCACAAAGGAACTCTTTCAGGCGGCGCCAATGCCAGCCGCGTTCACCAGCCGGTCGCGGTCGGTCAGGCGGTGACCTGCGCGAAACGCTCGCTCAACTCGGCTTTCGTCTTCGAGTCGAGCCCTCCGCCCGTCAGGTCGAGGCGTTCGAGCTTCGGCATGTGAGCGAACGCGCCCTCGGGCAATCGACCGAGCGCTGGTCGCGAGGCCGTGGTGGAGGGGTGCGTGTGCGTACCCCAATTCGAGAGCGTGAGCACTTCGAGCGAAGGCAAGTGCCAGCGACAGATCACCTCGAGCCATTTCGGGTCGGCGCGGTGATCGGCCCGCAACGCCAGCCCGTTGATCTGCAACACCCTCAGCTTCTCGAGAGACGACAGGTCGGGCACGTGGGTCAGGTAAGCGAATGAATCGTCGAGCACCAGCTCCTCCAAGTCGACCAGGTGGCCGAGGTCGGGCGGCAGCGCTGAACACTCCAGCCGGTCGAGAACCAAGCGGCGAAGCGAGCGGAGGCGACCCAACTTCGGAGCGGGGGCGTCGGTTCGCGTCGCGTTCTACGAGCCGTTCAACCGAGACAGCTCGAGCACTTCGAGCGCGGCCACGTCTTCGAGCACGGCCAAATCGGGCTCGCGGGTGGTGCCCATTCGAAAATGCCTCAGCGACGGCAGCCGGGCCACGAAAGCGGGCACGACCGACGGTTTGGTGCCGCTCAGAGCCGACAGGTCGAGCGTGCGCAAGGTGATGAGTTCGCCCAGCTCCGGCGGCAACACGACCGAGCCGTAGCTGTTCGCCGCGCTCAAGTTGAGGTCTTCCAATGAGGTGAGCTGCTGGAGCTTCGCCGGCATCGCCCGGAGTCTGTTGTCGGCGAGCGACAGCCGTCGCAGCCCCGGAGTCTTGAAAACCACGGCCGGCACCGACGTCAGGCCCTGGCCCGACAAGTCGAGTTCGTCGGCGGGCGCTGCCACGGTCTTGACCTTCGGAGCCATGCTATTCGCGAGGGAACGAGCTGATGGGCGTTTGACCGGTGCGGGTCTCGACGACGCGACCTTGTTCGACGGTGATGCGGCACCCCATGGTCGCCCCCAGCCGGTTGTTGATGAGCAAGTATTCGCGACGCGCCGAACGAGAGTCGTTGCCCGGCACCACGTCGAACCCGCGTTCGTGGGCGCGCTCGAGCGTGTGCGACCACGGCTCTCCGCCCCGCGTCGACTGGCAAAAACCCTTGAGCGCTTCGCTGTCATCGGCACTGCGCGTGAAGAGCCACAGCGCCACCAACATCATCGGCACCAGCCCCGTGAGCGACCACTTGAGGTAGGTCACCGACCCACCCCCTCGGGCTGCGCCAGCGCGCTCGCACCGTCGGAGGTCGCCTGGTTCGCGAGCACCGCGCCGCCCCTGTTTCGCGACGGCCGGGGTTCGCCACGCTGGAGGTGGCGCGGCGTCGCCGTCGCCCAGGCTCCGCGCTCAACATCGTCGCGGTGCGGCTCGTCGGTGACGAGCGCGGCCCCTGGTGCTGCCGGCAGGCCGACGAGCGCCTGGAGCCGGGTCGGGCGCTCGCTGCCCCACCGGGTGACACCCAGCCACGGGGCGGCAGGCGGCGCCAGCCGGTCGACCGTGCCACGCGCCGACAGGGCTACGGCTCCGTCACGCCCGACTGCAGGCTCTGCGGGTCGCGCAACCCGCGCAAGACGAAATCGTTCGCGTTGTTGTCGGTGTCAATGCCGTTGCCGCGCTTTTCGTCGGCGCCGCCCACCGCCATCGACGCAGCCGTCGAGCCGACCGTGGCCTTTCGTTCGATGGTCTGGTCGTTGGTGAACGACGCCACGACGAACACCGCACCTTCGGGGTCGATGGGCGTGGTCGCGGCGGTGGGGTCGGTCGTCGGGCCCCACGCCACCTTGTCGACACCCACGCCCTGGTCGTCGACGATTTGCAGGTGACCCGCCGTCGCCGAGAGCGACAAGTCGGTGTCGAGCTTCAAGTCGGCTTCACCGGGGTACGTTTTGCTCGCGACCAAGTAGTACTGGTGCGGTGGAATGCTGATGTTCGCCGGCACGGTCGCCTTGGTTAGCCACGAGGTGCCCTTCACGGCTTTGTACTGAACCTTCCACCCCGAAATGTCGACGGCTTCGCTCGTCGGGTTGTAGAGCTCGACGAATTCATCACCCGCGCCCGCCGCACCCTTGACCGCGGCTTCTGAAATCACCATGTGCGCGGCTCCGAGCACGTCGACCTTCACGTTCGAGGTGAACGACGCCGACCCCAGCGTCGCGGTCAGCGTGCCCATCGCCGCCGCGCCAGGCGCCACGTACTCGAACGTCGCCGACAGCTGGTCTTGCGGCACGGTCACGGTGGCGGGCGCGGTGCCGAACCCCGAGGCCGGGTTGAGCGCAATGGTTACCACCGTCGGCGCCGGCGCCGGCAAGTCGAGCTTCACGGTGAAGGCGACCTTGCCGCCGGGTGACACCGTCGGGTTCGCCGGCGAGAGCGACACCAAGCTCGCCACGTCGGTCGGCCCGATGACGCGCACCAGGGCCGTCTTCGTCGAATCGTTTCGGGTCGCCGTCACGGTGACGCCGGCGTTGTTCGCCGTGATGCCCGTCACCGGTATCACCGCGGTGGTCTGGTTGGCGGGCACCGTCACCGTGGCCGGCACGGTGATGTCAATGGCCGAAGCCGAGAGCGTCACCACGACGTCGGTCGCGTCGGGGTTCGACAACCGCACGGTCAACGGAGCCGGTATCGTGGTCGACGAGCCCTCGCGAATGAAGACTTCGGCGGGTTCGATCGCCGCGACGCTGGCCGGCCCGAGCGCCACGTCGGCGGCGGAGCGGGGCTCGAGTTTGTAGAAGCCGTTTCGGTAGTCGACGATGCCGGTAATCGGATTGAAGCGCTGCCCACCGTGGGAACGGGGTGACCAGCGTCATCAAGTCGTTCACGCGCAGGTCGCCCGTGACCACGAATTCGTTGATGGGCGCGGTGTCGGCCGCACCCGCATCGGGGGCAATGTTCAACACTTCGACGTTCGAAATGCGCACGAGTACGCCTTCGAGCTGGGCCCCCAACCCGCCGTCGTTCGTGGCGATGTCGGCGGGGTTCACGTCAATGGGCGCCGGCAACGCATTGCCCGACGTGACGATGACCGTGCCCGCGTCATTCGCCACCGGGGTGATGCCACTCAATTGAATTTGCCCGTGAAAATTGGTGGGCGTGGTCGCGTTGACCGAAATGCGGTCTCCGACCGTCAGGCCCGAGCTGGGCGAATAGGCGTACACCCCCGAGTAGGCCGCGCCCATGTACGCCGAGTCGGTTTCGGGCACTTGCAGAAAGAACCCGACCGGCGCCACGCCGGTGACGAGCACGTTGTTCAACGAAACGCTCTGCCCGGTCAGCGTGCTGGTCGGCGACTTGATGGCATAAATGGTCGCCACGCAGGCCTGGTTGCCCGGGTTCGCCGAATTCGGGCACGGGTCGCACACGTCGCCTTTGCCGTCGCTGTCGGCGTCGGCTTGGTCGGCGTTCGCGAGCGTCGGGCAGTTGTCTTCGGCGTTGGGTTTGCCGTCGCTGTCGCGGTCGTTCGCGTCGAACTTCTTGCAGGTGCTCGTGTCTTTATCGAGCGGGCACACGTCGCACGCGTCGCCCGCGGCGTCGCCGTCGGCGTTCGCTTGCATGCCATTGTCCATCGGGCGAATGGGGTTGAACACGTCGGGGCAGTTGTCTTTCGAGTCGGCCACGCCGTCGCCGTCTTTGTCGTCGGCCGCGGCGGTCGCCGTGTACACCGACGACGAATTGCGAATGTTGCGCATGGCCCGCTCGGGCGCACACGACGGCTCGTTCATGACCGCGCCACAGAAGAACAAGGGGTAGGTGTTGGCGTTGGCTGCTTTGAGCAGGTCGAGCGTGTCGGCCGCGTTGGTGCCCGTCGTGAGCGCGGGCAGTTCGCCCTTCACGCACGCGGCTTTCGAGGTGCCGCACACGTCGAGCGTCTCGCACATCGCCCCCGAGTCGAACACCGCGACGAGCGGCGCGTCGCCGTAGAGCACCTTGCCGCCGCGCATGGTCAACACCACGTCGGCCGGCGCCGCGTCGATGATGCTGCGGTACCACGTTGCTGCCGCCGCGTGCTGTTTGAAGATGGCGACGTCGCCGTACAGGCCCTTTTGCAACCGGCCCAGCTGCGCGCCTTTCGCGGTCGCGTCGGCGGCGTTCGCCGTCACGGTGCGCCAGAGCTGCTCGTCGCTGAGCGCGTTCTTGAACTTGTTCTTGTTGAGCGAATCGGCGCACTGCAGCTCGCGCAACAAGTTCATCGAGCCAGAAATCGTCCAGTCGGTGCCGAGGGCGATGTTGACGCCCAGGCGGGCGTACAGCGGTATCGACGCGGTGTCGCCGTAGAGCGACACGTTCGACCGCGGAGACCACACGAGCGAGGTGCCGGTCTGGGCCACCAACGAAATGTCAGACGCGCGCAGCGCAATGCCGTGAACGATGGCCGTGTGCGCACCCATGATGCCCACGCCGTTGGCTTGCGACAGACAGGTGAATTCGTTTTGCGCCGACGCTTCGATGCCCTCGGCCACGTGCGGCAAGTACGCGGAGTCGGCCGGCACGACGCTCGACGTCGGCACTTTGGGGTACCCACACCCGGTCGTCAGCTCGGTGCCGCCGCTGTCTCCGAGGGGGAAGGTGTCAGACACCACCGCCGGGTCGTTGAGGCCCAGTTGGCCCGCGGCCGACGTGTCGAGGTTTCGCAGCAGGCCCGAGTTGCCGTTGGTGGTGTAGGTGGCCCCGACGGTCGACGTGGTGCCCGCCATGATGTTGCGCAGCTCGGCCCACCGCACTTGCGCGTTGGTCGCGTTGCCACCGTTGTTGATGAGCGTGTGGCCGTCGTTGCCCTTGCGCCAGTCGTGGCGGTGCTCGTACCGCTCGTCGGTGCCCACGTACGGGTTGGCCTGAAAGCTGATGTGGTCGTGCGAATTGATGAGGCCGGGCGACACGACGCCCTGCGGGCAGACGAGCTTGGTCGCTCCCGCCCCGCCCGCCGCGGTCGAACAGTCGCACCCGGTGCAGGCGATGAGGCCCATGTCGTCGACCAACACCTGGCCGCCCAAGTACGTCTTGCCGTCGGCCAAAATGATGCCGGTGATGAGCGTGTTTTTGTCTCCGGCGGTGGCGGTGCACGTGCCCGTCGCGGGGGGCGCGAGGTTCATGCCCGGGCACCCCAAGACCGCGCCGGTTTTGCTGAAGGTGCAGTCGGCTTCGCAGCCGTCACCGCCGGTGGTGTTGCCGTCGTCGCACTGGTCTTCACCGTCGACCTTGCCGTTGCCGCAGGTGTTGACCTTGGTGGTGCAGTTGGCTTCGCACCCGTCGCCGCCGGTGGTGTTGCCGTCGTCGCACTGCTCGAAGGCCTCGACCCGACCGTTGCCGCACACGGCCGGAGACGCGGTGCAGTCGTTTTCACAACCGTCGCCGTTCGTGCGGTTGCCGTCATCGCACGCCTCGCCCGTTTCGACCTTGCCGTTGCCGCACACCTTGCCGCACCCAGACAGGGCGAGCGCCGTGGCGAGGCCCAGCATGACGGTCGCCACACGCAGGGCGCCGTGCCGCGAGAACAGAGAAAAAAGTGGAGGCATGTGAATGGCTTTCGAACAGGAGGCGGGCGGCTCACCCGCGGAGTCAAAGGCTCTGTAGCACAACGGGTACGGCGACTCCGCCCGTCATGCAGTTGTCACCTGGCGCACGGCGTCGGAGTACCGTGCGGCCCATGACGACCGACCGCCGCTTGGCGCGCCTGCTCCCAGTTTCTCAATGGCCGAGAGCCGACGAAGCGCGGCGCGCGAGGTGGTTTCAGCCGGTGACCCTCGGCCCGCTGACCGCCCGAACGCGCACCTGGGTGCCCGCCATGGTGCCCTGGAGGGCGACCCCCGAAGGCGGTGTCACCCCCGCGGTGCTCGACTGGTACCGGCGCTTCGCCCAGGGGCGGCCCGGCGTCATCGTCGTCGAGGCGACCGGCATTCGCGACGTGCCGTCGGGCCCGCTGTTGCGCGCGAGCCACGACCGCTTCATCGACGGGCTGCGCCGGCTCACCGACACGGTGCGAGAAGCGAGCGCCGGGCAGACGCGGCTGTTCATTCAGCTCATCGACTTTCTCGCGATCAAGCGGCGGCCACCCAAAGAAAAATACTTCGCCCAGCACCTGGGGTTGACCGAACGCCACCGCGCGGCGTGCCCCGGGGGCGATGACGCCGCGGTGCGGGCGCGGTTGGCGGTGGCGACCGACGACGAGCTGCGCCGCCACCTGACGCCCCGGGAGTTCGTCGCTTACGCGCGCGGGTACCGAGAACAGGTCACCGACACGCACCTGCCGCACATCGCCGAGCTGCCGCGCGTGCTGCCTGAGCTGTTCGCCCAAGCCGCGCGGCGGTGCGACGCCGCGGGGTTCGACGGCGTCGAGCTGCACTTCGCCCACGCTTACACCCTGGCGAGTTTTCTGTCGGCCACCAACACCCGGGCCGACGGGTACGGCGGCTCGCCCCAGGGGCGGCTGCGGCTGCCACTCGAGGTCATCGCCGCGGTTCAACAGGCCTTGGGCAAGAATCGGGTGCTCGGGTGCCGGTTCTTGGCCGACGAAATCATTTCTGGAGGCAGCGGCGTCGACGACGCCGCCGCGTTCGGCGTGGCCTTCGCCCGAGCGGGCTTGCACTTTCTGTCGCTCTCGCGCGGCGGCAAATTCGAAGACGCCAAGCAGCCCAAGGTGGGTCACGCCGCGTACCCGTACACCGGGCCGTCAGGGCACGAATGCATGCCCACGCCGCTCATCGGAGGCGACGGGCCGTGGGGTCGCAACCTCGGCGCCGTGGCCGCGGTGAAGCGCGCCGTCGTCGGGGCCGGCTTTTCGACCCCGGTCGTGGCGTGCGGCGGCATTTCGACCTTCGACCAAGCCGAAGCGGTGCTGGCGCGCGGCGACGCCGACATCGTGGCTTCGGCTCGGCAGTCGCTCGCCGACCCCGACTGGTTTCTCAAGCTCGAAGCGGGGCGAGGTGAAGACATTCGCCGCTGCCTGTTCACCAACTACTGCGAAGGCCTCGACCAGTCGCACGAAGTCGTCACCTGCCAACGGTGGGACCGTGTGCGCGGTGAGGCCGACGACGCCACCGTGCCCCGCACGAGCGACGGCCGCCGCACCGTCGCACCCGCCTACACCCTGCCCTCGCCGCTCAGCTGACTTGCCCAAAGCCCAACGCGCTGAATTTGTTCGAAAAATGCTGGCGCGGGTCACCGAAAGTTGCGCGGGGTGCCGTCCTCCATTGCGATGCGGCGCCATGCGCTCAGCTTCTCGCTTCAGGTCTTGTGTCGTGGTCGCCGCGGTCATTGGAGCCGTGGGCTGCAGCAACCCGCCGCCGCCCAAAATCGGCGCGGCGTGCGACGACAGCGACTTCAAGTATTGCCTCGACGGCACGTCGCGTGCGGTGTGTGCCGACGGCAAGTACCGACTCGAAAAATGCAGCAGCTGCACGCAGACCTTCGAACGGGGGTTGCTCGAGACCACCTCGAACATGGCGGCCGCCAACTGCGTGCTCGCCGGCGTGGGGCCCGAAGGAGCCGCGTGCGAGGGCAAGAGCGTCGACTGCGACGGCTCGACCTTCGTCGAATGCGTCGACGGCGTCTTTCACCGCTACCCGTGCGGCGGAGCCAAAGGGTGCTACCGCGACGAGAAGGCCCGGTACTCCTGCGACTTGAGCGTGTCGAACGCCGGCGACCCCTGCATGAAAGAAGGCACCGCGGGGTGCACGGCCGACGGCCATGGCGTGGTGCACTGCCGCGACGGCGTGTTCAAGCTCGACAAGAGCTGCGCCGGCCCGAAGGGCTGCACGTCGACCAACGACTCGGTGGTCTGCGACATCACCTTGGCGAAGTTGGGAGAACCGTGCATCAACGGCGGCGCCTGTTCGGTCGACGGCAGCTCGATTTTGGCCTGCGTCGACCACGCCTACGCCATGTTTCGCGAATGCCGAGGTGAACAACCCGGCTGCACGGTCGACGAAGACAACAAGAGCGTGCGCTGCCGCCACCCCGAGCTCGCCGAAGCCGGAGACCACTGCCAAGACGACGTCGCCGCGTGCAGCGTCGACGGCAAAGAATTGCTGCACTGCCAAAAGGGCCGCTTCACCATTCAGAAGAAATGCAAGAAGGGCTGCAAAGAAAGTGGCGGCCGGGTGAACTGCAAGTGACTGGTCGGCCGTGAAAACAACTCGGGCCACGACTCCGAAGTGGAGCGCGGCCCGGTTTCGACGGCTTTGACTTCGTCGCAGCTTATGCGGCGTCGGCGACTTGCGCGGCCTGCCTCGACGCGAACATCTCGAACAGGTTCTGCGTGGCAATCTCCGAATCGACTTGGTCTTTTTTGAGTTCGGCTCGGTTGAGCGAGCGCTTCTCTTCGACCTTCTTCGCGAGGTTCTTCAAGTCGCCGCTGTCAGAGGCCTTGTCGACGAACGCGCTGACCGTCTCGAGGCCGGTCTTGCTCAAGAATGACGAATCGGAGTCTCCGAACATGTCGAGCACGCTGCTGAACATGTTCATCATGCCGCCGCCCTGACCAAATTCTTCGAGGAGCGAGCTGATCATGCTCCCGCCGGGTATGAAGCTCATCAGCGACTTGCCCACCGAGCTGCCGGCGAAGTCACCCAGGGCGCTGCCCACGTCGCTCACGATGTCGGTGATGCTGTCAAGTAAACCCATGATTTTGCTCCATTTCGAAAGTGATAAACGGCTGTTAGCGAATTATCGATATTCGAGAATGAAAGTTTCGCCGATCAGCCCTTGCCGCTTCGGTTTCGGCGAAGTTGGTCGGCCAGCGCCGCTTTGAGGGCGGGGTCGTCTTTCGCGACGACGCCTTCTCCGACCTTCACTTGCTCGAGTGAAACCGGAGCCTTCTGGGCCTGGGTGAACTTGCTCTTTTCGACCACCAACGCGGCCGCGCTCTTGAGGTAGGCGACGATTTCGGCCTGGTCAGGGGGCGTGTGCCCCGCGGCTTTGAGCGCGGCGTCGCTCGCCGCCACCAGCTCGGGTTTGAGCTTGGGGTTCATGACGAACTCGACGACGCGGTCGACGTAGTCGTCGAGTTCCACTCCGAGGCTCTCGGCGATTTCGGCGGTATTGGGGTCGGCCAAGACTTTGGCGCGAATGGCGTCGGGGTCGTTCTTCGAAGTCATGGTGGCAGACCTTACCCGAGGTTGACGCGCGTCGGCAGGAGGCTCGGTATAACCCCCCCATGCTGCTTGGCTGGTGTGCACTGGTGATCACGGCGGCCGCCCCACAAGTAGCGGTGTTGAGCGCCGCCGGCGAAGCCGACTTCGCCGAGTTGCGCTTTCAACCGGTGCCAAGTCAGGTGCTCGCGCCGGCGACCGCGCGCTTTGCCATCGTGCCCCGCAGCACCGTGCTGGGCGTGGTGGTGCCCAACCAGAACGTGGTGCTGGCCACCGCGCTCGTGCACCCTGCCCGCGACGAGTCGTGGGCGTTTTCGCTCGTTCGACTCGCGCCGAACGCGCCGGCCCGGGTCTTGGTCGAGGGCGTCGCCGCCGCGCGCCGCCCGGTGGTGCTGAGCGACGGCCGGGTGTTCGTCGAACGGGGGTTGGCCGGCCCTTCACCCGAGCGCGACGCACAGTCGACCGGCTGGCGGGTCGACTCCCTGTTCATCGACCAGGTCGACCCCGTCACCGGCGCGACCCGTTCGGTCTTGGCGACGCACGGTTTTTTCGCCGCGCCGCTGGCCGCCTGGGGTC
>JBGAIY010000067.1:0-24395 GCA_044225205.1 Myxococcaceae bacterium | reverse complement strand
CGCGAACGACACGCCTTGGCCGTCGACGTCGACCTGCACTTCTTCTCGGCGGTAGCGCACGAGGCCGCGCGCCGCGGCGAGCGCCATGCGTTGCCGCCCCACCTCGGCGAGCGAGCGCAAGCTCGGCTCGAATTCAGCACCGCTCAAGGGGCTCGACGCTGGGGTGTTGAACAGCCCTTGAACGCCCGCGAAGCTCAGCTTGCCCCGCGAGCGAATGCGCGCCCGTTGCAGCGTGGTCGAGGTCACCTCGCCGTGCGCGTCGAGCTCGTGTCGAAAGACCAGCGCCCGCCGCTCGACGTTCGGGTTGAGTGAAATCACGCCCTCCGACAGCGAGCGCGGCAACATCGGCACCGAGAACCCAGGAAAGTAGTAGCTGGCACCGCGTCTCAACGCTTCGGCGAAGAGCGCCGAGCCGGGCCGAATGTAGAACGCCGCGTCGGCAATGGCGTATTCGACCCGGTGCCCGGTCGCCGTCTTCTCGACGTAAATGGCCTGGTCGAGGTCTTTCGACTTTTCGGAGTCGATGGTGACGAACGGCACGTTCGTGCGGTCGACCAAGGCCGGGTCGGCCACCTGCGGGTCGGCGACCCAGGCGTCGGCCTCCGCCATGACCTCGGGAGGAAATTCGCTCGACAGTTGGAGAGCGGTCGCAATGGCTTGCAGCTCTTCGCGGCTGTTCGCGTACGGCCGCGGAGGGTTTCCAGCTTTCATGGTGACGGTATAGCCCGGCGAGTGAGTTCCCGAGGTACACTGACGGCGTGTTCTCGCTGCTGTTGGCCCTCACCGTGACCCAGACGCCCGCGCCAACCCCCGAATCACGCGCGTTGACCCGCATCGCTGAAGGCATCGAGCGGCTGGCGCCGAAGTACCGGCAGCTCGCCGACTTCAAGGCGGCCACCGCGCTTGCGCCTGGCTCGACCGCCATCAGCTACTCGTTTCATACCCATCGCGCAGAGCACCGGGGTGGCTGGAGTTCTGGGGTGCCCAACCCCGACGACGACGGGGTCTGGTTCTTCATCGACATTCACGACCGTGACTCTCAGGCGCAGAGACACACCCAGCCGGTGACGGTCGAACTGCGGTTCGGTACCAAGGCGGTCACTTTTCTCATTCTCGAGGGCGCGAAGACTTCGTCGCTCGTGCCAGACCTCAATCGCATTTTGAAAGAAGCGGGTGTCACCAGGCCGTCGGCTCCCTGACCGTGGTTGATCAGGGCCTGCAATTCATGCCGACGCATTCGCGGTTGCCTGCGTCAGGGCAGGGTGCCAGGGCAATTCGTGCCGACGCATTCGGGGTTGCCGGCGTCGGGAGGCAGCGTTCCAGGGCAATTCATGCCGAGGCACTCGGGGTTGCCGGCGTCGGGGGGCCGGGTTCCAGGGCAATGCATGCCGAGGCACTCCGGGTTGCCGGCGTCGGGGGGCCTCGTACCAGGGCAATTCGGGCCGAGGCATTCGGGGTTGCCGCCCGCGTCGGGGGGCCGGGTGCCAGGGCAATTCGGGCCGAGACACTCGGGGTTGCCGCCCGCATCTTGCCGCGAGCGTGCGCAATTCGGGCCGAGGCACTCGGGGTTCAACGTCGAGGCGGCCTGTTGTTCGGCGACGACCGCGTCGCCCGGCCCGATGGGCCCGCAGCCCGCCGCGAGCAAGGCGACCAGGAGCCACCGGGCTGGTCGAAAAGGTGAGTGGTTTCGCGCTGTACCAAGTCTGTTCATGCTGGCCTCCTTTGGCCCGCCGCCATGGTGCCGCGGCGTTGAAAACCGGCTCATGGAGGCGAAATGCCGCCGAAACCATTGAGGGCGACGCGTGTTATGGCGCTCCATGCTCTTCGGTTCGCGCACGACGGTCGTGGGTTTGGTGCTGACGTTGACCGCTTGCCCCGGCCTTGGCCCAGCGGCCGACGGCGGGTTTTTGGAAGACGCCGGTCATGACGCGGGCAACAGCGTCGACGCAGGTACGGCCGATGCGGGGTTCGCGGGTGATGCGGGCGCTTTTGACGCCGGCGAGGCCCCACCCGACGCGGGCGGGCTGGGTGACGCGGGCCGCGCGTACGACGCCGGCATCGAACGAGACTTCACCCGCACGCCGCCGCTCTATCGCTCCGACGCCGCAGGAGAACGCCGCTCCTACGACGTGCACGTGCCCGCGTCGTACGACGGTCGAACGCCCCTGCCGGTCGTGCTGGTTCTCCACGGCGGTGGCGGCAACCGCGCCAACGCGCTCAAGACCACCTGCCCCAACAGCAACGCCTCGTCGCCTGAATGCATGAGCCCCATCGCCGACGCCCACGGCTTCGTCGCGGTGTACCCCGACGGTACCGGTGCCCCGCTGTTGTCGAATTTGCGCACGTGGAACGCCGGTGGTGGCGACGCGGGGTGGCAGTGTGTTTCGGGCTACGCGTGCAACAAGGGCATCGACGAGAAGGCGTACTTCGTCGACCTGCTCACCGACTTGCACGAGGTGCTCAACATCGACTTGAAGCGCGTGTACGCGACCGGCCATTCGAACGGCGCAGCGCTCAGTGAGCGGCTCGCCTGCGAAATGCCCGAGTACATTGCCGCCATCGCCCCCGTCGCGGGTGGCAACCAATACGCGACCATCAAACCGTGCCCCGTCGGCAAACCGGTTCTCGAGTTTCACGGCACGGCCGACCCGTGCTGGCCGTTCGACGGTGGCGCCGTGTCATGCGCCGACACCAACCTGGGCAGCAAGATCGGCGTTCGCGAAACGCTCGAGGGCTGGGCGGCACGCAACGGCTGTGACGCGGGCATCGTCACCACGGCCTTGCCCGACACCACCGACGACGGCACCGCCGTGCTGCGCCACCAGTACAACTGCCCCCCAGGTCACGACGTCGAACTCTACGAAGTCATCGACGGCGGCCACACTTGGCCCGGAGGGTCTCAAGTCGGCGACAGCGGCCTCGTGTCGACCGACATTTCGGCCAACCGGGTGATGATTGAGTTCTTCGAAGCGCACCCTTGACGGGCACGCAGCGTCAAACCCGCTTGCTCAGGCCCGCTTCACCAAAATGGCTTGAGAACGATGTTGGCTATGAATTCGCCAACGCGAGCCCCGGGCTTCAACTGAGAGCGTTTCTCTTCGAACTGGTCACATGGAGGCCGAGCGTCGCGCGGTTGTGGTTCGCTGGCCGCTTGAGGCGTCGCCTGTTCTGCGGACGCCGCCTGTTCCGCGGGTGCTGGAGGCGGCAACCGAACACAGGCAACCTTGGCGGAGTCAATGGTGGGCATGCCCTCCTTATCGTTGAGGAGGGCATTGGGTTGCTGGCCATGAGGTCAATTCGTTGCGGTCGTGTCTCTCAAGATTCGCGAATGAGATCACCGGAGTTTACATGACGGCGCGCGTGCCGCTCAAAACGCGGCGCGAAGGCACCCAATCAAGTCGGCGACGACGGGCGAGTCGGCCACCCGCGGTGAACGCACCCCTCTGACCACCAACCCACCCAGCGACGGCCGCGGCTTGACTTCGACCAGCGCGCCCTCGCGCAACTCGCGTTCGACCGCGTGGGCCGGCAACACGCCCAACGCTTTGTCGCCCGCGAGCAGGCTTCGTTTGACGCCCTCGACGGTGCCGAGCGACTGGGTTCTCGGCGCGGGCCAGCCTTCGAAGAACCGCCGCAGCACGTCGTGGTAGTCGCCCGCGGCGTCACTCATGTGAAAGTCGCTCTTTCGAAGCTCGCTCGGCCCCAGCTCTTGGCCCGCCCACAGGTGCCCGCGGGTCGCCACCACCAACAGCCGCACCGTCGCGAGCACCGCGTCGTCGCGAAGCCCCGTGTCGGCCTCGATGACGAACCCCACGTCGCTCCGGCCCCCCGCCACCTTCGCGCGAATCTCCGTGCACGGCCCGGTGGTGACCTCGAATCGCACGTTCGGCCAGCGCTCCCGCATGGCCGCCAAGGGGCCGGGCAACACGTAGGCGCTCAGCGATTCAACGGCCGAAATGCTCAACGTCGCGTTCACTTCGGTCGAGACCGCGGCCACCGCCGCCAGCAAGTCATGGGTCGACGCCAGAATTTTGCGGGCGTGAAGCAACAACGCTTCACCCGCCGGGCTCATCACTTTGGCTCCCTTGAGAAACAAAGGTGCGCCCAAGGTGCGCTCGAGTGCGCTGAGGGTTTCAGACACGGTCGACTGTGAAAGACCGAGCGCTTTGGCCGCGCGGGTGTGCCCCCCACTCTCGACCACGGCCACGAAAACCCGAAGATGGCGAAGCTCGAGTTCGGTTTTCACCGCGTGGTCATACCATCGGCCAAACCGATGGCGCGAATCGGCGTTTTGGTCAGCGCCGTGCCCCCGCCTACGACTGCGGCATGAGCCCGTTCGGTTTGTCGAAGAATGCGGTGCTGTTGGTGGTCGACGTGCAGCGCGGGCTCGATGAGCCGGTGTGGGGCCGCCGCAACAACCCCCAAATGGAGGCCCACATCGCCGAGCTGTTGCTCACCTGGCGCACGCTGAAGCGGCCGGTGATGTTCGCGAAGCACTGCTCGAAAGAGCCCAAGTCACCCCTTCGGCCCGGTCAACCCGGCAATGAGTTCAAACCCGAAGTGGCTCCGGTCGCCGGTGAGCGCATCATCAAAAAGAGCGTCAACAGCTGCTTCATCGGCACGAGCCTCGAAGAAGACCTGCGGCGCGCCGGTCACGACACCTTGGTCATCGTCGGGCTGACGACCAATCACTGCATTTCAACCACCGCTCGAATGGCGGGCAATTTGGGCTTCACCACCTTCGTCGTGTCTGATGCCACCGCCACGTTCGACCGCACCGGCCCAGACGGGGTCGAATACAAAGCCGAGTTGATTCAGGCGATGACCATGTCTGACCTCAACCGCGAATTCGCGACGATTCTCGACACGAAGAGCGTGATTGCCACGCTCACCTCGCCTGGAGCGTAGGCTGCTCCGGTTGGCCGGCGTCAGGCACAATTCACTGTGGCGTGCGCTTGAAACCCCGCATCATGCGTGCGCTCATGAACGCCGAACACGCCAGAAGCCTGCTCGAACACCCGACGGCCGCCGGCGTCGCGTCGCTCAAGCAAGCCTGGGCCGAGACCCGCGCTCCCGAAGTGGCCGACGTGCTCGAAGCCCTGGGCCGGGCGTACCTCGCCAGCGCTCCCAAACCCTTCTTTCGCCAGAACACCCAATTTCAAACGGCGTGGCTCGCTTGCGCCAAAGCGCCCACCGCGAGTGACCTGAGCTGGCTCGCCGACACGTTGATGGAGCAGCTGCCCACCGAACGCCCGACGAACCGACGCGCGCGCGATACCCGGCCCGCGGCCCTCAAGCGCAGGCTGCAGGCGCTCCAGAACATCGAGCCCGACCCTCGGCTCGCCGCAGCCGTGGCCCGCGCCCTGGTGACCTGCCCCTTCACCATTGAAACGGCTGGTGAATTGGTCGAGCTGTTCGAGCCGGCGTTCGGTCACCTCACCGCCGATGTTCGCCAGGCCGAGGTTCTGGCCGACGCGCTCAAAGCGCCGCAAGCCAAGGCGCAAGTCACCCGCTCGGCATTGAGCGAGGTGCTGCCCAGGCTCATCACCTCCGGTCGCGCCGTGACCGTTCGCCTCGACGCCCCCGCGCGCGCGGCGTGGCGGGCCTTGTCGACCCAGCACCCGGTCTCACCCCAGACGACGCCCTCGCCCGGTGATTCAGCGCGTGAAGCGCAGCTCGTCACCGAAATGCTCGCCCACGAGTACGACGACGCCATTCGCCTGGTCTACGCCGACGCACTGCTCGAGCGCGGCGAGAGTCGCGGGGAGTTCATTTCGCTGCAAGTTCGCGCACACGCCGAGCCGCTGCGCGTCGCCGCGCCGAAGGCCCCGGGCGAGCAACGCCAGCGCGCCCTGCTCAAAGAACACCAGGCCCGGTGGTTGGGGCCCCTGGCGCGGGTCTTCACCCACCTGTCGTTTCACCGTGGTTTTCTGCGCGAGGCCGCGTTGGAGGCGCAGGCCAAGGCGCCGAAAGACGTGTGGGTCGAAGCCCTCGCCCACGCCGAACTGCGCTTCGTCAGGCGGCTTGACCAAGGTCAAGCGAGCGCGGCGACCTACCTTTCATTTCTCGAAGCCGACGCTTGCGGCGCGCTGAGCGACTTCGACGTCACCCATCGAGACGTGCTCAAGTGGTTGCTCGCCCGACCGAACCGCCCGGTGCGCGGCCTGACCATCGCGCGCATGCCCTCGGTCGACGTTTTGCAGCGCCTGGCCCAGTTCGAGCAGCTCGGGTCGCTCGGGCTGACCGACTGCCCCGAGGCGCTCACCGTCGCCTTGCAGCGCAGCGGCCTCATCGAGCGCCTGCGCTTTGTCGAGTCGAATCGGTGCGCGACGCGTCGCTCTTCGCAAAGCTCAACACCGGTGCACTTCGGCGAATCAACGTCGTTGGGTTCGACGGCGCGCTGACCGTCACCAAGAACAAGAAGGGCTTCGTCGTCGAAGGCGAATACGGGTCGGTCGACACCGTTCACAGCGTGTTGCTCAAACTCGGCCGCGCAAGCCGGGTGAACGTCGCGGTTGCGCAGTACCCAGCGACCAAACCCCGGGTCGCCGCCTTGGCGGCCTGGCTCACCAAGAACAGCGACGAGCACTAGCTCACCGAACTCAAGACGAGCACCGGCGCCGACTTTCGCGGCCAGTTGCGGCTGCGCGCATGCGCCGAACGAGACACCGCCCAACAATCACGTTCGGCGTAGTCGGCAGCTGCACCGCCCGGCCACGAGTCGCTGTGTCGCGGTTGGCGAAGCGGTCGACGGTCACCACCGGCCCAGCACGAGCCGAGCCATCGGAGAGACCTCGTAGGCGAAGCCCCGCTTGGCTCGCATGACGGGGTCTTGTGCTTCGAACGCTCGAACTTCGGCTTCGTTCTGTGCCTTGAGCAGCCCCAGGCCCCACCCGCCTTGCGGCCCCGCCACCGGGCCGAAGGCAAGCGCGACCCCTTGGTCGGCCTGGGTGCGCCAATACTGGGCGTGCTCCATCATGAGCGCGCGCTCGTCGGCCGTCATGTCGGCCATGAAGGTCGGTCTCGGCGGCAACAGCCGCACGAAGAAGTAGGTGGGCTCGGCGGCAGGCGCGACGAACCCGCTCACCCAGCCGAGCACCCGCTGCCAACCGTCGGCGTGGCCGCTGCACGAGTCGGGGCGGCCCGCGAACCCTTCGTGGCGCACCGTCACCCGCGTGCCGGTCTTCGTCGCTTCGAGCCGGTAGTGCACCGTGGTGAGGTGGCCTCCGTCCCACGGGGCGCGCCAGGTGTGCACCAAGCGATGCGGCGGGTCGATTTCGACGTACTCACCTTCGACCGAAAAGGGCTGCCCGTCGGCCCCGCGCCCGACCGACTTCCACTTGCCTCCGACGCGCAGGTCGGCTTCCCAACCGGTGGTTTGGTACAGCTCGGGCGAACCCCACCACTGCACCAATTCTTTGGGGTCGGTGAGCGCGGCGAAGACCCTCTGTGGCGGTACGTCAATGTCGACCGTCGCGAGAATGGTGCCGGCGGTCACGTCGGCGACTGAACGGGCGGGGTGTGCGGCGCGAGGCATGCGTGGTTCTTTGTTGTTGGATAGGTAATGAAATGGTTACTTGTTTTGGTCTTGTCGTTCAAGGTGGCGTTTGAGGTTTGACAAGCTCACTTGCCAGAATGCGCGGTAGCCTTCGACCCAGCCCGACACTTGCCTCAGCGGGTCTGGCTCGAGCGCGTAGCGGCGCTCACGGCCGACGCGCTCTTCAGAAACGAGGCGTGAATTTCTGAGTACCCGCAAGTGCTTCGAAATGGCGGGGCGGCTCTGTCGAAAGTCGGCGGCGAGTGCGTTCACCGGCGCGGGCCCCGCTCTCAAGCGGTCGAGAATCGCCCTGCGGGTGGGGTCGGCGATGGCCCGAAAGACGTCGGCGTCGGCAGCGGCTCGTGACATATTGAGTAACCATTTAGACACGTATTTGGTCAAATGCCAAGCGCCGGTCACCGTCGCGGCCTTTGACGGCCAGCGTCACGGTGGTGGTGCGTTGAGAACGCCCGCTACTTCGTTTGCGCGAGGTGCGCCCGAAGGCCACCCTGCGTGGCGGGGAGCCCGATTTCGTCGAGCATGTCGGTGAGCTCGACGCGAGACCACGGGCCGCGTTGCGCCACGAGGGCGAGCGCCGAACGCTGCACTTCGTCGAGCACGTTGGCGTTGGTGATGTTCGCGAAGCGCAACAGCAACTGGGCGACCACGAGCCGCGGCAACTCGGTGTTGCCGCGTTCGAAGGCTTGTACCACCAAAGCGCGCGCTCCCAGAGGCACGTACCGAAGCACGCGGCGCTGGAGCCGTTCGACCGTGCCGACGAACGGGCAAAATTGTGCGTGCCAGGCCTTCGGCGTGCCCACCACGGTGTGAATCGACGACGGGGTGGGCAACACCGAGGCCAAAATGTCTGCGACCGCCGCGTAGAGCCCCGGCTGGGTGTCGACGTGCTGGTCGCTCGCGACGCGCGCCGCTTCTGAAGCGCCCGGCACGCCGAGCTGGGCCAACGCGACGAGCGCCTGCGGCCCGAGCACCGAGTCGTCTTCTTCGCGCGCCAACTTCCACAGCGCGGGGGCGAGGTGGTTGGCCGCGGTTCGAAACGGGCCGAACAGCGCAATCAGCCTCGAGACGAGCTCGTCGTCGACGTCGTCGAGCAGCGGGGTCAGTGCCGGCAACGACAGCTCGACGGCGAGGGCGCAGTCACGTTGCCAGCGCGGCCGGAGCCACTGCCGCTCGGCTCGTGCTGGAGCCACGTCGTCGTCGTCGAAGCCGAAGTCGTCGGCGTCCTCGTCGACGCCTCCAGCGGGCGGCTCGGCGCGATCGGCCTGGTCGTTGAGCTCGTCAAAGTTCAAATGCTGGGGGAACGCGCCTCGCAGCCGACCAACCCCGAGGTCATGCAAGAGCTCCACAAAAAGGGCACGGTCTCGGAGCTGGTCTCCCAGACTTCGTGCTCGGTGAGTATTTCTCGGCGCAACTGCGTCAGCGCCAACTTCGCCGTACCACCGGTCGCCCCCGCCGCCTCGAGCAGCCGGGGCACTTCACGCCCGTCACCACTCGACGACGAGAGCGCCGACCAGTCGACGTGGGAGAGCCCCAGAAGCATCGGCAGAACTCACCCTCAAACGGCGCCTGGCGCAACACCCGTCTCGCGTCGTCACCTCAGCTTCTTGGCCGCGAGCGCTTCGAGCGCCGGTACCCTTGCGACTCCGCCTTTCGTGACGAGGCTGGCTTCGAACGACGTCAGCCACCCGGGCAGCAGGCTGTTCACGTCGTGCTCGGTTCGCACGACGATTCGGGGCCGGGTGGCGTCGGTGTCGTCGCGAACGTGGGGCGTCATTCGCACGTGAACGCGCGTCAAACGCCCGCTGGAGTCGCGCCCGAAGGCCCACTCCGCCGGGCCGTAGTAGTCGACCACCAACACCAGTTTTTCAATGCTCGACCGGTCGGCCGCGCGGGCGAATTCGACGAGGGCGCAGCGCCCGACGTTCATCTCGGCGTGCGGCACGGAGACTTCTTGAGGCGCGGCCCGCAGGCCCTCGAACCAGTGGGGCTCGACCCCGACGTCTCGCAGCACGAAGCGCTTCAGGTTCGGCAACACCCCCGATTCGAACACCGCTTTCAACACTCCGGGCTCTCCGACCGTGGCGGTCACCGCGTGCATCGCCCACGAGGTCGCCGGCTTCGTCAACAGGTGCTCGGCGAACAGACCGTGGGCCTCGGTGAGCCGCCGCATGGCTGGGTGAATGAAGCGCGCCCAGGTCACTTGGTCGTCGGCCACGAGGTGGTCTGACCAGGTCAACTTCTCGAAGGTCGCCCACGCGGCGAGGCCGGCGTACTTCGCCACGTCTTGCTCGTTGCGAAACTTCACCGTACCCGCCACCGGAAACCCGCGCTCGAACACCGGTTGCCCGATGAGCACCGGCGCCAACGGCCCCAGCCACGCCTTGCCGTGTGCCTTCACCAAGGCCGCTTCGCGCTTGGGGTCTCGCCCGGCCCCCGGGCGCAGCTGCAGCGCGATGAAGTCTCCACGCACGTCACCGCGCTCTTGGAGCCAGTCGGCGTAGACGGCCCGCGGCGCGTCGTCGTCGGGCGCCCGAGCGATGGCCGCCAACAGCTCGTCGGCCTGCGCCGGAGTGGCCGAGGGCGAAGGCGGCTTTGCTTTCTCGACCGCGCGTCGAAGGCGCCCGAGCGCCGAGCGCTCCGCGGCGGTCAACGCGCGGGTCGGGGGTGGAGTGCGAAGCGCTTTCTTGGTCTTCGCCAGCATGCGAGACAACGCCGCTTTCAGGTCGGGGCTGACCCGCCACTGGGCGGCGAGCTGCTCGGCCGCCGGTACGAACCGCGGGTCACCGAGCGCCGCCATCGCTTCGAAGAGCTGGGCCCACAACGGCCGCGTCTTCTGGCCCACGAACTTCAAGTCGGTGAGCATCGCGAGCGCGACCGGCGTCAGGCGCGGGTCTTGCCACCTCGCGACCACGCTCAGTCGGGTGCGAACGTCATTCGCCGTTCGCCCGAGCTGTTTGATGAGGCGACCCCGCACCAGGCCGTCGCCCGTCTTCGCGGCGTGCGCCCACGCTCGGGCGTCGAGTGGGGCAGGGTCGTCATCGGCCCAGTGTTTCGTCGCCAAGTCGAGCAGGTCGGCGACCTCGCTGGCTCGGGTCTGCTGCCACAGCCCGACGAGGGCTTTGACAAGCCCGCGCCCGTCGCCGCGGCCCACTTGCTTTTCGACGCTCGCCCAATTCATGGCCGCGAGGGTCACACCCGCGGGCACCAATATGAATGAAAGCCGAGGGGTATTCGCTGGGGCAAATGCACCACCGCCACTTCGTTCATTTCGCGCGCGTCGAGCACGAAGGCCGCCGAAGCCCGGTCGGCCGCGTTGGTGCCGAATGTCACCAGCCACCCGTGGTCTTCGCCTTGGGCGTCGGGTGCTTCGGCGAACGACGCCTCGCCGACGTACCAGCCTCGCGGTGCGTTCCACGTGGAGAGGGCGCGGCCGGTGTCGAGGTCGTACTTCACCACGCCGTCGAACATCAGCTCGGCGCGCGGGGCCAGCCGCGGGTTGTACCCGTACTTCGCCTTGACGCCTTTCCACCCGTCGTTCATTCGAGGAAATTCGGTGGCGAGGTCGTCGAGCTGTCGTTCGCGCACGGCTCCGGTCTTCAGGTTGAAGCGCCACTCGTACAAGTGGGGCACGAGTTCAATGACGTCGAGCCGGGCGACCGTGGGCGACGGGTTTTGGTGTTCGGGTATCAGGTCGGCCACCCGGCAGCCGTTGAGCACCACCTCTTCGCCGTCTTCGTAGGCGTTGATCGAATGGTACATGTAGCAGCTCTTGGCCTCGAACCACTTCACGTCGGCCGCGCGGCCGTGCCGCGGCATCACTCCGAAGCGGCTCGGCACGCCTCGGTCGAAAGCGATGCGCCGCTTGCCTTCTTTGAGCTTGGCCGCGTCCCACCCGAGGGGAAAGTCCATCAAGACCGAGTGGCGCTCGGTGATGGCCATGTCGTGCAAAATGTGGGGCGTCGGCAGGTCGATGGGCTCTGAACGCGTCAAGCGCCCTTCGGCGTTCACCACGCCGTAGCGCATGAACGGGGGCTTGCGCATCGAGAAGTCGAAGAACACCAGTTCGCCGGTGCGCGGGTCGACTTTCGGGTGCGCGCTCATGCCATGCGTCAGCTGGCCTCCGAACGTCGCGGGCCCCGACGTCGACAGGTCTTTCGGGTCGAGCTCGTACGGGGTGCCCGCCAACCACCAAGTCGCCACGATTTTGCCGTGGTGAAAGACGAGGTCGGTGTTCGCGGTGTTCTTGAGTGGGCTCGGCGCGTCGGCCTGGGGTCGCTCGAGAATGCCCGACCACAGCGCCCGGCCCGCTTGGCGCTCTTTCTCGAAGTCGGCCGTACGCACCCAGCGGTTCAAGTACGACGCGCGGCCCTCTTTGAACCGCACCCCGTGCACCATGCCGTCTCCGTCGAACCAGTGGTACTTGCCCACCGGCTCGAATTGCGGGTTCGGCGAGTTGCGCACGTAGAGGCCGAGCAGGCCCTCGGGCAATTCACCCACCACGCGCAATGGCGTCGTCTCGGTCAATTCGCTCGCGACCGGTTCGTGTTCAGCACTCAAGTAGCCATTGGGCATTCACGACTCCGAAGGGGGCACCTGTACCAAGTTGATGAGGTTGCCACAGGTGTCTTCGAAGAGCACCGTGAGCTTCGCCGGGGCTCGCCCCGAAAAACGACCCGGGTTAGAAGATTTTGCCCGTGCCCAAAATGACCGCGGGCTGCGCGTCGTAGTCGACCTTCAACTTCGCCGGAGGCGCCGGAGCGTCGGGGATGACGACGATCACCCGCACGTGCACCGAGGCCGGTTGCCGCGCGTCGATGGCCGTCTTGAGCGGAGTGAGCGCGTCGCCCTGCAGCGACACCGTCTTCGGCAACGACGTGAGGCTCGCCTTGTCGGCCACCGCTTGCCCGTTCACTGCCAGCGTGGCGCTGGTGATGCGGGTGTTCACGTCGAGCGCCTGGCCGGTGCTGCCGTCGGTGAAGCTCAATTTCGAAATCTTCAATTCGACCCGCTGCACCAGGTTCGTCACCCCTTTGAGTTCGGGCACCGACGTGTAGTCGCTCGTCTTGAGCACCGGTACGTCTTGGTCGTACGACAGCTCACACCCGCCCGTGACGACCTTGGTCTGCACCGTTTGGTCTTGCGCCGCGATCGGCTGCCCGCAGGTGAAGCTCGAGAGGGCCACTTCGGTGCTGCCTTTGACCGCCGGCACCCCCTTCGTCTCGTCAATGCGTATTTCGGCAGGGCCGCAGCCGGCGGCCCCGAGTACAGCAATCGCGACAAACGTGTTCCAACGAAGCAGCATGGGTGTCTCCTGGGTGACGAGCTTCGGCCCGCTCGTCGAGTGACCACGATGGGGTCCCGCTCACCCCATCGCCATTCGAAAATTCGAGCATGACAGAGGTCGGGTTCGATCCGTACACTCTTCGCAGAAGATTCTACCGTCGCTACAAAGACACACATCGCGAGGGCACCTTCAGTGGGCACGTACCGCGTCACACGCAAGCTCGGCACCGGTGGCGTGTTTGAGTCGTACGTGGGCGTGGTTCGCCAAGCGAGCGAACAGCCGGTGTGGTTGCGCCGGGTCGTCGCTCCGTGGTCACAAGACCCAGCCCTGCTCGAACGCTTTCAACCCATTGCCGAGCAGTGGCGCTTGTTGCCGCACGACGTGGCCGCACCGTTGGTCGAATGGGGCACCGGCGCCGACTCCACGTGGGTGACGCAGTCGTTGACCGACGGAGAATCGCTGCGGGCGTTGCTCAACGCGCTCGCGGCGAAGCAAATACGGCCCCACCTCAACGAAGTCGTGGCCGTGGGGCTGCGCGCGTCAATGGCGCTCGCGACGCTGCACGAACAGTCGCCGCCGCTGCACCACGGTGACCTGAGCGCCAGCACGCTCCACGTGACCACCGCGGGAGCCGTGGTGCTGACCGACTTGGGCCTCGCGGCGGCGGCGGGGCAGGGCGCGAATGGGCCCGCGCGCAGTGAGGCCGCGGTGGTCGCGCCCGAGCAAGCGGGCGGCAAGTACTTCTCGTCGTCTGACGTGTTTCGGTTGGGGCTCGTGCTGCACGAACTGGTGACGGGGCGGTTGCCGCCGGCCGCCGGCGCCGTCGCTCCCGGAGTACCCGAGAAGCTCGCCACCGTTCTCGGGTGGATGTTGTCGAAAGACCCGACCCAGCGACCGCACGCGCGCGAAGTCGAGAATGCCTTGCAGGTGGCCGCCGAGCAGGCCCAGTGGCTGGTCACCGCGAACGTCATCGCCCGGTTCGTCGCTCGGTCGATGCCCGACCGCGTGCCGTTGACGGCCATTCCTCCCAGCGGGGGCACCGAATTGACCATTCGCACGTCGCGGGCGTTGCCGCCCGAACCCACCACGGTGCCCAGCGGCATTCCTCCGCCGGGCTTGAGCCCCCCGGGGGTCACCCTCGCCCGCATTTCGACCCGCAAGCTCACCGCCGAAGCGCTCCTCGCCGAAAAGGAGCGCGAAGCCGCCGAAGCCGCCGCTCGCGCCCCGCCCGTCATGCCGTGGCAAGACCTGCGCGTCGCCGACGCCCTGGTCGCGAAACGCTTGCTGAGCGCCGAACAACTCGAGGCCGCGGTGGCCCACGCCGAATCGGTGCAGGGCGCCGTGTCTGACGCGATTGTGTCGCTTGGGTTTTGTGACGAAGACGTGGTCGTCACGACCGAAGGCGAGGTCACCAAGACGCCGGTCATCACCGCCCAACGGTTGATGGACACCAAAGCCCCCGACGAGGTGCTGACCCGCTTGCCCGCCAAAGTGGCCGAGGCGCTGGGCGCGGTACCGCTGGGGGTCAAGCCCGGTGATCAGCTCGTCGTCGCCGTGCGTGACCCGCTCAACAACGAAGTCATCGACTCGCTCAAGCGGGCCACCAAGGCCGCCGCGGTGCTGGCCGTTCGGGCCGGGCCCGCCGCCTTGGCCCGCGCCATTGGGTCGGTCTACGGCGGTGTCGACGTCGACGACCCGTCGTCTTGGCTCGAAAACGCCAACACCACCGCCTCGCACGTCGCCATCAAAGACCCGGGCTTCGAACCCGACTCTTCGGGCATCGAACTCGAACCCAGCGTGGTCGGCGTCGACGAGATGGAACTGGAGTCGCGCGGCACCATCGCGAGCAGCTCCAAGCTCTCGGCGACGCTCGACGACCCGCAGGCCGCCCTGTTCGACGCCGCCCTCGGGTTGCTCGGTGACCGCGGCCGCGCCGCCGCGCAATTCGTCTCGCTCGCCGGGGGCGTGTGTCGAAGGCTCGGAGCCAGCGAAGCCGACGTCGGTCGGGTGCGCTTTTGCGCCGGCGCCATGGCGCTCACCAACGTCGCCGCCAACAAAGCCCCGTGGGAACTGGTTCGCGCCGAGCAACTGGCGCCCTTGGCCGCCGGCGGCTGGCGCTCGATTTTCGATTTGGTCAGCCGCGCGCTCGACGTGGGCAAGGGGCCCCCGAGCGACGTGGCCATGCTCGCGCTCCAGGCCGCGCTGGTGTTTTCGGGCCTCGCCGGTGGCGCCAAAACCAAAGGCCAACCGGCGATGAACGCCCTGCAGACGATGAAGGGTCGCGGGTACCCGCGGGCGGTGCTCGAGGCGCTCAGCCGCGAAATTGGCTAAAGACCGTCGAGCGCGCGCTCGCACCGCAGGGCCGTGCACTTCACGTCAGTTGATGTACCAGTCGGCCCCGTCGCTCACGGCCACAATGGTCCACCATTCGGTCGCGGCGTAGGTCACGCTCGCCGTCGACGTGTTGTAGCTGCCCATGTTGCCGTCGCGAATGTTGCCGCCGTTGAGCACGAAGCCCTGCCAGTTGCTGAGAATGAAAATCGACCGGTTGGGGTTCGCGGCGGCGCTCGGCAACGTAATGGTCGGTGACGTCGCGGTCTTGACGACGATGTACTTGTCGTTGGCGCCCACGGTGTACGACGCGGTCGTCACCTTCGCGACGAGCGACGGGCCCGACGAGGTGGGCGCCGCCCAGGTGCCGTCGGCCTTCAAGAACTTGCCGGCGCTCGCGTCGCCCGCGGCCGGAGCGGGTACCGCGCCCGCCGTGCCACCGACGCCCGTGTCGCCCACCATGGCCGGCAGCCGCGCGGCGGGCACGGTGCCGCTCGAGAGGCTGCTCGCGTTGAGCGAGGTCAGCGAAGCGCCGCTGCCGCTGAACGCCGTCGCGGTGATGGTGCCCGCCGAGAAATTACCCGAGCCGTCGCGCGAAACGATGGTGCTGGCGGTGTTGCTCGCGGTGCAGGTGGTGGCGCTGTTCGACACCTTGCCGGCCGTCGAAATGGTCGCCAGGTTGCTGTCGGCCAAGCTGCCCGTCACTTCACTCGACAAGTTCACCGCGGCGCCGTTGGCGGCGGCGGTCAACCGGCCCTGCGCGTCGACGGTGATGTTCGCACGCGTGTAACTGCCCGCCGTGACCGTGGTATTCGCGAGCGACACCGTGCCCGTCGTGGTGATGGGGCCTCCCGTCAGGCCCGTGCCGGTCGCGACGCTCGTGACCGAACCCGCGCCCGCA
This sequence comes from Myxococcaceae bacterium, assembly GCA_044225205.1. Taxonomy (GTDB): domain Bacteria; phylum Myxococcota; class Myxococcia; order Myxococcales; family Myxococcaceae; genus JAEUJT01. The sequence continues at coordinate 8,321 of JBGAIY010000067.1, read as the reverse complement.
GGGCCGGTGGCGCCCACGGCTCCGGTCGGCCCCGTCGCGCCGGTCGGGCCGGCGACGCCTTGAGCACCTGTCGCGCCGGTCGGGCCGGCAATGCCTTGAGCGCCCGTCGCGCCGGTCGGGCCGGCAAGGCCTTGAGCGCCTTGAGGGCCGGTTGGGCCAGTCGCGCCCGCCACGCCTTGCGCGCCGGTGGGGCCGGTCGGGCCAGTCGGGCCAGTCGGGCCGGCAATGCCCGGGGTACCCGTGGCGCCGGTCGGCCCGTCGAGACCTTGAGGCCCGGTGGGGCCCGTCGCTCCGGCGATGCCTTGGGCGCCGGTGGGCCCCGTCGAACCCGTGGGGCCTGGCGCGCCGGTGGCGCCCGTCGCTCCCGCCAGGCCTTGCGTGCCCGTGGCTCCGGTCGCTCCGGTGGGCCCGGCGACGCCTGGCAGACCCGTTGGCCCGACCGCCCCCGCGGGGCCTTGCGTGCCGGCGGGGCCGACCGCGCCGTTGCAGACGAAGCTGGTCATGCCACCCAAGTCGAACTTCAGACCGCCGGTCGGGCAATTCGCACCGGGAGCCTCTGAGCTCGTGTTCACCGACAACCCGTTGGCTCCCGCGGGCCCCGTCGAGCCCGTGGGGCCCATTTCTCCCTGCGGGCCCGTCGCGCCGGTGGCACCGGTCGGCCCGGTCGTGAAGGTCGGCGCATGGAGCACGTTGGCCCAATCGACCTGATCGGCCACCTTCGCTCGGTGGGCGAACGGCACCGAGCCGATGGCCACGCGGGGCAACACGTCGTACGTGGCGCCGCCGGCCGGCTTCACCGACACTTCGAGAAAGAGGTCTCCGGTGCGGTCTTGGGTGAAGAGGCTCGCCAAGTTGACTGAGAACGAACCATTGTCGACCGAGACCGACGCTTCTTCTTGCGTCGCCAACGCCGTGCCTCCGGTCTCAACGCCGAACAACTCGAACTTCAGCGCGAACGACCCCACCGCGGGGTTGCCGGTGTCGCTCTCGAGCAACGTGCCGTGGTACTCGACCCGGTTGGGCACCTGCGCCAGACCCGTCGTGGCCCACAGCGCCAACCCCACCACCAACACTCCGTTACTTGGCTTCATGAAAAGTTCCTCCGACGAGGGTGTAGGTGGGGCCCTTGGCCGCGGCGTGCACGGCGCCGACGGCGCCCGCGAGCTCGCGGTGGTTGACGGTGCCGTCGCCCAGCCCCGACGTTGACTCGAGGCACAGCGAATAGCGTTGGCCCTTGGCGGGGTTGCCGCACGTCGAGGCCGCCACCAGGCCTCGGGTGCCGCACGAACACCCCGAAAGCAAAAAAGCCGCGCCCAGCACGACGAACAGTGCTCGCATGTCGTTCCCTCTCCCGTTGCCCCGCTCAAATGGCTAACGGGCCGCGGCCGCGTCGCAAGTCTCGTACGCGGCCCTGAGCGTCAAAACCGTGACGCTGAGGGTACCGACGAGAGCTTGGCCACGACCTCGCGCACCCGCGACACGAGGTCGTCGCGGCGAAAGGGCTTGGTCAAATAGTAGAAGGCGCCGGCGCGCATGCCGTCGGCGATGTCGAGCGCCTCGCTCTTCGCGCTGATGAAGATGACGGGGATGTGGGTCGTCGCCGCTTGCCGCTTGAGCGCCTTGAGCAAGCTCAGGCCGTCGAGGTTCGGCATCATCATGTCGCTGACGATGAAGTCGGGGCACGCGGTCTCCATTTGCATGAGCGCGTCGAGGCCGTCGGTCGCGACGACCGTCTCGAAACCGTGTGCCGAGAGCACCTTGCTGATGAGCTGTCGAATGGCGTCATCGTCATCAATCACCAGGGCCCGAAGACCCGTGCCAAGCGACATGAAGCAAGTGTATCAGTCGAACGCGCGCCGCTTCGATGTGGGTGACTGCGCTGTCGGGCGGTGTGCGTGCCCGCTGTGCTCGCATTGAAATTCTGCGCGCCCGAGTGCGACACGACCCTGCATGTCTGCCGCCGGCGTTCGGGGCCGGTCGCCCGCTCGGTCGCCTGACGAGGCCCGCGGCCGCGGTGCCAGCCCGCGAAAGCCGCCGAGGCCCGAGTGTGACGGTGGAAAAGGCCCCCGTCACGGGCTACGACGCCGCCGCATGAGTGACACCGTCGAGAGAGACCCCTTGCGCCAGCGCCTGGCCCAACTCGAAGCCACCGCCGAACAAGGTGGCGGAGCCGACCGAATCGCCAAACAACACAAAGAGGGCAAGCTCACCGCCCGAGAGCGCCTCGACTTGTTGCTCGACCCAGGCTCGTTCACCGAGCTCGACAAGTTCGTCACCCACCGCGCCACCGACTTCGGCATGGCCGACAAGAAAATACCGGGCGACGGCGTCGTCACCGGGTACGGCACGGTCGACGGCCGCCAAGTCTTCGTCTTCGCGCAAGACTTCACCGTGTTCGGCGGTTCGTTGTCGGGCGCGTACGCCCAAAAAATCTGCAAGGTGATGGACCTGGCGACCCGCGTGGGGGCGCCCATCATCGGCCTCAATGACTCGGGCGGGGCCCGCATTCAAGAAGGCGTCGAGTCGCTCGCCGGCTACGCCGACATCTTCTTGAGAAACACCCTGGCGTCGGGCGTGGTGCCCCAGATTTCACTGATTCTGGGGCCGTGCGCGGGCGGCGCCGTGTATTCGCCGGCCATCACCGACTTCATTCTGATGACCAAGCAGTCGTCGTACATGTTCATCACCGGGCCCGACGTCATCAAGACCGTCACCCATGAAGAAGTCACGAAAGACGCCCTGGGTGGCGCGGTCGCCCACAACCAAAAGTCGGGCGTCGCGCACTTCGCGGCCGACTCGGAGCAAGCCGCGATCATGATGACGCGCGAATTGCTCGGCTATTTGCCTTCGAACAACACCGACGACCCGCCCGCGGTGCCCGCCGAAGACGACCCCGAGCGTGCCGAGGCGGCGCTGGCGACGCTGGTGCCGGCGAACCCCAACAAGCCCTACGACATTCGCGAACTGGTGAAGCTGGTCGTCGACGGCAAGCATTTTTTCGAAGTGCAAGAGCACTACGCCAAGAACATCGTCATCGGGTTTGCCCGCTTCAACGGCAAAGTCGTGGGCGTCGTCGGCAACAACCCGGCGGTGCTCGCCGGGTGCCTCGACATCGACGCTTCGGTCAAAGCCGCGCGCTTCGTGCGCTTCTGCGACTGCTTCAACATACCGCTCGTCACCTTCGTCGACGTGCCCGGTTTCTTGCCCGGCACGAACCAAGAATGGGGCGGCATCATCAAGCACGGGGCCAAGCTGTTGTACGCGTACGCCGAAGCCACGGTGCCCAAAGTCACCATCATCACCCGAAAAGCGTACGGGGGCGCCTACGACGTCATGGCCTCGAAGCACATTCGGGCCGACATCAACTACGCGTACCCGACGGCCGAAATCGCCGTCATGGGCCCCGACGGTGCGGTCAACATCATCTTTCGCAAAGAGCTCGACCAGGCCAAAGACCCCGTCGCCGAAAAGGCCCGCCTCGTCGCCGACTACCGCGAGAAATTCGCCAACCCGTTCAAGGCTGCTGAGCTCGGCTACATCGACGAAGTCATTCGGCCCGAGCAAACCCGCGCGAAGGTCATTCGGGCGCTCGAGATGCTCAAAGACAAGCGCCAAGAGAACCTGCCTCGCAAACACGGCAACATTCCACTCTGATTGACCGCGTAAGTGCCCTGATCTCCATGCGAGTTGCACGGTCGAAACTTGGGGTAAGGTAGGCAGAATGCTGCCTCTGTGGGCGTCTGTTTCGCTTTTGGTGTTGGCTCAAGCGCAAGAGACGCGCAGCCCCATTGCCGTCGTGGTGTCGAGCAAGCGCCCCAACGCCGATACGCACTCGGCCAAGGTGGCGACCAAGCTGGTCGAGCTGCTGCGCAAAGAAGGCATCGGCCCGCTGCTCGACGACGCGGCGGCGACCCGCGAGCTGCGAGCCGCTGGCTTTGCCGACCCGAAGAGTTGTGCCGGTGGCTCGGCGTGCGTGGCCAAGCTCGCGGTGCTGCTCGGCTCGAAGGCGGTCGTCATCGGCGTCGACGTCGGCAAGGTTTCGAAGTCGCTCGCCATTCACTTGGAGGCGATGTCGGCCGATTCAGAAGAAGCGCTGGCCTCGGCCGACTTCGTGGCGCCCGCCGACAAATGGGCCGAAAAGTCGGCCGCGCCCATGGCGCAGTTCATTGCCCAGCTCAAGCCCGGGCTCGCGTTGAAGAAGCGAACCGCGGTCGCCGAGACGAAGGGCACGCCTGACGTCAGCCCTTCGAACTCGGCCCCCGCCGAGCCGCGCGACACCGGTTTTTCTCGCTCGAGTGACGCGCCTCGACAAGCCGACCTCGAACCCAAGGCCGTGCGAGACGACGCGCTGGTGGCCACGAAGTCGGGCGGCAAGCCCGCCAAGACCGCGGCCTGGGTCGTGGCGGGTGGCGCGGTCGCCGCGGCGGTCGCCGCCGGCACCTTCGCAGGGCTGGGGTTCGCCGACAAAGCCGCTTTCGACTCAAAACGCATCGACCTCGGGGGCGGGCTGCAGGGTTCTCAGTTGACGCAGTCGCAAGCCCAGGCGCTCGCGGGCAGCGCCAACACCAAGCTCACCGTGGCCGTGACCACCGGCATCGTCTCGGCGGCGCTCGCTGGCGTCTCGGTCGTGCTCTTCACGCGCGACTAACCCCAAACTGCGCTTCGCTGGTGAGATCTCAATCAAATGGGCGCGCTCGGCCGCGAAACCAGCTCAGCTCAGGTGAACTGTGGGGGTTCAAGCCGCTACGGCAGGTAGCCCTTTTCGCTGAGCAACGACCGCAGCGCGGCGAGAATTTGGCCGGCCTTCTCTTGCGTTTGCTGCGCGGCTTGCAGCCGTCGCACGTCGAGGTCATTCAACGTCACTTCGTCGGCGTCACCGAGAATTTCGTTGAGCATCGAATTCGCCGACTTGTCTTTGAGCACCGCCATGCGCGCGGTCACCGACCCCGGCGCCGAGGGCCGTGACGCCAATTCGCTCGTAATGGCCTTGCGGGCGCGGTTCGGTGAAATGGCCAGCGCCTCGTTTTTGTAGTGCCGCGCGATGACGGCCAAAATTTCGCTGCCCGACGCCAAGAACGGCTGCACCCGGCACCCGAAAATGGCGCCCACCTCGTCGATGACGTCGAGCTGGGTGGGGTCGGCCATGGCGAGCGACAGCACCCGGTCTCTGACACTGAGTGGAAAAATGAGGTGGTCTTCGCAGAACTTCACGTCGATTTTCGCCAGCGCGGCGCCGTCTCTTGGCACGGTGCCCAAATGCATGACCTGCATGTTGAGCCCCTGGCCAATGACCTCGGTCAAGGCGTCTTCGTCGACGAAGCCCAGCTCGACCAACGAGTGGCCGAACGTGCCCCCCCACTGCTCGAGGTGCGCCAGCGCACTGCGCATTTGCATTTGGTCGACGAGGCCGGCCTTCATCACGATGTCTTGAATGCGGCCGGGCTTACGGGTCGATGCCATGTTCGGTCAGACTCTAGCACCCACCCCCGGCGCATGAAAAAACGCTGCTCAGGGCCGCAACCGCAAGAACTGGAGCGCCGCTCGGAGCTGGCCGTCGGCCTTGCCGGCCTCGTCTTGGCTCACTTCGATGTCGGGCGCGAGGCCCTCGCCTTCGTAGCTCTTGCCGTCGGGCGCTCGAAATTGCGCGACCGTGTAGCGCATGACGAAGTGGTTCGGCAGTTCCTTGAGCATTTGAACGCTCCACTTGCCGAACGTCTTGGTGCCGAGGAGCGGGGCCTTGAGCCCGTCGCGCAGGGCCGCCGCTGACAATTCGGCGCTCGAGCGGGTCTGCCCGTTGACCAACACCACGGTGGGTACGCCCGCGAACACCGGGTCGGCGTCGTTGGTGCGCACCTCTTCTTTGTCTTGTCGGTACACCAGCCGCGTCAGCACCTTGCCTTTTGGTACCAGCAGTTTGAGCGTGTCGATGCTCCGCTCGAGCATGCCGCCCTCGTTGTCGCGCAGGTCGACGATGAGGCCCTTCGACCCCTTCAGCGCGGCCAGCGCCTCGCGCACCGCCTGCGGAGTGGTTTCGTTGAAGGCCCGAATCGACAACAGGCCGATGCCGCCGGGCAGCGCCTCGTGGGTCACGACGTCGAAGGTGATTTTTTGCCGCTCGACGACGGTGTTGACGATGCTGGTGTCTCGCAGCAGGGCGAGCGTGACCTTGGTCGCCGCTTTGCCGCGAATGGCATGCACCAGGTCGCGAATCTGCTTGCCTTTGAACGTGGCGCCGTCGACCGACAGCAGCGCGTCGCCCACCCGCAGACCCGCTTTTTCGGCCGGCGAACCTTTCACCAAACCGGTCACGTCGGCGCGCCCGGTCGCCGAGTCGAACTTGAATTGCACGCCGATGCCGATGAGCTCGCCCTTCATTTCGACGTTCATTTCGGCGAACTGGGCGGGGGTGAGCAACGCGTTGGCGTCTTTGCGCCCAGGGTCGATGGCCGAGAGCATGCCCTGCACCGCCGCGCGGTAGAGCACGTCGTCGGGCACCTCGGTGAGGTAGTGCGCTTGCAGCTCTTGTTTCACCGCCTGCAAGACCTGGTCTCCGTTTTCGAACTTTTCGCGCGGGCGGTTGACCCAGTCTTCGAATTCGTCACCCGGCGGGGGGCCGGCGAACGCCACCAGGGGTACCGCGAAGACCGCGAACGCGGCCACGATGAAGCGAGCGTGCATGACAGACCTTTCTTTCGATTTCTTTCAAAGAGGCGGGGCTACAAAAAGTTCGACGAGGTTTGGCGAGACGCCGAGTCGACCAGGCTCTCGGCGGGGGTGGAGGCGCGCGGCAGGGGCGCTGGTCGGGTGTCAACAGACGGCGTCACCGGCCCTCGCCACACCCAAGTGACTCCGGCGAGCACAAAAGCCGCGGCGGCCACGCCCATGAGCCACAGCGCCCCGCGCTTGGGGGGGCTCGCTTTCGGGGGCGAGCGCAGCGCGAGCGTGGCGCGCAGGCGTTGACGCACGCGCTCCGACGGTCGCTCGTCGAACGCGGCGGCGTCGTCGCAGGTTCGTTTGTGCCGCAAATACGTCGACAAGCAGTCGCGGCAGCCCATGACGTGAACGTCGATGTCGTCGCGCAGCGGCCGCTCGCACGTGCCCAAGTGGTACCCCAGCAATTCGGGGCGCACGTCTTCGCAATGCATCATGGCAGGCTCTCTTTCAGCTGGGTCACCAACGCGTTCATGCGCGACTTGACGGTGCCGAGCGGCACGTCGAGCACTCCGGCGATTTCTTCGTACGACAGGCCCGAGGTGCGCAGGTGAAACACGTCGGCCAAGGTGTTCGGCAGCCCGAGCACGGCTCGGCTGAGCGCGGAGGCCCGTTCGCGTTCGGCCAATTGGTCTTCGGCGGTGACGGTCTCGTCGCTCGCGGCGGCCAGTCGCCGCAAGGCGCCTTCGCCACGGTGGTGTCGGCGAAAGCGGTTCGCGCAGACGTTTCGGGCAATGCGAAAGAGCCACGACGAGAAGCGCTGGGCCCCGTCGAACCGCACCGTGGCGGCCTCGAGCACTTTGAGAAACGTGTCGTGAAACGCTTCTTCGGCCTCGGCGCGGTCGCCCAAGAGGCGCAGCAAAAAGCCGAACAACACCTGCTCGTACCGAGCGTAGAGCTGGTCAAACGCCGCCGCGTCGCCTTCGCGGGCACGGGCGCAGAGCTCTTCGTCGGTCACCATGGCGGCCACGAGAACACCGATGTTCGAGTTTTGTTCGCGGCGAACGGGTGAAGTTTCTGCCCCCGAAGTTCAGTGGAGCTGATCTGCGCGCTGGCGAGTTCGAACAGAATGCGTCGGTTCGGTCGCAAACCATCGAGCTTGGTTTTAACCACGCGGAGTAACACAGGTTTTTGCTGTCGCTCAGGCTTCGGTCGAGCGCGCCCCGACCCTGCCCCGACGATGTCGGACATTCGGCGCGCGCGGCTGCACCGACATGCAACCCCGTGAAAACCGCCCCGCCGCGCCGCTATGGTTGAGCTGTGAAACGCAACACGCGGGGCTTTTCTCTCATTGAACTGATGGTGGTGGTGGCGATCACCGGCATTTTGAGTTCGATCGCGTTGCCGCAGTTCATGTTGTTTCGCGCGCGCGCTCGCCAGGCCGAAGCCAAGGGCAATTTGCGCTCGTGGTACATGGCCGAGACCATCTACTACAGCGAAAAGTCGACCTACACCGAGCTCATTGTCGACTCGGCCTACAGCCCGAGCCCGGGCAACTTGTACTCGTACCAGTTCAGTCAAAGTTGCACGTACGAGGTGCGCAACTCGAGCGGAGCGAGCACGCCCGACAATGCCAATTGCATCTCGGTCGACCTCAACCGCTTCCCGAC
>JBGAIY010000066.1:3173-23688 GCA_044225205.1 Myxococcaceae bacterium | reverse complement strand
AGGCGGCGCGCGGGGCCTCGTCGAACCTGGCCGCGAAGGCTCCGGCCGGGTGCTGCACCAAGAATGCGGCGCTCTCGGCGCGCAGCTCGGCCACGCGGGCTTGGTCTTCGGGCGACCCGGCGAGCGTCTGTTCGACTTTCGCCCGCGCGTCGGCGTCGAGGCCGCCCGCCAGGTACTTTTCGAGCAACGGGTCTTTCATCGCGCGACTCACGGAAAGGCTCCTGGCGAAAAGCGTTCAGCGCGCTTGCGCGCCCGCTCGGTGAATTGGGCCAACAGCTTGCCCACGGTCTTTCGTGACAGCTCGAGCAGCTGGGCCACTTCTTCGGTCGTGCAGCCTTCGACGAAGTAGAGCACCGCGGCGGTCATGGTCTGGGCGTCTTCGCCGCGGGTCAAAAGCGCCAGGTCTTGCGCCGCGTCGACCGGCGCGAACGGCGAGCCTGGCGCCGGTGCGTCGGCTTCGCCCTCGAACGCGTCACCGTTTTCGGCGTTCAGCGTGGGCCCCAGCACGTTGCTCCACCGCGCCTTTCGCCGCAGCCGCTCGAGCGATTGGTAGGTGGCGATTTGGTAGAGCACCGTGAAGGGCTGCGCTTCGCCCCGCAGCTGGCCGCTCGACTTCAAATAGGCCATGAACGTCTCCTGCATCACGTCGAGCGCTTCTTGTTCGTCGCCCAACAGCGAGCGTGCGCGGCGAAAGACCGCAGGCGCATGCGCTCGGTACAAGTGTTCGGCGTCGGCGCGCGACGAGGCCATGGGGCGTTCGGGTGTACCAGTTCTCAGTGTGCACACGAGCTGCATTCACGTGTGTCGGCCCGGCCGCGGGGCCTGCGAACAAATTGTTCGGCACCGTCAAAGTCGAATGAATTCAATAACTTCAGAAGAAGTATCGAACCGAAAGGGAGGGCAGGGCGGCGACGAAGGCCGGGCCGTCGAGCGGGGCGCCGGCGGCGACGGCCAAGCCCGCTTCGAACTGCCAGTGCCGGGTCGAAATGAGAATGCCCCCTTCGACGTACCCGAGCCGGTCAAATGAGCCGCGGCGCATCAGCTCGGTGCCGCTCGAGGTCAAATGAAAGTCGGGGCCCGAAATGGCACCGGTCGCGGCGAGCGTGAAATTGCCGCCCGCGCCGACGTACGGGCTCCACGTGCCCGAGCGGGGAAAGAAGCGGGCCGACGCGCCGAACCCCAACACGAACGGCCCGAAGTGCGCCGCCAGTTGGCACCATTCTTTGAGCTCGTAGGCGAAAGAAAGGCTCAGCGGCCCATGCGGGTTGAACGCGGCCAACCCCACTCCGATGCGCTGGTACTGCCGAGGAAAAGCGTCTTCGGCCAGCACCGGCGGCGGCGGAGGAGCCGGAGCGGGCCCGCCCACCACCGGCGTCGTGCTGGTCACCATTTGCAAGTACTGCCGGTCGTTCGCGAGTCGCGGGTCGGTGCGCACGGCGGCGGTGCGCAGCCGTTGGGCCTCGTTGAGGTCTCCTCGGGTCTGTGCTGCCGAGGCCAGGGCGAGGTACGCCTGCGCTTTGCCTCGGTATGCTTCTCCGTCACGAAGGTTGTGCCGCAAGACTTCGTTGAACGACACCAAGGCGTCGTCGGTGCGGCCCTCTTGGAGGGCGATGAACGCGTTTCGCTTGAGGCTCGCCAGCTGGTCTTCGAGCGCGCCCACGGTCGAGGTGGGGTCGTTCGGCGCCGCTCCCACCCCTTTCACGACGCCGGTCGACAAGGGTTGGTCGCGAAACGGCAGGCCTTTCACCAAAATGGCCGAGTTGGGGTACGTGGTGAGCGCGGCCACGCGGTAGCCGCTCGGCGTGGGGCACTTCACGACGTACGCCCCTGGCGTGACCATGAGCCGCGTCGCTGAACCTGCCGGCACTTCGGCCACCAACGTGCGTTCGGCTTCGTCGGTCACGAAGCAGCGGCCCTCGTCGGTCGTGAAGTCGAGCATGCCGACTTGGGTGGTGACGTGGCTCAAGTAGACCTCGCCACGCCCCTTCAAGTCGTACCGAAACACCGGCCGCTGCGCCCCGGCTTCACTCACCGCCGTGTCGAGCGTCGTTCGGTTGGCGGCGTACGAATACGCTTCGGAAAGCGAAATGCGGCCGTCGCGGTCGTCGTCGGCCGCGCCGCGGAGCGCGCTGATCAAATGGTGGGTGAAGAACGAGCCACCCAGCGCGTGGGCTTCTTGCGACAGCTCGTCGGCGCCCGAGCTGGCCAAAATGGCCGTGCCCTGCACGCTGAGCGCGTCGTCGAGCTTCACCGAAAACGTGGGTATCGGTCGGGTGCCTTTCGCCGCCAACACCGAGCCCGACTGGCAGGCGTCGAGCACGCCCACCTTCACGCGGGCGGGGTGCTTCTTGAGCAGGGCGTAGAGCGTGTCGAACCGAAGTGGCGAACCCGCCAGGTGCAGGTGCTCGGCGTCGGCGTGCCCAGAATAGTAGAAGAGAAAGAGCCCAGGTTCGGCCGACGCCACCGCTTCGCTCTGCGCCAGCGCCTGGAGCACCCGCTCGGTCGAAGGGTCTTCGAGCACTGTCACGTCACCCGGAGCGAACTCACCCAACTCGCTCAGCAGCGCGGCGAAGTGCCGGGCGTCGTCGTGCGCGTGGCGCAACGGCCGGTCCATCGCCCAGCCGGTGTTGGCGCCGATGATCAGCGCGTGTCGTCGCTCGGCCAAGCCGGTGGCGGGCCACGCCAAGAGCAGCGCGCACAACGCGTGGAGGTGAACCCGGCGGGGCATGGGGCGCCGTATAGCCGACCGGCCCGCGAAGAACGAATCGGGGCCAACAAAAGTTCCCCCTGGGGCGGCGTCGCGACACTCACGGGCTCACCCTCCGGCCTTCAGGCCAGAAAGACACGTATGTCATTGAAGAACCTCGGCATTTTGGCGCTCGTCGCATTGAGCGGTTGTGCGACCTACCTCGACGCGCAGCGCGACCAGCGCGTTCTCTACACCGTGCAGGCTCCGCAGGCGGGCACCTCGCTGCTCGACGTCTCGGTACCCGACGACGTCATCGCCCGCGCACCGAATGACTTCAGCAACATGACAGGCCTCATCGCCAAGACGATGCGCGACTACGTCGAACTCAAAGGTCAGTTCGTGGCCCTCGACAAGAGCGACCTCGGCTTTCACGCCAAGTGGGAACGCACGGGCAACGACCCCAACAACCTCGCTGCCGTTCGGGTGCGTTCGCTCGAAGGCGTGCCCGCCGGCATTCAAACGCCGCTCGTGACCGTCGCGCGCGTGGTCGACTGGCGCACCTCGCTCGAACAAAAGGGCAAAGACTCGGTCGACGTGGCCCACGTCGAACTGATCATGTCGACGTGGACCAGAGAGGGCACCGAGGTGTTGACCGAGCACATCGACGCGCTCGCCCGAAGCGATTCGCCGTTTCTGTTTCTCAAGGCGGGCGACCACCACCTCGTGACGTGGTTTCAAAAGTCTGACGGCCACGAGCCGTTCATGAAACACCCGGCCAACCGCGCCGAACTGTTCATGAACGTCATTCGCGAGGCGGTGGGCGTGCACTACTACCCGTACTTCGCCCACAAGGTCGCCGAGCGCATGGTGCTGGTCGACGACGAACCGCTCAAGCCCGGCGTGCAAGCCGCGCTGCGCGGCAACTTCGACGAGGCGCTGCAGGCGTGGGTCGAGGTCGCCGCGAAAGACCCCAAAGCCCACGGCGCGCTCTACAACGCCGCGCTCATGCACTTGATCAAGGGCGACGACGAAGGCGCGCTCGGGCTGCTCGAACAGGCCTACAAGCTCGAAGACAAATTCTTGTACGGCGGAGTGATGGACGACGTCAAAGCCCGCATCGCCATGCGCAAGACCGTCGGGCCTGGCGGTTCGGTTCAGCCCGGCGCCGTGACGTCGGCGCATTGAAAAGCCCCCGCCACAAATACTTCCCCCGATGGTGGGGCCGGCCGACGAATGGCCACCATGATCATTCGCCGGCCTTTTCTTTTCGTGTTGTTGCTCTCGTCGTTTTGGTTCACCGCGTGTGGCGTCACTCCGCCTGACTGCAGCCCGCTGACCTGCCCCACGGGCTGTTGCGACATTCGCGGCTTCTGCCAGCCCGGCACGAATCAAGACGTGTGCGGCCACGGCGGCAACTTCTGCGACGTCTGCGTGGCGCCCCAGACGTGTGGCGGTCAAACCTGCTCGGTGCCACTGCCCAACGCCGTCGACGCCGGCCAGCCGTTCGATGCCGGCACCGTCACGGTCGACGCCGGCCCGGGCCGCGACGCTGGAGCGACGGTGAACGACGCTGGTACCCCCGCTGACGCAGGTGCGCCGCTCGACGCGGGCACCCCGGTCGACTCGGGCACGGCCCTCGACGCCGGGCCGTCTTGCGGGTGCGACGCCGACCGGGCCTGCACCGGCACCTGCAGTTGCGACCCTGACTGCTCGAAGACCGTCGACTGCCAGTTGGGCGAATTCGACCTTCGTGACGCCGGCACGCCGGGCCCGCTGAACGCCGTCGCGCTCGCGGCCGACGGCGGGTGGGTCGGTGGCAACAAGCAGGCCCTCGTGCGGTGGTCTCCCCAGGGGTGGCAGGCCCAAGTCGGGCCCAACGGCAGCCAAACCTACTGGGTCAGCGCCATTCGACTCACCGACGAGAACAACGGCTGGGCCGTCGGGGGTTGGTCGGTTTCGGTCGGCGGTTCGACGTACTTGTACGGCGTCGGTCTGAGCTTGGTCGACGGCCATTGGTCACTGACCCAGAACTCGCTCGGTTGGGCGCTCAACGCAGTCGACTTGGTCGATGCGCAAAATGGGTGGGCGGTCGGCCATGACGGTCAGCTCACCCAAATCAAAGGGGGCAGCTATTTGCCGCTCTTCGGGTCTCCGTGCTCGTCGGCGTCGCTGTTGGCGGTTGCGCTGGCCGACGAGAACCACGGCTGGGCCGCCGGCACCAGCGGCACCCTCTGCGCGTGGAACGGGACTGCGTGGAAGAAGACGACCACGAGCCCCACCTTCGCGACGATTCACGGCCTCGCCCTTCACGACGCCGACAACGGTTGGGCCGTGGGCTCGTACGGCACCGTGCTGAAACTCACCGCCGGTTCGTGGAGCGCCGTCGCTCCCGTCACCAACCAGACCCTCACTTCGGTCTCTTTGGCTCCAGACGGTACCGTCTGGGCCGTCGGGGAGGCCAACACCGTGCTCCGCAACACCGGCGCTGGCTGGGAACATTGCGCGACCGACTTGTCGGCAACCGCCCCATGGTGGAATGCGGTGTCGTCGTCGGCGGCGGGTACCCTGGCGGTCGGCGCCTCGGGCGAACGACGCTGGCTCCACCGGTGAGACGACGCGCGTGAATGCGACGGAAGCCCTCAACCGCGCGAATTCGACCGAGGCTCGGTCGCTGCGGCGTTCGCTCGATGTTTCACGCTCGACGTTCGTGTCGGCCCACCCAGGCGCTTCCATCGAAGCCCGCGCAAACCGGCCTCGCCGCGGCCCCGAAACGCCGGGTGGCCCGAAATCGAAGCTGCTCGTGCCGCCATTGGTACGCACCGAAACAGAGCGGGAGGCTCAGGGTCATGCCCAACGATGCGAAAAGCACGCCGCCGTCGCCGACTGAGTGGGCGAAAAATTCGCCCGTTCCGACGCGAAGCACGGGCCGTGTCGTGCCGCGCGGTGCTTCGGCGCAGTCTCCGCTTGGCGCGGCCGGCACCTCGCTCGTGGCGACCATCGGCCCATTCTTTGTTGGCTCGGTGTTTCTTGCGTATCGCCACGTGTCAGGCTCGCTGGGTTTTGCGCCTCTCGACGCACTCGATGTTCACAACGAGCACGTGCTTGAAGCGGTGGGCTCGTTGGTGCTCAGCGTGCCGTTGCTCGCCAGTGTCTCTGCCTTCGCCGCGTCAGCGGTGGTGGCGGTCGGCGTCTTTGTCTTTCGGTCTGCGGGTCAGCCGCCCTGAGAAAACGGTCGAATGTATGACGCCGCGTCGAATGCGTCGAGACAGGCGACTCGGTTGAAGTCGCGCCGAGTGTTGCGACGCGAGAACGACCGTGTGGGAGCACGTCACTTCGGAGCAACCACGCTCATGGCTGGGCGACGCCGGTCAGCCATGCTTTGCGAATGACGCGGCCGCATTTGACCGACGAAATGGCGCCACTGAGCGCCTCTCGAGCGACGATGCCGTAGAACGACTTCGTGGCGTCGACCCACGGGTAGAAGCCGAAGGCGCCCGGGCTGCTGAACGCGCCGTCTCCCACGGTAGGGTCGTCTTCTACCCAATGGCCGATGGAATAGTGCCAGTCTTCACCGGGAGGTGCCGGTGAGCTCACCGCGTCAGCGCAGTTCGTCGGGTTCGTGCAGACCGGGTGCGTGCCGAGCACCGACTTCATGACCAATTGACCGCCGATGATCTTTCGAAGCAACTTGCCGTATTCGGCGGCTGACGTCGAAACGCCTCCGGCCAGCTGCGGCGAATTGTAGGTGAGGTGAATGTCGGTGCCGACCTGCGAGCGAATCTCGGTTGCGAGCGCCGCCGAATTCATGGCCCCCAGACCATTGAGCGCCGCGTGCTTTTGCATGTGGCCGCCGCCGTAGAAGAACTTGTTCTCATTGGCCGCCTCGAAGACCGCGCTGTCGGCGCAGCTCCCGACCGTGTCGGTTTTGGCGCACTGCGTGAACTTGCTGTAGCCGCTCCAGAAATTGAAATACTTGATGTCGTCGGCCGTCAGCACGCCGCTCGTCTTCTGCACGAAGTAGCTGCTGTAGAACCACTTCGAGGCGGAGGCGATGGTCAGGTCGGTGTCGGCGCCATACGACTTGGTCGTCGAAATCGAGCCCCAGGCTTTGGGCCCGTCTTGGTCGCCGACTTCCCAGTAGAACGGCTTCACTTTCACGCACGCGGCGGCCGTCTCGGCCGTGGTTTTCGCGGCTGCATTTCGAACGAAAAAGCCGCCGTCGGGGTCGAACGAACCGCCGTCGACCGTCGTGGCGCCAGCATCGGGGCCGTCGGGGTTCCCCGAATCGACGTTCATGCCGGCGTCGACTTCGCTCGCGCCGGCGTCCACTTCTGGTGCGCCGGCGTCGGCCCGCGCGTCGCCGGCGTCGCCTTCGTTCGCCACGCCCCCGTCGTCGGCGCGGTCACCCGCGTCGGCCAGGGTGCCCCGGTCGGTGGCCAGCTCGGGTGCGCACGAAAGCGTCAGCGCGGCGGTGCAAACCAGCAGATTCGCGACGTTCCAACCCGGGTGAATGCGCATTGGTGGCAAACCCGCGGGCCGGGCAAAAGTTTCAAGAATTCAGCGGCGCTCTTCTTCGTCGACGACGAAGTGCTCGGGGTGGGCCGGGTCGAAGCTCAACCAGACGATGAAAATGCCACTGCCGGCGCTGTTGGTTTCTTTCATGGTGACCCACGTCGCGAGCAACTCGCCCGCTTTCGGCACGAAGTCGGTGGTCGTGGGCTCGAGGTCATGCCAGCACGATTCGACCAGCACGACGTCGGTCTTCTTCAATTCGTCACGGGGCGAAATGGTGAACAGCACGAAAGCCCGTTCGGTACCGGCGCCACACTGGTGGGCGGCCATTTTCGGGCTCCGCGACGGGCCAGCCGCCTCGACGACGACGTACGCCGACCCTTCTTTTTCGACGAACCCGCGCAGCTTCACCACGTCGAGGTCAAACGGCGCGAAGCCTTGCTTTTCGGCCTTGGCTCCCGAAAAACGGGCGTGAAACGTGTGGTGCCGAAAGGTGACCGACAGGTCGGTGCCCTTGGCGTGAACCTCGACCGGTGCCGACGTCGGCGCGGCCGAGAACCACATCGCCGCTGTCAGCCACAGAATCGAGTGCACGCCCAACCGACGTTACGCTCCCAGCCCCGCCAGCACGACGTCTTTCGCGAACGAAGCCACTTCGCGCAGGGCCCACCACGCCCGCTCGAGTGGGGCTCGGTGCCGCGGCGCCAGAATGGTGGGGCTCGTCGACACGTCGAACCCTTCGCGTTCGAACAACCACCGGGCTCGGGCCAGGTGGTACGGGTCAGACACGAGCAGCACCCGGTGGAGCCCGCGCTCGCGCAACACGCGGGCGGTGAGCCGAGCGTTTTCTCGCGTCGAATGGCTGGCCTCTTCGAGCACGCACGCCGCGGCTGGCACGCCTTGGGCGACGACGACGTCTCGGGCGACCGAGGCCTCCGACGGCCCGAAATCACCAACGCCTCCCGAGAACACGACGAGGGGGGCGAGGTGGGCTCGGTACAATTCGGCGGCGTGCAACGCACGCGCTCGAAGCGTGGGAGAAGGGCCGCCGCCCGCCTCGACGCGAGCCCCCAACACGACGATGGCGTCTGCTGGGGTCGCCCCGTCGACGACCCCCAGCGTGTCGATTCGCCAAGCCCCCAAGCCCACCACCGCGGCCCCCGCGCCACACACCGTGGTCAACCACCGACGCCAGCGTCGAGTCATGCCCCTCTCGTCGCAATCGCCGTGCCACGCACTCGCCGTCATCGCTCGAAGAGAGCGACGGCGGGTCGTCGCCCGGGCCCTGCCTCCGGCCATCGAAACGCACAGTTCGGCAGCGCGGCCTTGAGGGCAGCGCAGCCATTCTCGGTGAGTTCGCCCAAGCTGAGAAACTCGAGTGCCGTGAAGCGCGCGAGGGTGGCCAGGCCACGATCGGAGACCTTGTCGCCGCATCGAGTCATTGGCAGGGCCCTCGACGGGGTCGTCGACCCAGCCAACCGAGTTTTCACGTGGAAAGCGAAGGGTGCGCGGTTCATCGTGATTTTCCACGCTGGCTGCTCCCGTCTGGTGAATCCTGCGTGGCGTTGCCGAAAGGCGAGCGTCAGAGCGCTTCGAAGCGAAGTTTCGCCCGCTACTTGGCCCGTGGGTCTTCGAAGCGAACGACGCCCGCGCTGCACAGGGTGTACAGGGCCTCGATCAGTTCGGCCGGCGCCACGACTCCGCGGCCCAGCACCATCAGTTCAGAAAAGCGCCCGCCGGCTTGCAAGAGCCCCAGCACGCTGCGCTCTCGGTCGTCGCGGGGCGCGTGACTGTCGAACCGCGGAGTCTTCGTCAGGGGCTCGTTGCCGCGCAGTCGGCGCTCGAAGTCAGACCGGTTGGCGACCGTGGCGACCGGCGCGGGCGCCGCGGCAGAAGGCGCGCTGTCGATGGTGACCGAAGCCACCGCGAGTTCTTCGCTCTCGCCCACGTCGACATCGACCGACAACTCGATGCCCGACGTCGATTCTTCGCGAGACTCATTGGGTTTTTCGGCCTTCGCGGCCGGTGCGTCGCTCTCGAAGTCGGTGTCGAACGAAATGGCCACCGACGGCATGCTCGGCACCAAGTCGAGAGGCACTTCGATCGATTCACTCGCGACCGGTTCGACCGGCATGGGCTGAGGCGGCGGGGTGACCGGCTTCACCGAGGGCGCAATGTTCGGCAACGACGCAACGACCGCGGCGGCCATCGACGACGGGCCGGGGGCGGGGGCTCCGGGCGCGGGCGGCGGTGACGCCTTGGGCCACGAATCGGGAGGCGCGGGCGTGCCTTCGTGCCCGGGCCAACGCGTCTTTGGTGGCGTTTTCGGCCGTCGTGGCACGGCGGGTCATGTTCTGCAGCTCGACGCGCGCGGTGGCCAATTCGTGTTCGGCCTTTTCGAGGTTCTGTTTGGTGCCCGCCAAGTCGGCTTCGGCCGTGGTCGCCCGCGCTTCGAGGCTGCTCAACCGCAGGCGTACCGTGTCGGCTTCGGTCGTCGCCGCGCGCAGCTTGTCGGTCAACTGCTGGGTCGCCTGGTGGTGGCTCTCGAGCGCGGTCGCGTGTTCTTCGTTCAAGCGCGTGGCTTCTTTGAGCCGCTGCTTCACGTCGTTGAGCTGCGCCGACAACTTGCCGTTTTCCGAGGTGAGCTCGGCCTTCTCTTTCGCCAAACTCGAGGCGAGTCGCCGGCTGGTGGCGTCGTCTTGCTCGAGGGTCTCGATTTCGTGTTTGAACGCCTCGAGCTCGCCTTCGACTTCGGCCAGCCGGGTGCGCAGTTCCATTTCTTCGCGCTGCGACGTCGAAAGCTCGGTCTCGAGTTCGCGCAGGCGGTCGGTGCTGCTCGGAGACGAGTCGGTGCTCCGGCCTTTGACGATTTCGAGTTCGGCCGCCAACGTCACCGCCCGCTTGGTCGACTCTTCGCGCCGGGTGCGCTCGGTGCTCAGCTCGGCGTCGCGGCGGGCGAGCGAGTTCTTGAGCTCGGCGATCTGGTTCAGCAAGCGCTGCAATTGGTCTTGCGCCGCCTCTTCGGTGACAAGCGGGGGGCTCGCGCCGCTCTGGTATTCGGCCACCAACGTCTTGAGCACCGCCATGGTGGCGTCGTCGTTGCCCTCGAACCGCACCGCCATGCCGGCCGCGTTGGGGGTCTTGTCAGAACGCACCACCACGCCTTTGAGCCGAACGGTGTCGGTAAACCCCGGAGGCAGCAAGTCGATGACCAATTCGGCGCCGGGGTTCAGGGCCTTTTCGGTCTTCACGAACAGCCCGCCCTCCGACAGGTCTTTGAGGTACGAGCTGCGAAAACGATCGCGGCTGGAAATTTTCACCATGACGTGCGGGGCTGCGACCCGCGGTGACTTGCGATTTTCGGCACTCATTGCGCGACGTGACGATCGCACAGTGGAGTGCGGTTCGTCGAAATTCTCGGCGGTCATTCGTCACCAGCACGCGCCTCAAGTGTGCCAGTCTGATGGCTTTCCCTACCTGTGGGGTGCGCTTGGTGAAGAAATGGTTTGGCAAGCGGTGTCTGGCGAAGCTCGGCACGCGCACGTTCGAAGTGCTCGTGTTCGACTTCGCGCGCATGAAGCGGCGCAAATCTTTCGTCGAAAACCTCTTCGGTGACTGCAAGGTGCCGGGCGACTACCCCGAGTGGCTCGAGCGCACGCCGCGCGGCACGCTGGAGTGGAAGCACCCCACCGTCGTGCCCTTCGCGCTGCTCGAGCCCGCGAAAGACGAGAAATTCGTCGACGGTGACATTCACCCCCAGTTTCACGCGCTCTGGGTGACCGACCTGAAGAAGGCGGGCCCCGTCTACGAGCTCGACGTCGACGGCTCGGTCATGCCCGCGAAGAAGCCACCGGTGCTGACCCGCAGCCTCAAGAACCTCACCTTCAGCGAGGCCCCGTCGGCACCCAAGCCGAAGAAGCGCGCCGCGCCCTCGTTCGACGAACACGCCGCCGCGCTCGAGAACCTGCGTGTGGGCGGCCCCCCGGCGTACCCCGCCCTCGAAGTGCTGCACGAGCTTCGCGGAGGCAAGGGCCCGAACCCCAAGCCGCCCCCAGGCCGTGACCCCCGCTGGGTCGACGCGCTGCGCGTCGAGCTCGAGGCCTGCCTGTGGGCCGACTCGTACGTCGACATGGTCGCCGCGACCATCGAGTCGTTTCCCGACGTCGGGGCTGGGGTCGCTGAACAGATTCTCGCCTCGCTCGCCAAGACGAAGCCCACGCGGCCGCTCGCCGCACGGTTCATACCCGTCACCAACATGCTGCTGCGCGCCAAGTCGGCCGCCGCGGTCGAGCACGCCATCGCCATTCTCGAAAAACACGAAGTCGACGACGACGATTCGCTCTGCCTTTACTTGCGCCTGCACGGGCGCCCCGAGCATGTGCCCCGCTTGCGCAAACTCGCCAAGGCCAGACCCGAGTACCGCGACCTGCCTCGCGTGATGGTAGTGATTCAAGAGCGCTTTGCCGATGCCTGACGCGCCCGGTACGGTGCCGACGATGCCTGAACGTGGAGCACCTTCGTGATTGAGCTTGCTGCAGACCCGCCGAAGGGCCCCACGCCCGAACGGCCGTGGGCCACGCGCGAAGACCGTGCGCCGTACGCCCAAGTCGACATCGGCCCCGACCGCGTCGCGTTGCTCAAAGACGGCCTCGAGGCCTACCCGGCCATGCTCGACGCCATTGCGCTGGCGCAGCAGACCATTTGTCTCGAAACCTACATTCTGCGCGACGACACGACGGGTACCCGGTTTCTGCAGGCGCTCGAAGCCCGCGCCCGGGCGGGCGTCGAAGTGTTGTTGATGTTCGATTCGTGGGGGTCTTCGATTTCTGAAGAGTCGTTGGGGTCGTTGCGCGAAGCGGGCGTGAAGGTGCTGCCGTTTCGGCCGCTTCGGTACACGGGCTCGCTCGGCCGGTTCTTCGTGCACGTGTTTCGGCGCAACCACCGCAAGGCGCTCATCGTCGACGGGGTCATTGCCTTCACCGGCGGCCTCAACATCAGCGACGAGTACGCCGCCGTCGAAGACGGGGGCAAGGGCTGGCGCGACACCCACGTGCGCATCGTCGGCCCCTCGGCGCAACAACTCGAGGCCTTCTTCTTGAAGACGTGGAAAGACCACAAGGGCCCCGCGCCGAAGCTCGAACGCTTTCGACGCCCGCGGGTGGCGGGCTGCGAGCGCATTCGCATTTTGGGCAATGACTTCGCGCTCGACCGCAAAGACATTCGCCGCGCGTACGTCGACGCCATCGTGCACGCCCAAGAGCGCATCTCGTTGACGCACGCGTATTTCTTGCCCCCGTCGAAGGTGCTCAAAGCGCTGATTCGCGCGTCGCGCCGGGGCGTCAAAGTCTCGGTGATTTTGGCCGCCGCCACCGACGTGAAGCTGGTGCTCTACGCGGCGCGCGGGCTCTACGCGCGTCTGCTCAAGAACCACATCGAGGTGTACGAATGGCAGGGGCGGGTGCTGCACGCCAAGACCGCCGTCGTCGACTCGAAGTGGTCGACCATTGGCTCGGCCAACTTAGACCCGCTGTCGTTGCGGCAAAACCTCGAGGTCAACGCCGTCTTTCAAGACGCTCCGTTCGCGCAGGCCGTCGAGCGCATGTTTCTCGAAGACCTGCGCCAATGCGAACGCATCACCCTCGAACGAATTCGAGGGTACGGGTGGTTGCACCGGCTGACCAGCTGGCTCGCCTACCAAGTGCGCTACTGGTTGTGACGGGCGCCGACCTTCTTCTCGCTCACGCCCGTCTCGGTCAGGTGCTGCAGCTGGCCGCGGTTGGGCTCGGTCACGACGAAGCGGTGCAGCTTGCCGATTTCAAAGGTGCGCCCGTCGGCTTTGAGCTTCATCACCGAAAAGAAGCCCACGTGGAGGTCGTTGGTCTTCGACGTGGGCCCACTTTTGAGCAAGAGCGGGTAGCGCCGGCTTTCGACGACCTCGATTTTCGCTCGGCCTTTGCCTTCGTCGGTCAGCTTGTTTTTGACCCACTTCGTGAATTCAGGTTGGCCGAGCCCGCCGAGCTCTGGGGCGCCCAAACGTTGGTCTGAGCGGTCGCTCACGAGCGCCGCGAGCAGTTCGCCCGCGCGTTCGTAGCTGTCAGAATAAAACTGAAAGACGTTCTCGGTGTTCTGACCCTGGCCGCCCGGCACGGGGTACCGCGGCGGCTGCCCCGGTCGGTCGATGGGGTGGGTGACGTTTTCATACGACGTCGCGTCAAGCTGGCCGGCCAGGGCCAAGAATTCGGGCGACGCCACCAGGGGCGCCGCAGCGGGCCCGGCCGAGGTGGCCGTCTTCGTTGCTCGTTGAATGGTCGGTGCGGTCATTGGTTTTCTCTAGGGTTCGAAGGGTGGGGAAAAGACGACAAAACGAAATTCACTCCAGCGTGTTTTGGCGGAGCGAAAACCCGCGGTATTCGATGCCGCCGTCGCGAGGCCAAAAGTGGTACGCGAGGTCGTGAGGCGCATCACCCGCCAGCCGAATCTGCACTTCACCAAGCAAATCGGCGGTTGGTGGCTGAATACCCGAGACGACCCCGAGCTTGTGCTGTTCGACGTGGCGAGTCACCTGGTCGATTGACGCGGTGGCGCGAAGCCCGAAAGGGTTCGGAGATTCAGGGCTGAAGGCGACCGCGACGATGCCGGTGACGCGCTGGCCAAGGGGCCCCAGCGGGCCGAGTTCCACCGACAATTGGCCGTCGATGCCGTCGATTCGCCCACTGGTTCGCACCCCCCGCTTCAGCAACAGGTGCGGCACTTCGACCTGCATGAGGCGGGTGTGTTGGTTTTCGAGAAAGTGCTTGCCCGAGGGCGCGAGCCAGGCGCCTGGGCCTGGCCCGAGAAAGTTTGCCCAACGAACCCCCAGCAGAGTTCTCCCGATTTCGACATGTCTGGGCAGCTGAAGGGCGAGCGGCGAGTGTACGGCTCTGAGGGCGGGGCCAATGGCCATCGTCATGTGCTGAAGAGAGACCCACCTGGCCCAAGTCGCCACCGGCCGACATGCTTTCGCGAACTTCTCGGGTTTCAAGAAGGCCTGGCGGTGCCAACCCCTGAGCTTGCTTGGCCTTTCGCACCTTCAACGTCGTCGGCGGCAGGCGCGCGGTGTTGCCTTCGGCGCGCGAGCATCGCCAACAGCGACAACAAGGGCATTTCGTAGGCACCCACGAAGACGGTGGCCTGCGAGCAACCCTGCGCTGGTGGCGTCGTGCCCGTGCCGGTGCCACCCCCTTGGCCGCCGCCCCCCGTCGGCGTGCCCCCGCCGCCACCCGTGCCCGTTGGCGTGCCAGTGCCCCCGCCTTGGCCACCGCCCGTACCCACGGTGCCTGCACCGCCGCCCGCGCCGCCGCCTGCGCCGCCGCCCGCGCCGCCGCCTTGGCCCGTCGAGCCGGCGAGCACCCCGTCGAGAAACGTCAGTTCGCGAGGCACCGCCGTGTAAATGCTGTAGTCGCCGCACGCGCCGAGGCCGTCGATTTCGCGCGAGCCCGAGACGACGCCGGCCAACTGCAGCTGCCCGTTGACGCGAACGTACGCGGGCCCACCGCTGTCACGCTGGCACGACCCTGCGGCGTCGCGGGTGTCGGTGCAGAGCGACCGCTCGTCGTGAATGGCGGGCAGGGTGCTCGAGCTCGGCACCGTGGAGCACGCGATGGTGGTGTTCTGCCCATGGCGAAGAATGCCGCTCAATTCGTCTTCGGTGCTGGGCATGGCCACCGCGCGCCCGAAGCCGACGAGCTCGAGCGTGGTGCCGACGGGCACATTCGTTCGAACCAGTGGCACCGGGGTGATGCCCGTGACCGGGCCATCGAGCGTGAGCACCGCCACGTCGTACGAGCCGAGGGCGACGACCTGCGGGTTCCACGACGGGTGCACCGAAATGCTGCGAACCCGGCGCGCCGAGACCGCATTCGCGTCGTTCATGTTCGCGTCACCGAACGTGACCGACCACTGGGTTGGGTCAGAACCGCCGCCCGCCGCGGGCACCGTCACGCAGTGCGCCGCGGTGAGCACCTGCGTCGACGAAATCAGCGTGCCCGTGCAGGTCACCCCGCTCGTGACATTGCCGTAGCGCAGCCCCGCGGTCGCCGGGTAGTCGGTGGTGTTCGCCTCCTCGCCCATCGAAATGGCGTCGGCCCGCAGCCCGACGGTCGGTTGTTCGAGGCCGCAGGCGGCGAAAGCCAGCCAACACGCAGCGGCCGTGCGTCGAATGTTCGTTTTCATGCGGCGCCCCCAAGGCAAGCGGCGCGCCAACCGCGTGCGGCCCGCCAACAGCCGGTTCTCTCAGGCCCAGGGCCGCGCTGAAGGTGTGCACCGCCGGGCCAGCTGGCCGCCCGTACCTGTTTGGTCGGCCGTACACTTTCAACCCGACGCGACCGCGTTGATCTCGAGGCCCTTCGGTGACATGGCGACCGACGGGAGGCTTTCGGTGCAACTCACTTCGACACTCCTGTTCGACAAAAACGGCAACGCCCATTCGATTCGTCGACCGCACTTCTTTCTGGTCGTCGTTCAAGGGCCCGACAAACGCCGCCAAAAGGTCTGCACGTCGAGGCGGGCCGTCATTGGGCGGGCCGACAACGCCGAGTTTCAGCTCAGCGACAGCGCCGTCAGCAAGTTGCACTGCGCCGTCGAAGTGACGCCCCTGGGCGCGCGCCTCAAAGACCTGAATTCGACGAATGGGGTGCGTTTGCTCTCGCGGCGGGTCTCCGACGGGTACCTCGAACACGGCGACATTTTCGAACTCGGCAAGACCCGTATTCGGTTCGAATGGCGTGACTCGGCCGACGAATTCGAGCTGACGCACCGAAACGGGTTTCACGGGTTGGTCGGCTCCTCGAGCGTCATGCGCGAGTTCTACGTCGAGCTCGAGCGCGCCGCCCGCAGCGACGCGACCGTGTTGCTCAGCGGTGAAACCGGTTCGGGCAAAGAACTCGCGGCCGAAGCGCTGGTCGCGGCCAGTGAACGTGAAGGGCCGCTCGTCGTGTTCGACTGCCGCGCGGGCCACGCCCTGCTCGAAGCCGAACTGTTCGGTCACGAAGTGGGCGCGTTCACTGGTGCCGAACGCCGCAGGCCCGGAGTCTTCGAGCGGGCCAACCGCGGCACGCTCATTCTCGACGAAGTGGGCGAGCTGCCCAAAGAACTGCAGCCG
Organism: Myxococcaceae bacterium; assembly: GCA_044225205.1. GTDB lineage: Bacteria > Myxococcota > Myxococcia > Myxococcales > Myxococcaceae > JAEUJT01. The sequence goes on along the minus strand of JBGAIY010000066.1, from coordinate 7,348 downwards.
CTCTTGCTCGGTGCGTTGGCCCGGGGCCGGGTCACGCCGCTGGGGGCGAAAGAAGAAATCGCCTTCGACGTTCGCGTGGTGGCGCTCACCCACCATGACCTCGAGCGCGAAGTGAACCGCGGCACCTTTCGCGCCGACCTGTTCTACCGCCTCGCCGTGCTGCGGCTGCGCATGCCGTCGTTGTCGGAGCACCCCGAAGACATTCCCCAATTGGTGACGCACTTTCTCAAAGACATTGGTTCGAAGAAGCCCTTCAACGCGAAGCAGCTCGAAGCCCTCTACGAGGGAGACTACCCGGGCAACGTGCGGGAACTGCGCAACGCGGTCGAGCGCATGGTCGCGGGCGTGGTCGAGCCCGAGCTGCGCCGAGCGCGCGGCTTCCCCATTGACCTCAAGAAGAAGTTGCGGCCCCAGCGCGACGCGCTCGCCGCCGCGTTCGAACGTGACTTTCTTTCGGCCCTGCTCGCCGAATGCGAAGGCAACGTGTCTGAAGTGTCACGTCGCTCGGGTGTGAGCCGCGTGCATCTGTACGAATTGCTTTCGAAATATCGCCTTCACGAGCCGTGAGGGGTCAGGGTCGGTCGTTCGTCGTGACGACCGAGCCGCTCGTGCCGACCGCCCAAGTGTCGCAGGGGTGCGTGCCGGCAATGCCGAACAGCGCGGGCGTGCCCCCGCTGCCGCGCGAGGGCGTCGTCACCGGCAACCAGCTCGACCCGTTCCACCGGGCGACGCTGAAGTGACCGGCTTGGTCGGGCCCCACCGCGAAGACGTTGGTCGGCGAATAGGCCTTGAGCCCGTAAATCACGAAGCTGGGCGACGACGCGGCTTTCGACCAACTCGTGCCGTCGTACAGCCAAAAGTCGTCGCCGCCGGCGAACCCGGCGTCGGGCGCCGCGAAGTCAATGGCGTTGAGGTCGGTGAAGTCGGCATTCGCGCTGACGCTGACCCAGTGGTCGCCATTGCCGTCGTACTTCAGCAGGTAGCCGCTCTTCTTGTGGCCGACCGCGAAGACGTTCGAGTCGCTGGTGCCGGAGATGCCGTAAATGTCTTCATCTCCCGCGGTGGGCAGCCCCGCGCCGGCGGTGTAGTGCTTCGTGGAGGCGGCCACGGCGTTGCCGGCGGCGTCGATCAGCACCGAGGTGATCGACGGCGGGTTGGCTTCAGAAACCCACACCCTCGAATTGCCGCCGCTGGGGTAGGCGGCCATGCCGCTCGGTGAACCCGCGTTCAACGTCGCCACCGACGGCGTGCAGCTGCCCGGCCCGGTGAAGCGAACCAGCCCGTCGGTCGACGAGGCCACGAAGACCTGGTTCAGCTGTCTGGCCCACACCGCGCCGAAGTCGCCGCCGCAGGCGTTCGTGTCCCACCGGTCGTTCCCTCCGTCGCTGGTGATGGCGTAGATGCTGGCCGTGTCGCCCACCAAAATGGCGATGTTCGTGTCGAGCATCGACGCGCCGTAGAACGTCACGCTGCCTTTGGGGCTGGGGAGCGCGAAGAACGACCCCGTGCAGCTCGGGCCCGCGTCGAACGTGCCCGAATCGGCTGGGCCGGCGTCGGGCGGCCCCGCGTCGAAGCCGGCGTCGGTCACACCGGCGTCAACGCCCGCGTCGACCGAACCCGCGTCGGGCGGGCCTGCGTCGAACGTGCCGGCATCGGGTGAACCCGCGTCGAGGCCAGCGTCACCACCATCGGGCGCGCCTCCACCGTCGGTGCCGCCCCCGTCGGGCCCACCGGCATCGCCCGCCCCAGCGTCGCCGAGGCCGCCATCGGTGCCGGCTCCGGGCTGGGTGACCGACAAGGTCACCGTCAACAGCTCATTGGTGTGCAAGGTCACCCGCTTGCGGTCTTGGGCCACCGCCGGCGTCGCGCAGGTGCCCATGTGCAGCTCGGCGCTGACGTCGAGCTCGGCCGACCAGTCGGCCCCCGCCGCAACGGCCACCACCACTTGCCCCGAAAGCGGTGACCCCGAAATCGGCACGTCGGTGGTGGCGCGGGTGGGCGCACCGCTGTCGAGCGTGTGGGCGTCGGTCGCCGCGACCCGAATGCAGGCGGGGCTCGTGTCGAGCCGGTTGTACGAAACCACCGTCTTTGCGCCACCCTGGCGGTTGTTGGGGCACGCCGCCAACAGCGGCAGCACCACGCACGGCGAGAGTCGCAAAAGCCAGTTCACAGGTACCAGAGCCTACCCCACCTCACGCGCGATGCCTCTTTGCAGCCAAGTGTTGCTTTTCACGGCAGTTCTCGGCGTGGCGCCTCGGGTGGGCACTCGACGTCAGCTCCGTGACGAATGAAAGACCGTGCCTCGGCTGCCCGGTTCGAGCGCTTCGTCGAGCAGCGCCGACTCCGGTTCGATGCCGACGATGTGAATGGCGTCGATGCCGGCGTCGAGCATGGCGAGGCTCTCTTCGACCTTGGGTATCATGCCCCCGACAATCGCCCCGGTCGCGATGTGGTGGCGGGCTTCGGCCGGCGTCAGCTTCGGCAGACGAGACGTCGGGTCGGTTCGGTCTTTGAGCACGCCCGGCACATTCGAGACGAGCAACAGCTTCGCCGCCCGCAGCGAGCCCGCGACCCGCGTCGCGACCGTGTCGGCGTTCACATTGTACACCGCGCCCTCGTGGCCCGTGTCGGTCGCCAGCGACGAAATGACCGGCGTCAGCCCCAGCGCCACCAGCCGCTCGAGCAGCTCAATGTCGGCCGGCCGAGACCCCCGAAGTCGCCAGGGCCTGTACCCGGGCGAGCCGAAACGCCGAAGCAATGTTGACCGACACCAGGCCGCCCAGCGTCATCTTCATCACGTCGAGGGTGGCGGCGTCGGTGACGCGCTGGCCGGCCACCTGCTGCGTCACCAACCCCATTTTCTTCGACAGTTCGTTCGCTTGCGGGCCGCCTCCGTGAACCACGGCCACCTTGATGCCCGCGTCGACGAAGCGCTTGACCGCGGCCCCTACGGTGCGCGCCAGCCGGGGCACGTCGAGCGCGAGCTCTCCACCGATTTTCACGATGAACCAACGGCCGCGGTGCGCGGTCAGCTTGCCAGCATCGACGTGTTCGACCATGCGCGCGCTTCAACGCGAAACCTCGCCCGCATTCAATCGTGAAGTGCGCCATGCACCCACCAGGTGGGCAAACCAATTTGTTTGCCGCGCCTCGTTCGACCTGAGACCATCACCGCCCTCCGCTGGCTTTGGCGTGAGCGCCCCCTTCATCGAATTGAGACCCCGAATCATGGTTACTCGACGGCAGTCATTCTCGTTGGCTTGTGCAGTGCTCTTGGTCGTGGCCGGCTCGTTGAGCTGGGCTCAGACCTGCCCCGCGGTCATCAACGGCGCGACCGAATCGACCGACCCGACCCAAACGGGTCGAATGAACCGGTTTGCGGTGGCGTCGACGTGCGCGGCTCCGAAAAGCTACCCCGGCACCTTCACCACGACAGGTGCGCGCGCCTACGACGTGTACCACATCACCAACCAGAACGCGGTGAGCTCGTGCGTCTCTTTCTCGCATTCGGGCACGAGTGTCACCACGTTCATGGCCGCGTATTCGACCTTCAACCCGGCGAACGTCGCGGCGAACTACCTCGCCGACCCGGGGTCGAGCCCAGGCACCGGCGCTGTTTCCATGGAGGTGACGCTCGCGGCCGGCCAAACCATCGACCTCGTCGTGCACTCGGTCAACCCCGGGCAGTACGGCACCTATTCGGTCGCCATTTCGGGGTGTGCGCCGAAGACGGTGCCGACGCTCGCGGTCAGCTCAGGCACGGCGCCCTCGGTGTTTGGCCAGAGCGTGACGCTCTCCTGTACCGCCACCGGCCCCGTGACGACGCCGACGGGCACGGTCACGTTCTTCGACGGCACCACCTCGCTCGGCACTTCGGCGCTGACCGCGGGCGTGGCGTCGATTTCGACCGCGGCGCTCGGCACGGGCGTACACGCCGTCACGGTGCAATACCCGGGCGACGGGTGGCACTTTCCGGCGAACTCCGCGGTCTTCTTGCAGACGGTCAACCGCGCGGCGACGACGACCGCGCTCGCGTCATCGTCGAACCCGTCGGTCTTTGGCTCGTCGGTTGACTTCACCGCCACCGTGGCGGCGGTGGCCCCCGGAGCGGGTACACCGACCGGCACCGTGTCGTTTGTCGAAGGCGCGACCACCCTCGGCACCGCGACGCTGAC
>JBGAIY010000066.1:0-3160 GCA_044225205.1 Myxococcaceae bacterium | reverse complement strand
GTCGACCGGCAGCCACGACATCGTCGCGGTGTACCAGAGTGACGCTCAGTTCGAGGGCAGCACCGCCCCGACCTTGACCCAGGTCGTCAATCAAGACGGCACCATGCTCAACGTCAGCACCTCGGCCGACCCCGCCACCTTCGGCGACGCCGTGACGTACACCGCCGTCGTCAGCTCGACGGGCATGCTGGCCACCCCGACCGGCACCGTGACGTTTCTCGACGGCACCGCGACGTTGGGCACCGCCACGCTCGACGGCATGGGCGTCGCGACCTTCACCACCACGGCGCTCACCGCGGGCACCCACACCGTCAATGCCCAATACGCGGGAGATTCTGGCCACTTGCCGGCCACGGGCTCGGTGTCGCAGACCATCAACACCGCGGCCAGCGCGAGCAGCGTGTCGGTCGCCGCCACGTCGGTCACCGGCGAAGTCGTCACCTTGACTGCGAAGGTGACCGGCCCCGGGGGCGTGCCCACCGGAGACGTGCGGTTTCTCGACGGCGCGGGCCTGTTGGCGGCCGTGACGCTCGACGGCGCCGGCCAAGCCGTGCTGACCCGCTCGACCTTCGCGGTCGGCACCCACGCCTTCACCGTGGAGTACACGGGCGATGCGAACTTCAACGCGAGCACTTCTCCCGCCGCCACCCACCTCGTCGGCGCGGCCGCCACCACCTTGGCCCTGGCCACCAGCAGCAACCCGGCGGTGTACGGCGCCTCGGTCGACTTGACGGCGACCATCTCCGTCACGGCCCCGGGCGGCGGCGTGCCCACGGGCGACGTCGCGTTCTTCGAGGGCGCCACCTCCCTCGGCGTGGCCACGCTCGATGGCGCGGGCGTCGCCACCCTCACGCTCTCTTCGTTGAGCGCCGGCGTGCACGTCGTCACCGCGACCTTCGCGGGAGACACCGCGTACTCGGCTTCGACCTCGGCGGCGGTGCGGCAGCTCGTCACCAAAGACGGCGTGACGTCGACCCTGGCGTCTTCGGCCAACCCGTCGGGCTACAGCGAGCCGGTGACGTTGACCGCCACGGTGGTGGCCACGTCGGGCTCGGTGCCGACGGGCGCCGTAACCTTCGGCGACGGCGATTCGGTCATTCTGGGCCAGGCCGCGCTGAGTGACGCCGGCGTCGCCACCCTCACCACGTCGACCTTGACGGGTGGCGTGCACACCTTGTCGGTGACGTACCTGGGCGACTCGAACCACGAAGGCACCAGCACCGCCTCGCTCGCGCAGACCGTGAACGTGGCGCCGACGCAGGTGGCGACGACGTCATCGGCGGCTCCGGCGGTGTCGGGGCAGGCGGTCACCTACACCGCCACCGTCACCTCAGCCGCGTCAGGCGTGCCGACCGGCTCGGTCGTGTTCAAAGAGGGCGCCACCACCTTGGGGACCGTCGCTCTCATCGGAGGGCACGCGGCGTTGACGCCGGCCTCCGTCTCGGTCGGGTCGCATGTCATCAGCGCGGTGTACAGTGGCGATTCGAACTTCGGCGCGAGCACCGCGCCGAACTTCAACCAGGTGGTTCAGCAGGCGAACACGTCGGTCACGGTGTCGTCGTCGTTGAGCCCCGCGCCGGTCGGCAGCCGCGTCACCTTCATTGCCACCGTGAGCCCGGTGGCACCCGGTGCTGGCACGCCGACGGGCACCGTCACCTTCAAGAACGGCTCGACGGTGCTGGGCACGGGCGCGTTGGCCGGCCCTGGTGTCGCGACCTTCTCGACGTCGGGTCTGACGGTCGGTGACTCGAGCATCACGGCGGAGTACGGCGGCGACGTGGCTTTCGCGGCCTCGAACTCACCGTCGTTGACCCAGAGCATGTCGGCTGCCGCCGCGACCGTCGCGTTTCGTACGGTGAAGAGCCCTTCGACCTACGGCAGCTCGGTGTCGCTCGTGGCGGTGGTCAGTGGCCAGGGCCTCCCGCCGACCGGCTCGGTGACGTTCAAAGACGGCACCACCACGCTTGGCATGAGCACGCTGGCCGAAGGCGGCGTGGCCGTCGCCGACGTCACCACGTTGAGCCCCGGTACGCACTCGCTCACGGCCGAATACGGGGGCGACCCGTCGTACCCGGCCGCCACGGCCACCGCGAGCCACGTGGTGACGAAGGCGAACACCCTGACGGCGGTGAGCAGCAGCGCGAACCCCAGCGCCGTGGGCGAGGCCGTGACCTTCACCGCCACCGTCACCTCGGCCGTCGCTGGCCTGACCGGCCAAGTCGAATTCTTCGACGGCATGACTTCGGTGGGCAAGGTCGCGCTCGCCAACGGTCAGGCGGCGTTCTCTTCGGCCACGTTGAGCGCCGGCAGCCACGTGGTTTCGGCCACGTACCTCGGTGACGGCAACTTCAGCACCAGCACTTCGGCCACCATGACGCAGGTGGTGACCACCACGTCAGCGGGTGAAGTCGACGGCGGCGTCGCCGACGGTGGCACCACCGGTCAAAAGCCGTCAGGCGGCGGTTGCGGTTGCAGCAGCGGCCCTTCGGGCGAATGGGCCCTGCTCGCGTTCGGGCTGCTCGGCGCCTTCGCGATGCGTCGTCGAAGAGACGCGCGTCAGAGCTGAGCGGAGTCGGTCGTCTTTGGCGTGGGCTCGCTCACCGAGGGCGGGCCCGCGCCGTGTACGGCGCCTTTCGCGATGTCTCGTCGAAGAGACGCGCGTCAGAGCTGAGCGGAGTCGTTCGTCTTGGGCGTGGGCTCGGTCACTGGGGCGGACTGGGGCGGGCCCGTGCTGTGTGCGGCGCTTTTCGCGATGCGTCGTCGTCGAGACTCGCTCCCAAACGGAGCGGAGCGTTTGGTTTGGGCTGGAGCGCCTTCGCGATGCCTTGTCGAAGATGCGCAGCGTCAATGCCAGCGAAATCGTTGACCTTCGACGCGGGCGCCTGCTGTCCATGGCCCCGCGCGTGCCCCGCGTCATCGAGACGTCGCACCGGCAAAACCGAGCGGTGTCGTTAGTTCGGTGCTGGTTCGCTCCACCTTTGTCGAAAAGACGCAGCGTCAATGCGAGCGAAGTCGTTGACCTTCGACGCGGCCGCTTGCTGGCCGTGGGCCTGCGCGTGCGCAGCGTCATCGAAAGACGCACCGGCAATGCCGAGCGGCGTCGTTGGGTTCGGTGCGGGCACTCTTGTCGAAAAGACGCAGCGTCAATGCGAGCGAAGTC
>JBGAIY010000065.1:0-23844 GCA_044225205.1 Myxococcaceae bacterium | reverse complement strand
TTCGACTTTGGTTTGGCCCTTCTTGCGCCGATGAGCACCGAGCGACCTTTCTTCAATTCAACCCGCACCGCCCTGACATCGAACGAACCTCGGTTGAAGCACGCTTTGGTGAAGTGCCGGGTCAGCTCAGAATCATCGCCGTCGTCGTCAACCAGCGTTTTGACCGCTCGTGCGCCTTCATGCTCGAAGGTATGACCTCGCATCGCCAAGAGCCTCGCGCGCACGGTGCCCCGCTCGACCATGAGTGCGCCTCCACTGCCACTGCCCACGATGAAGTCGGAGGCGGTCAGCGACCCACGAACCAGAAAGTCAGCCTCCGTCACGAGGCACCCCACGCTCACGTCGCCGGCCACTACCACTGAGCCAGTTGGGTTGTTGTCAACCAAGAGCCCATCAACGACCAAGTCACCACTGAGTGTCAGCAACTCGTTGTTCAGGGCCAGCGAGCCACGCACCTTGCGGTCAACTCGATACCCCGCATCGCGCAAGGCGCACGCGACCAAGTACCGGTCGAACACGAACAGGTGCTCAGCGTTCTCGAGCACCTGTTGCGGTGACTCCGGAGCGCCTTGCAGCACGGCCTCAACCGCTCTCACCGGCTGCGGGTTTTGAACCCCATACAGACTGCCGGCCCAGACGAGTCGCTCAACCTTCATCGCCTGAGCGGCGGCCTGCAGCGCTTGCGCCAGAGCTTGGGCTTTCTTTGATGGGGCCCGTGTCTTGCCTTCGAACGCGGCCATGATCCCTGGTCGCCTTCGCGACTTCGCCAGCTCGAGCGCCGAGCGTTTGCCAAAGCGTTTGCCTCGCGAATCGGGGCGGTTGAGTTTGTTGGGGTTGGCCCCATGAGAGAGCAGCACCTGAACTGCTCCGATGTTGTCGGCCGCGGTCGCCTCGTGGAGCAGAGTGTACCCAGACCCAGTGGTCGACTGCTTCGGGAGCGCGTTCACGTCGAACCCGAGGCCCAGCAGCACCTCGAGCGCCGCTGGCGGCAGTCGAAACTCGATGGCTTGTCGCGCAAGCTCGAAGAAAAGGTCACGGTCGATGCCCAGCCACACCAGTAGCCGCACCCGCCCGACAAGCTCGGCATCATCTTTCGCCGTCTTCATCTCGTTCATGATGCGCGGCTTGTGGTTCACGAAGTTCGGCTTGGGGTGTGTCTGTGTGCCTGTGCGCCCTTCGAGATCGTGGGCCAGGAGGTCGACAAAGGTCGGGTCTCGAACGAGGGGCTCAATGGCCCACCCAACGCACGAGTCATAACCATCGATGTAATTTGAGAGCTTGTCTTTCAGCGACTCCAGCGAGAGCGAGCCCGTCAGGTACTGCCAAGCGCGCATGCGTGCGGCTGCGACGGTACGAAAGCCATAGCTCACGAGCTGATGGCTCTGAACGACACCCTCGAAGAACTGAAGTTCGTCGTACGCCGCGTGAAGGGCTTTCTCGATTTCGATCAAGGCCGCAGCAGTCGGCCGCCGGTCGAGGAGCGGCCAAACACGCAGCATGGTGACCCAGAAAAAGAGCGCGTGGAGTTCAAGTCGGTCGCGCTCGGGGTGCGCCGCCAACAGTCGCTCGCCGGCCTCGAGCGCAATGCCGAGGTGGCGAATGCCTTCGGCTGGCGAGGGCCCTGTGTGAGGTCGGCCAAGTTCGGGCACGACGTAAGGCGCCCACAACTGCAGACTTCGATACACCACCACCACGTCATTGGGAAACTGGGCGAACGCCTGCATGGCGAACTCGTAGGTGTGTTCGTCGACCTCTTCGAAGTAACCGCCGCGACCCCACCACGTCGCGTTTTGCGCCCGCTCCAACGTCAGTTGATTCATGGCTTCTTCCGCCTCGCCGGCCGAGCGACCCGAGTTCATCATCTTCGGCCTCACGCCTGTTGGCGGTTACTGCCCGGCGGCTTTGCGTTGCTTTTCGTGGGCGTGCACCCAGCCGTCGTAGTGACGAATGGCCGAGTCGCCCACGCGTTGAATGTGCTGGTTGTTCAAATACGCCGACACCGGAGCCGCGACGAGCGGCATGGCCCGACCCAACGTGGCCATGCCCCCTTTGCGCAAGAGCAACCCGGCGAGGCTGCCGAGCAGGCGCGGGCTGGCGCGCTGCACCGGGCCGATGCCGTTGGTGTAGCCGAACAATTCGAGCAGCTCTTCGCGGCCGCGCTCGCTCTTCAAGTCGACGCGAAACACGGTGCCCACCTCGGTGAGCAACGCGATTTGCAGGTACGCCATGCCGACCAGGTCGAGCGGCACGGTGGCGACTCCGAAGATGCCGCTGATGCCGCCCACCATGCTGGCGACGCTCTTCTTTTCGTCGATGAGGCGCTGCGACAATTCGCGCTCACCCGCCGACGGAAAGCGCTGCCTCAACGCGTCGACGCGGTCTTTCGCGCGCACGGCTTCGCGCTCGAGCAACACCGCCAGCCGCACTTTGGCGAGGCGGTTCAAGTTTCGGGGAGACAGTTGCTGCGCACTCTTGAGGCGGCTCACCAGCGGGTCGAAAAAGCCCATGGCGGTACTTTGGCGCGACTTGGGGCGGTGCGTCTAGCGCGGCCACCCACCCCGAATCACTGGGGAACAAGCCCGCCCGGTCAGGTGTTCTTTTCGTCGAGCGTTTGTCGGCCTTGGCGGTCGTAGATGAGCTGCAGCACCGCCGCGAGCACGGTGAAGCTGACGACGAGCGTCGTCGACAACCCGATGCACGCCACGTAGCCGATGCTCTGCAAGCCGTTGTGCTGGGCGAAGAAGAGCGACGCGAAGCCGGCAATGGCGGTGAGGGTCGACGACGCGACCGCGGCGCCGACCGAGCGCAGGGCGACCATGGGCGAGGTGCCTTCGAGAAACCGGTGCAACAGGTACAGCCCGTGGCTCACGCCGAAGCCCAACAAAATCGGCAAAATGACCAAGTTCATGAAGTTCAGCGGGTGGTTGGTGATGCTCAAAATGCCCAGCATCATCCACAAGCCGACGCCCAGGGGCAGCACCGACGCGGCGGCCAGTTTCACCGAACGAAAGTCGAGGTAGTGCATCACCAAAATCCACAAGGCGGCGAGCACGACGGTCAGCTGCCCGTCGAACAGCACGATGCGCGCGAGCTTCGCGTACAAAATGGCCAAGCCGGCCGAGTGGTATTCTTTGCCGCTGGCGCCTTTGATCAACGTCGTGGCGTCGGCGAACTTGAGGAGGTTCTTGCCGTCCCACAGGTCGACCTTGGGGTAGATGAACGTGAGGTACCCCTGGTTCTCGGGCTTCGTGGTGGGCAGCGACACGAACAGGTCGGCGTAGACCGGCGGCACGCCCTTGACGCCGAAGGGCTCTTTTTCGAGCACCTTCTTGAAGAACGAGGCCTTCTCTTGCACCTCGGGAGGCAACGACCCGATGTCGATGTCTTTGAGTTCTTCGCGCCACTCGGCCAACACCTTCGCGTTGGCTTCGGCGGTCTTCGGGGGAGGCACGAAGCTGAAGATGCTCACGACCTGATCAACCGTCGGGTATTTCTCGGCGTCGACGTTGAACTCGGTGTCGGGGTTCTTGGTCATCGCGTCCCAAATGTCTTTGGCTTCTTCGACCGTCTTCGTGGGTATGGCGATGGGGTCTGACGAAATTTGAAAGCGGCGGTTGATTTCGTCTTGCAGCTTGACGCTGGGCGAGTCGTTCGCGACGAGGGCTCGGGTGTTGTAGTTGAACCTGACGCCGCCGCGCAGGCGCTCGAGCAGGGTGGGCGGCCGGTCGCGGGGCAGGGGTTCGTTGACCCAGGGCACGGCGAAGGCGCACACTCCGCCGACCAGGGTCACCGCCAGACCGAGCATGGCCCATGGGTGTTTGATTCGGGTCACGCCCGACTGCAAGTCGGCCGAAGGCGGCTTCATTTCGCCGATGAGCTTCTTGGGCAGGTCGGGGTTGTAGCGGCCGAGCATGGCCAGAATCGACGGGCTCCAGGCGAAGAGCGTGAGCCCGATGATCAGCGTGCCGAAGCCGGCCAAGAAGCCGAACTGCGAGAAGCCGCGAAATTGCGAGACGAGCAACACGAAGAAGCTGCCGGCGGTGACGATGGCGGCGATGAGCGCCGGCCGGCCCGCGTTGATCAACGCGTCGGTAATGGCCACGTCGTACGGCTTGCCGGTGCCGAGCTCAATGCGCGTGCGGTAAATGAAATGAATGCCGTAGTCGATGCCGAAGCCCATGAGAATCGCACCGATGATGCTGGTGATCATGTTGAGCTCGCCGAGCGTCAACTTGGCGAAGCCCATGGTCAACACCGTGCCCAACGCCATGCCGGTAATGACGATGACGGTCGGCACCCACTTGCGAAAGAACAAGACCGTGATGACGACGATGAACAAGAACGCCCACTTGAACACGTCGTCGAGCGAGGCCCGCATGGCGTACGAGTCGTCGACGCTGGTCTTGTATGAACCCGTGAACCCGAAGGCCAACGTCTTGGCGTCGCCCACGCGCTCGTAGTCTTCGACCAACGACACGCCGGCTTTTTGGGCCGCGTCGAACAACAAGCCCTGGGTGACGTTGGTACCGGCCGGCGCTCCGCCGGTCATCACGTCGACGAAGGCCTTCGTGCGCGGCAATTCGGTCGAGTTCCACATCGGTTTGATGAGGAGCATCACCATCTTTTTGTCGTCTGAAATGTAATAGCTGTCGCGAATGCTCTTCTTGCCGACGGCCGAATACTTCTGAATCAAGTCGTCGAGGTTCAGCTTCACCGGCTCGGTCTTGCGAATTTCGACGAAGAACGGGTTCTGTCGGCGAATCTGGTCTTTGATGTACGGCGTCATGCGCCGCCGGCCTTCGATCAGGTCTTCGGTCTTGATGAACAAGACCATGTTTTCTTGAATGAAATCGACCGGCACCTTGTAGGTAATGAAGCGCACGTACGGGCTGCCGTCGGGCTGCTTCGCGGCGAGCAACGTGTCGTTGAGCGCGTCGGCGGTCTTCTTGAGCGCGTCGACGTCGTCTCCGCGCAAGGTCAACATCAGGTAGCCAGCGCCACCGACCATGTCGATGACCTTCTTGACCTCTTTGACTTCGGGCAGGTCTTGGCTGATGAGCGAGAGCTGGTCTGACTCAATGGTCAGCGTGGTGGTGAGGTACGTGGCCACGGCTCCGAGCGCGAGCAGCAGCGCGAAGACCTGGCCGGGGCGTTTGACGATGAGCCGCGCATACGCCGCCATCGCCCGGGTAAGAAATGCCGACTTGTCACTCATACGGTGGCGCACCCTATAACCTGGTTGGTTGACGTTCGTTTCGGTTTCGAACCGGTACGCCGGGGAGGTCGAATGTTCTTTCTGGCGCTCAGTTGTCTGCAGGGCCGGCCCATGGCCGACGCCGCCGCCGAGCTGTGGGCGCTGGGCCCCGACGGGCTGCAGTTGACGCCCGGCAACCAGCCGACCCCGGGGTTTTCACCGCCTGGCCCCACCCGCACCCACCACGGCTTCGCGGTGACCCACTGGCGGCAAGACGTGTGGGGCGAAGAAGGCGGGTGCCTGGTCGCCAGCGACTCGGTTCACCCGCCGTTGGTGACCGAAAGCGCGGCCGGGCGGTTTCTCGAAGTCGACGGGCCGCTGCCCATTCTGGAGACGATGTACCCGCGGTATGCTCTGGGCACCGGCGCCGAGCTCGAGCACGCCATGAACCGAGGCCTGCGACTGGCGGTCGACGTGTCGCACCTGTTTCTGCAGCTCGAAGCGGGAGTGTTGACGAAGCAAACGTGGGCGCGCTTGCAAGACTACGCGCACATTGCCGAGGTGCACGTGTCGCGAAACAACGGCCGCACCGACGCCCACCAGCCGCTCACCGCCGACACGTTCGGCCTCGAGTGGGCGCGCGAACAATTGCGCGCGGGCACGCCGGTCGTCGTCGAGTCGTATTTTCACCGTCTGGGGGCCGACGCGCGCCGCGCCCAGTGCGCCCTCTTCGACCGCGACCGCCCATGAGTGACCAAGACGACCAGTTCGACCTGGCCGCCGTTCGGGCCTTGGCGCTCGAGCGGTTCAAAGCCGACGCCGCGGGGTACTTCGCCGCCAACCCCGACATGCACTCGCTGGTGTTCGCGGTGAGCCAGTATTTTTCAGACGAAGCGTACGACGCGGTGCACGAGAGCGTCATCGCGTTTCCCTCCCGTGACCCGTGGTGGCCGCACGTGTGTGGAGACGATGACGACGGCGTGGGCGCCTCAGACGGCTCGTCGTGTCGCAACTGCGGGCCGTACGAGGCGACCCACCGGCCTCCGCATGGCCACCTCGAGTCGAACTCCGACGCGGTCTATGCCTGGTCGGCGTTCTGCAGTGAGCACGGCGGCGGCGAAGGCGAGCCCGAGTTGCAAGACCCCGTGGCCATTGCCCGGCGAGGCGCCGACGGCGGCGTCGAACTCGAATGGGTGGCGCGGGTCGTTCGCCCGTGGCTCGACACGAACGAGGTGGTGAGCCGGCGCGACGGCCGCGGGTGGGGAGGCGTGCCGGTCAAGGCGCGACCCGAACCCACCCGCGCTCCGTGGGCCGAGGCCGAGCAGCCGCTCTTCGAAGCGGTGTTGGCCGCCCCACTCGACGACGGGCCTCGCCGGGTGCTGGTCGACCACTGGCTCGAGCGGGCCGACGAGCGGGGCGAATTCGGCGCGCTGTCGTTCGGGTCACCCGCCACCGAGGCGTTGCGGGCGCGTCGCGACGTGCTGGCGGCGAGGCACGGCCGGGCGTGGCTTGGGCCCTTGCAGCCCTTCATTTCAGTCGCGAGCGCGCAGTTCGCGCGGGGGCCCTTCGTCTCGCGCGCGGTCGTCTCGTTTCGCAGTGACGCCGAGCAGGCCGAGGCCGCCGCCGTCGCCGACTGGGCGTTGCTCGACGCCATTCACTTTTTCGACGCCCGGCAGTCGTTCAACACCCACATGCGGGGCCTGCGAGAAGTCACCGGAGTGTTCGCCCATGGCCTCGCGTCGCTGGTCGAATGCGGTTTGAGGCCGCCGCTCCACGCAGTGGGGTTGGTCGAGCCGGTCACCCGAGGCGACTGGCTCGCGGCTCCGCTCGGCGCAGTTCGCCGCTTGCTCATCGACTGCGAAGAGCCTCGCCGGTTTCAAGAGTTGCCGGTGTTTTCGACCCTCGAGCAGCTCGAGGTGTGGTTCACCACGCCCACCGATGAAGCCACCGGTTTCGTGCAGCCTTGGTCAGACGAGCGTGGGCTCATGGCCTTCGACCTGTTCTTGCCCTTGATGCGCCCGGGCGCGTCGGTGTCGGTGGGCTACGCGCTGCCGAATGGGGCCCACGCGGGGGTCGTCACCACCGTGACCGTGGGCGGCGGGGTACGGGTCGAGCGGCGCATGTTCACCAGCGAGCGAGCGGTGAAGAATGCGCAGTCGCGCTTGGCGGCACTGGGCGCTCCACGGCCCGCTTCGGTCGAGCAGTCACCCCCGCAGCCCCTGCCACTGCCAGGCCCCGCCGCGCCCGCCCCGCCCGTGCCCGCCGTTGGGGTGTCGAGCGCCCTGCGTCGGTGGCTCGAAAAGCGGGGGTGGGCGAAGCCGAGAAATGACAGCGGCACCCGCACGGAGTGTGCCGGTGCCGCCGGGTGCCATTTTTCGAAAGCGCGAATCAGGCTTTGACGCGGTTCGGGCCACCGGCGCCCGACAAGAACAACTGAATCACGCCCTGCAACATGGCCTCGAGCGGTTGGGTCGGAGTGCTGCTCCAGGCCAACATCGCCGCGAAGCAGTTGGTGAGAAAGAAGTCGGCCAAGACTTCGGGGGCAATCACTTGCGAAAGCTCGCCGCGTTCGGCGACGCGCTTGAAATGCTGTGCCACCAACACGCGCAGCGGCTCGGCTTCGCGGTCGGCCATCACCACGGTCTGGTGCTTGAGTGAGGTCGTCAACGCGTCGACCAACAGCTTCGGCTCGTTTTGCCAAAACTTCGCCGTTCTGCCGACGACGGGTTGCATGACCTCGTCGAGCGTTCTGGTCGCCGCCAGTTCGTTCAGCGCGGCGGCCACCGGGCCTTCGGCTTCGCGAACGAGCTCGAGCAGCACGTCGTCTTTGGTGGGAAAGTGAAAGTAAAAGGCCGCTCGGCTGACTTCGGCTTTTTGGGCAATGTCGTCGATGCGACAGCCGGCGAAACCGTCTCGTCGAAAGACTTCAAGGGCGGCCAAGTACAACTTGCGACGCGTTTCTTCTCGCTGTTTGTCACGCACGGTCAATGGCTCTCTTTGTGAGCTAGGTCACACACGAAACTGCGTTGGTTGTTCGGGCCTTCACCGCGACAACTTCGTCGCCCCCAAAATTCACGTTCTCGCTGATGACACGCTTGGCCCGACCGGTGAGAAACTAGCAGATTTTCGCTCGCAAAAGTGCCTCATGACGCAGCTGTTACGCGCCGCGCAGTGAGTACTTGCGGTAACAAGAAAAACTCCCAATTTTGAGGGTTCGTTCAGTGGGTCAGGTCTTCACCGACTCGGTGCGTGGCCCAAGTACATGAGCTCCCAAATGGCTTCACTGTTGCGATACGCCTCGACGACCGCGTCGTGGGCGTCGAGCCGTTCCACGGTCACCTCTCCAGTGAAGCGCAGGTAGGCCGCGTCGAAACCCACGAGCTTGGCCGCGAGCCACTTGAGCCCGCGCAGCGAATCGATGAAGCGGCTGCGAACGATGTCGCGGTGCCGGGCGAAGGTGACGCGGTAGTGGGCGTCGCCGCCCTGAAAGTCGTACACGAGCTTCGCGGCCACGGGCTTGAGCGTGAGGTCGTCGAGGTGTTCTTCGAACGCGCTGAAGCGAACCTGGCGGGCGTCGTCGGCGACGAGGCGGTCGTCTTTGGCGAGCATGAAAATCGTGAACGGCGTCGGGTCATACGCCTCGGCCGGCGTGATGTGGCTGGCGATGAGGGAGTACGGCCCGACGCGGGCCCGGCCCCAATACCAGTGGTGCATGAGCTCGAGCATCGAAGCATTGCCCCAGTTGTGGTCGTGGTAGCCGGTGCCTGAAATGGTCTGGCGCTGCCCTTCGGTGACGAGCGTGCCTTCGACTCGGCCCTCGGGCACCGACGGCAGCCAAGCGAAGTATTTTTCGTCGTGCGCGCCGAAGGTGATGCGGCCGGCTCCGGGCCTCCACGCGGGTACGGCGCCGGTCAAGGTGAGGTCGACCTTCACGTCGGGTACGTCGACGGTCAGGTGGTAGGTGTGGAGGTCGCCTTCGAGGCGGTTGGCCGGCGTTCTCGAGGTCATCGGCGAGGGCCTGTACGCGCTCGGTGGTGAACCTGCCTCCGTACTTGAGGTTTTCTTCGATGTCTTTGAACGGGCTGTTCGAGCTCGAGGTCCACGGCGGTGGCTTGTTCGACGTCAACGCGTCGCCGAGTTCCTTCACGGTCTTCTTGGCGTCGTACCCCTTGTAGGGAATTTTGACGGCCTTGCCGTTGATCTCGGCGACCAGCCCGTCGGCTTCGGTGCGCACGTTGAAGCCGCTCGCTTCGAGGTCGTCGGCGAGGGCCTGCACGCGGGCGGTGTTGAACTTGCCGCCTTGCTTGAGGTTCTCTTCGATGCGGCTGAACGGGTTCGTTGAGGCCCCGGCGCCCGCCTGGCTGGTGTTCTTGCCCGCGTCTGCTCCGGCGGCGCCTTTGGGCTCGTCGGCCTTCGCCCCGCTCGCGCCTGGCTTCGGGCCAGCACCACTGCCGCCGCTCATGGCGTTCTTGATGTCGGCCATGACCTTCGTCGCATCGGTGCCCTTGAAGGGAATGTAGACGACCTTGCCTTTGAGCTCGGCGAACAGGCCGTTGCCGGTCGAATTCACCGTGAAGCCGGCCGCTCGCAAGTCATCGACGAGGTTGTTGACGCGCTCGGCGTTCCAGTTTCCACCCTTCTTGAGGTTCGCCTCGACGTCGTCGATGGGGTTCGCCGAACGTGCACGTGCTCCAGGTTTGGCGGCCTCGGGCCCGTCGGCTTTCGGGCCAGCGCTGGCACCCGGCTTGGGGCCGGCCTCGTTGGGGGTGGGCCCGGCGCCCGGTGGGGGCTTCGGTTGCGCCGCCGCGGCGCGTGCCGCTTTGTTCGCGTCGAAGGCCTTTCGGAGCGCTTCGTTCGCCGCCGAACGGTCGCCCGCGAATGGAATGGTGATGCTCTGGCCGCCCTGGGTCGCGACGAGGCCATTCGCCGTCGTCTTGACCTTGAAGCCCGCGGCTTTCAGGTCGCTGTACAGCGCGCCGAGGCTTCTGCTGGCCTCGATGGCTGCCTTCTCGTTGGGCGCCGCTTCTGGCCGCAGGTCTTCACTGCCGCGAAGTTTTCGCCTGACGTTGGCCATCGCCGCTTGTTCGGCCGAGGGGTCATGACCCACGGGTCCGGCCGCACCAGCTTTCTTGTCTCCGGCGGCTTGCTGAGCCCCGGCGCCACTGCCGTCGGTCTTGGCCTGCTGTTGCTGAGCCCCGGCGCCACTGCCGTCGGTCTTGGCCTGCTGTTGCTGAGTACCCGCTCCGCTGCTGCCGTCGGTCTTGGCCTGCTGTTGCTGAGTACCCGCTCCGCTGCTGCCGTCGGTCTTGGCCTGCTGTTNCAAGTGCGAGTCGAAGTACCACCACTCGTAGGTGCCCGGGCTCGAGTCGGTGCGCAGGCCGTCTTCCCACGGGGCGATGTCGGGGCCGAGGCCCAGCGCCTTCAGTTCAGCGTCAGCGACGAGCGAGCGAGCGGGGGCCTTCGCGGTGGCGCAGCCAGCCCCAACGGCGACAAACATCGAAAACCAGACAGGTAATTTCATATGTTTATGTTGTTGGTCGACCTCAAGCAGCCGAAGTTGCTCTTATCTTGTGCGGCGCTTGGGTGTTTAACCGACGCGTCACCCTTCTTCTTCGTGGAGTTTCACCATGGTCGCGTCGGTCTCGGGTTCTTCGCCTTCAGGAGTGCGGTCGAGCGAGTCGGTCGAGCCGGCGCAGCCGGTCAAGACGGCCGATGCGGCTGGGGGGCCCAGCGAGCAGGTGCCGGCCGGCACAGCGGTGGTCGCGACGTCGTACGAAGCCGCCACGGCTCCGAAAGCGAACCCGGCGAAGGCGGTCGAGAACCCGGGCCCTCACTGGTCGGTGTCGCTCGACTACGAGAACGACCGCATGCCGGGCAAGTTGATCAACCTCGTACCCGACGGCCAGCGCAACCCGGGCAACAAAGCCGTGGCCGACGACGACGGCTACACGGGCGGCGCCCGAGCGACCGCGACCCGCACCAACGGCAACCGTCAACTCGTGGTGGTGGGTGACTTCAAGGTGCTCACCGAAGACGGAGCCATGGAGAACCTCGCCGCGCACCCGCACCGCGAAGACGTGGCGTTGCTGGCCGCTCAGCTCAACACCAAGAAGGCGCTCGGCGAGAAGACGGTGCTGTACTGGGGCGTCGGCGGAGGGCTTGAAGTCGTCGGTGACTTGGGCGGCCTGCGAGCCCAGAACCACATTCACCAGTCGACCGGCATTGGCCGTTCGCCTGACCGGCTGCAGAACCAGTACACCACCGGCACCGAAGTGAAGCCCGTCGTCACCGCCGGCGTCGGCGTCGAACATTCGCTCTACCGCGGTCAGGCGTTTCAGCTCGTCGGCGGCGCCGAGGTCGACGCGACCGTGGCGCTTGGTTCGAATGCGCTGTCGACCCTCGCTGGCCGAACTGGGCTCGAGCTTCGGCTGCTCGACATCGGCACCGTGTCGGCCAACGTCACCGCCCGGCGCGACCACGGCTCGGGCCAGGCCTTCGCGTTCATGCCGCTCGACCGAACGTACCTCGGCACCGAACTGAGAATGGACCTCGACGGCCTCGCCAAGCGCATCGGCCTGGGAGTCAATGTCACCCCCGTCGTCACGGTGCGAAAAGGCGGCGGCATTGGGGGAGAAACGACGTTCACCATGGGCGTCGTCATCGGCAGCGGCAACCGGCCATGGCTCCAGCCGCGCTAACCCCACCGTTCACAGCGCAGATCAGCCCCGGTGAATGAAGAACTTTGGCTCGCGCAGCTCCTGCGCCCATTGGTGCGCGGTCGGCAAAGTTTGCGCGCGCTTGTTGCGTGCTCGCTCCCAAGCGCGGGCTGGTGCTGACGGCACAGGCCTCGCAGCGCGGGCCGGTGTGGCGAGACGTGCACTTCACCCGCTCGACGTGACGTTGCGGTACGGGCGTACCCAACAGTGGCTGCGTCGCTTGGCGTTGACCTTCAGTTGCGCGGTGACGGTGGTGCTGCCGCTGTGGCACTTGCGGCTCAATGCGGTGGCGGGAGCCCCCCTCGGTTCGTGGGTCGGGGCCCCCACTTCGATTCGGCTGTGGGGCATTGAGCTCGTCGACCCCCTCGAGTCGCTGAGCGTCGCCCTGACCCGGGGTGTCTCCGCCGGGTGGTGGTTGATGGTGCTCCCAGGTGTGCTGTTGGTGCTGGTGCTGGGCCGGTTCTTTTGCGGCTGGGTTTGCCCCTATTTGCCGTTGCTCGCGGCCAGCACGGCGCTGCGGTGGTTGTTGGGCCGGCTGGGCTTCACGCTGCCCGACCTGCAGGTGCCGCGCGTCACCAGCCGGGTGGTGATGGTGGGGCTGCTCGTCGCGACCGCGTGGTCGGGCACGGTGCTGGTGCCCTTGCTGTACCCGCCCGCCATCATCGGCCGGGAGTGGTTTCGCTTCATCACCTACGGCTCGGTCGGCGCCGGCGTGTTGGGCGTCGTCGCCGCATTCACCTTCGACACTTTCGTCTCGCGCGCGGGGTTCTGCCGCTCGCTGTGCCCGGGCGGCGCCATGTTCTCGCTGCTCGCGAGCACCTCGCCCCTGCGGGTGACGAGAGACGTTTCGAAGTGCACCGACTGCACGGTATGTGACGTGGTGTGCAACTTAGGCCAACGGCCCATGACGAGCCGACTCGACGAAGGGTGCGAGCGCTGTGGCAAGTGCATCGCGTCGTGCCCGACGAAGGCCCTGAGTTGGAAAATCGCGAAGCCGCCGCTCTTTCGCCCGCCGACGGAGCGCCCGTGAATCGCCGCCGCCTCATCGGAGCGCTCGCCGCCGCGGCCTTGCTCGGGGTGGTACCGAAGCGCGCCCGGGCCCACGCCCGGCCCGCCATTCGGCCTCCGGGGGCGTTGCCCGCCGGAGCGTTCGAGCAAGCCTGCATTGGTTGTTTTCGCTGCGCCGAAGTGTGCCCGACCCGCTGCATCGACTTCTCGTCGCGCTGGTCGCTCGACGCGGCGCTGCCCGAGCTGCACTTGAGTGAACGCGCGTGCGTGCTGTGCATGAAGTGCACCGAGGTGTGCCCCACCGAGGCGCTGTCGAAAATCGCCGCCGATTCGGCCGTCATCGCCACCGCGGTGAAAATGGGTACGCCGCGGTTGACCCGCTCGAAGTGCCTGCCGTGGAACGGCTCGGGCGTTTGCCGCCTCTGTTACCAAGTGTGCCCGTACCCCGGCAAAGCGGTCGAAGTCGTCGGCCCGCAGTTGGCTCCGTTGTTTCACGCCGAGGCGTGCGTTGGTTGTGGGCTGTGCGAAGAAGCCTGCCCCGACGTGGCGCAGGCCATCGTCATCGAGCCGCTCGGGGCCCTGCCGTGAGTGGTGAGCGCCCGCCTCTTCGCACCGTGCGGCGACGTTGGTCACGCCGCGATCTGCTCAAAGTGGCTCCCGTGGCGGCGTTGGGAGCCACCGCCGGGGCCATTGCCTGGCGCTCGGGGCACGGTGAGCCGCCCGTCACCACGCATACGGGCACCTGTCGGTTCTGCTTGATGCACTGTGGCGTCGTCACCCACGTACAGGGCTCGCAGCTGCTCAAAGTCGAAGGCAACTTGAAGTCGCGCACGCGGGGCTTCGTGTGCGAGCACGGTTTTGCGTTGCGCGAAGTGGTGCACAGCAGCGAGCGCTTGCGGTGGCCCCTGGTGCGGCGAGGTGATGAATTTCATGAGGTCTCGTGGGCCGAAGCGCTGGCCTTCGCCGCCGAGAAGTTGAACGCGGTGAAGGCGAAGTGGGGCGCCCAGGCGTTCGCCATTCAAACCGGGTGGCCGTTGGTGCGGCACCCGCTGGTGAATTGGCTGCACCGGTTCGCGCGCGCGTTCGGCTCGCCCAACGTCGCGTCGGTCGCGAGCCTCTGTGAGGCGTCGCTTCGCATGGGGCAGGCGCTGACCGTCGGCACGAAATATTCGCCCGAGCTGCGCACCGCGAAGACATTGGTGTTGTGGGGGGCCAACCCGCCGACGACGGCGCCCCCGTTCGCCCACTTGGTGCTGCAGCGGGCCCACAGCGGCCGTCTCATCGTCGTTGACCCGGTGAAGACCATGGCGGCGAAAGAAGCGACCGAGCACCTGCACGTGCGGCCCGGCACCGACGGGGCCCTCGCGCTCGGCCTGTTTCACTTGGTGTTGGCCGAGGGCACGGCCGACGCCGCCTTCATGCGCGAGCAGACGGTGGGGTTCGAGGCGCTCTGTGCGCTCGCCGCCCAGTACCCACCCGAGCGCACGAGCGACCTCACGTCGGTGCCGGTCGACCAGTTGAAGCGCACCGCGAAGCTCTTGGCGCACGACGGCCCGGTCGGCATTTGGCAGGGGCTCGGCGTGGAGCACCACGAAAACGGGGTGCAGACGGTGCGGGCCATTTCGTCGCTCGAGGTGTTGTGCGGGCGGTTCGGGCGCGCCCGCGACCCGCGCAGCGAAGTGAGCCCCTTCGACGGAAATTCAGGGCAGGTCTTGCCCGCGCTGTACCGAATGCGCACGCCCGAACCCGTGCCGCCCGAGCCCAGCCACCGCGCCATCGGCGGTGAGGTGTACCCGCTGTACGAAATGTACAACCGCGAGGCGCAGGGCCAGTCGTACGCCCAGGCGATTCTCGAAGACGCGCCGTACCCCCTACGGGCCATGATGTTCGTCGCCAGCAATGGGCTCGTGACGTCGGTCGATTCGGCGCGAATGCTGCGCGCGGCCGAGAAGCTCGACTTCTTGGTGACGGTCGACCCGTTCTTGACCTTCACCGCCCAGCGCTCTGACTTGGTGTTGCCGTCGACGACGTTCGCCGAGGCCCCCGACGTGGCCGACGACGACTCGGTCTCGACCGCCGGCCTGGTGCCCGCCCAAGGCGAGGCCTGGCCCGACTGGAAGATTGTGTTCGAGCTCGCTCGGGCGTTGGGCCTGGGCGCCTATTTCCCCTGGCAGTCGTTTCACGAGGCGAGCGCCGCGAAGCACGTGGAGTGGATGCGCAGCGAGACCTTGCAGCCCCGCGTGGCCGACACCGGCCAGCCCGCGGCCTTCGGCACCGTGAGTGGCCGCGTCGAATTCGAAAGCGCGCTGCTCAAAGACGCGGGGCACGCGGCCTTGCCCGAATGGGCGCCGCCGAGTCAGACGCCGGGCGACGAGTTTCCACTGCGGCTGGTGTCGGGCCCCCGGCCGCGCGCGTACATCAACTCACAGTTTCACCAAGTGCCCAGTGTGCAGGCCCGTTTGCGGCGCGCCGAAGCCTTGGTGCACCCGAGTGCTGCGCAGCGCTTCGGCGTCGAGCATGGCGCGACGGTGACGGTGATTTCGCCGTTGGGCGAAGTCGACTTGCTCGCGGTCGTTACCGACGACGTTCACCCCGAGGCAGTCGTGGTGCCCGCGGGGTTCGAACAGGCCAACGTCAACCGCCTCGTGGGCGTCGAGCGGCGCGACCCGGTCAGCGGTTTCCCCGCGTTTCGCAGTGGCGTGTGTCGGCTCGAAGTGCGCTCGACGAAGCAGCCACCGTGAGCCCGACGGCCTTCGAGTCAGGGAGCGGGTGCTGACCGCGCCGTCGGTCTTGATGCCACAGGTGGTCTTCGCGGCGGTCGCGATGGCGAAGAACCGCTCGCCCACAGTGAGGTGAGAAGTGCGCACTTCCAGAGCAGCGAGCGAGTTACATTGCGGTTACGGGCGGCAGGTGACCGAGGGTTTAGGTTCTCGGCGTGTTCAGCGTTCTCGTCTCCTTCTACGTTTTCGCCGCCTGTGCGATGGCCGCCTACGGCCTGCACCGGTTGTGGCTCAGCGCCAGGCTCTTCGACCGTCGAGTGCGTGCCGCGAGCGAACCGGCCCAGCGGTTCGTTGAACTGCCTTTGGTGACGGTGCAGTTGCCGCTCTTCAACGAACCCCACGTGGCCGAGCGCGTCATTGCCGCGGCCTGTGCCCTCGACTACCCGCGCGATCGTCTCGACATTCAAGTGCTCGACGACTCGAATGACGACTCGCTGGCGCGCACCCAAGCCTGCTGCGCTCGCATGGCGTTGGCAGGGCATGCCATTTCACACCTTCACCGACCGGCTCGAACCGGGTTCAAGAGCGGCGCGCTCGCAGCGGGCTTGACCGTCGCAAACGGCGAGTTCATCGCCATTTTCGATGCCGACTTCGTGCCGCCGGCTGATTTTCTGCGTCAGACCATTCACCACTTCACCGACCCCTCGGTCGGAGTCGTTCAGGCCGAATGGGCGCACCTCAACCGGTCGACGTCTTGGCTCACCGAGCTTCAGGCCGTGTTTCTCGACGGTCACTTCATTGTCGAACAGGCCGTTCGCAGTCGCTCGGGGCGTTGGTTCAACTTCAATGGCACGGCGGGTGTCTGGAGACGAACCTGCATCGACGACGCCGGCGGTTGGCAGCACGACACCCTCACCGAAGACACCGACCTCTCGTACCGCGCTCAGCTCGAAGGGTGGAACTTTCGGTACCTGCCGACGCTGCAGTGCCCGGCCGAACTGCCCTCCACGATGACGGCGTTCGTCTCACAACAACACCGGTGGACGAAGGGGCTGATTCAAACCGCCCAAAAGCTCTTGCCGCGAATCGTGAGGAGCCGCGCCCCGTGGAAAGTCAAACTCGAGGCCTGTCTTCACCTCACCTCGCCGCTCTTGTACCTGCTGATGTTCATGCTCAGCGCGCTGGCCCTGCCCGCGTTGTTCGTCGCCACGCCCTTCACCGAACGGCCGATGCTCGCGGTGGTCAGCGTCTGCACTTTCAGCCTGGGGGCGCTCGGAGCGGCGACGTTCTACCTCGTCTCGCAACGCGTTCAGCGCCGCTCGAGCGTCTCGCTGCTTCTTCGCCTCCCGTTGCTCATGGCGCTCGGCGTCGGCATTTGCGCGGTGAATGCGCGGGCGGTGCTCGAAGCGTTGGTCGGCGCGCACAGCGTGTTCGTTCGCACGCCCAAGGTCGGAGAACACGGCGTGGCGCAGGTCGCGTCGACTCCGGGAGTGGCCGGGCTGCTCGAGTTGCTGCTGGCCGGCGTGCTGGGAGCCTGCTTCTGGCTGACCTTCAGCCGGCCCTTCACGCTCATCGGTGCGCCGTTTTTGCTGCTCTGTGCCTTGGGGTACCTCAGCGTCGGCGGGCTCCGGCTGTTCGAGCCGCTCGCGGCACAAGGTCGCGCGTGGGCACGAGTTCCGGCCACTGCGCTCGCATGCATGGTCTTGCTGTTCGGCGCCGTGGGCACTTCGCGCATGGCTCGTATGAGCGAGCCTCCGGGGCCGCCGCCCATGCGCATCGCCGAAGCGCCTCGCCAGGGGCAACTGACTGACGTTGACGTGAATCTTCTCGGAGCGCCGTGGAAAGTGGCACAGGCCGACGACCACGGGGCCGTTCGGTCGCTGACGACCGATGGCCAGTCGTGGACGCTGCAGGTCGCCTTGAACGAAACCCAATCTGAAGGAGCGATTGCGCTCGACCTCGAGACGGCCGCGCCCGGCCGGAACCTGTTTCCAGGACCGTGGTTCGCGCCCAACCGCGACAGGCCGAACCAGCGGCTCGTCTTTCAAGTCGAGGTGCCCCAACGCTTCGTCGGAGAACTGCAAGCCTTCGCGAAAGACTCGCAGGGGCGCAGCGAATATGGCCCCATGAGCGTTCTGGTTGGGTCTGCCAACACCGGGCTCGTGACGGCCACCCTGACGCCCTCGACCCGACCTCCGGCGATGGGGTATCGAGACGAACGCTTCGACCCGACAAGCATCACCCTCATCGGGCTCAAGGTCAGCGCGCAGAGTGACCGGGCCCGCGGAGAAGGCTACCAGCCCTTCAGCGGCTTCGTTCGCGTGGTGAACGTCGGCATCTCCGACACCATGGCCGAGCCGGAGCCCGACCTTCGCGAGCCCCAGGGCCAGCCGCTGCTCACCCTTGCGCGCGAGCAGTTCTCGAGCGGCAGCGGCCTCGACCGCCCGTGGCCCTTCGGCTACGCGTTTGCTGGGCCGTTGACCCAAGAAGGCGCCGAGGAACTCGCTCGTACCTATTCGGCCATCGCTGCCGAAGGGCACCACTTCACCCGGGTGTACCTGGGCGACTATCGAACGGGCCTGCGGTTCGACGCCGACGGTCTGGTGAGCGGCCTTTCGCCCGACTTCGCCGACTACCTCGACCAGTTGACCGCCATCGCCAACCGTCACGGCGTGACGGTCATGCTGAGCTTGACCGACAACGCCATGGTGAATGGTGGCGACCCGCGTGCGCTGGCGCTCGTGAGCGAAGGCCCCGCGTCTGACGCCTTCGTCGCGAAGGCCCTGAGCCCGCTCATCACTTCGCTCAAGGGTCGTGACGTGATTTGGGACGTCTTCAACGAGCCCGAGAACGTCACGTACCTGCCGCTGCGAACCGTTCAGGGGTACGTCGACCGCGTGCTCGCCGCCGGTCGCCAGGCCGACCCACAGGCGCGATTCACCGTGGTCAGCCGCAGCCGCCCCGAAGTGGCCTACTGGCGCGGGCGCGGGTTGAACCTCTACAGCCACAACGTCTTCACCCAACGCTCTGTGGCCGAATCGGTCGAGGCCCCCAGAGAACTCGATGCACCGATTCTGGTGACCGAGATGGCGCCGTCGCTGATTTCTGCCGAAAACGTCGAAGCTCTGCGCCGGGCTGGGTACCAGGGCATCGGCATTTGGGGGTGGGGCACGCGTGACCGTTTTCAACGAGACGAGGCCGCGCTCTTGTTGCTTTCTCGTACGCTGCGAGGGCTGGCAGGTGATGAGCGCGCCGTGCCACACTGAACGCCGATGCCGAAGCGTCGCATTCTGATAGTCGAAGACGACCCGGCATTTCGGCGCGTCATGGTCGACGCGTTGCGAATCGAGGGCTTCGACTCGTTCGAAGGTGCGACGTTCGACGAGGCCGTTCGTTTGGCGCTCCAAACGACGTGTGACCTGCTGCTCCTTGACCTCGTTTTACCGGGAGGCGACGGGCTCGACATTCTCAAGCAGACTCGCCTCGTGCACCCGACCTTGCCGATCATCGTCTTGACGGCGCGCGGTAGTGAAGCCGACCGAGTTCGGGGCCTCAAGCTCGGGGCCGACGACTACATGGTCAAGCCGTTCTCGGTGAAAGAATTGATCGCGCGCGTCGAGGCCGTGCTTCGCCGGTCTGCCGAGCGGCCGGCCGACCTCGCCGAGATTCGCTTCGACGGAGGCACCATCGACCACCACCGTTCTGAGCTCCGCTTCGACGACGGGCTGTGCGTCACGTTGAGCGAGCGCGAGCTGGCTCTGATCAGATACCTGGCCCAGCATTCAGGCCGAACCGTTTCGCGCGACGAACTGCTCGAGCGGGTGTGGAACCTGCCGCCGCATCGAGTGAATACCCGCGTCGTCGACATGATGGTGGCCCGACTTCGAGAAAAGCTGCGCAATGCTGCGGCCATCAGCACCGTGCGCGGCCGTGGCTATCGCTTCGAGGCTCCATGAGCGCGCGGCAGAGTCTGTTCGGGTTCGGCTTGGCGTTCGTCGCGCTCTTTGCGGCCGTCGCGTGGATCAGCTCGGTCACGCTTCGCCTCGATGCCGCTGAACGAGAAGCACGCCGCCAATCGACGCTCGAAGAGAACGTGCGGCTGGCCCTCTGGCGAATGGATTCGGCGCTCTTGCCGTTCATTGCGCGTGAGAACGCGCGTGTCTCATTTGCTTCGTCGGCCCCGCCGGAACGTGTGCGGAGAATCTTCGAACTCGACGCCGACGGTGAACTGGGGCCATTGCGAGCGACAGACATTCTCGCTGAGCTGCCCGCCGGCACGCCGTCGTCGGCCATGCCACTGGCCACGCCACCCGCGGGAGCACCCAACCCAGCCGTCAACGAATGGAACCTGCGCAACGCGAGTCTCGAGGGCTGCAAGCAGGCGGTGACACCCGAGAACAGACCGTTGACGCCGCTGTGGGTGCACGGCGAGCTGTTGTTGGCCAGGAGAACGGGGCCGCGTTCGGTGCAGGGCGCCTGGCTCGATTGGCTGGAACTTCAGCGCTGGTTGCCCACGACGGTGACGGACCTGCTGCCCAATGCCCGCCTCGAGCCGGCCAACCCCCGCGACGAGCGTGAGCGACGGCTGGCCGCGCTGCCGCTCAAACTCGTGCCTGGGGTACTGGCGGCGAGCCCCGAGCCTGCGCAGTCATCGGTGCGCTTGGTGCTTCTGGTCGCCTGGGCCGGGCTCGTGTTCGCGACGTTGGCGGTCATCGCACTGCTGGCTGGCACGCTCTCGCTTTCGGAGCGGCGGGCCTCCTTCGTCTCGGCCGTGACGCACGAACTGCGCACGCCGATGACGACGCTGCAGACCTACGCCGAGATGTTGGTTGACGAAAAAATCACCGACGCGCCGACGAGACAGCTCTATTTGAAGACCCTTCACGACGAAGCGGTGCGGCTCGGGCACCTCGTGGAGAACGTGCTCACCTACTCGGGTGTCGAGCGGGGGCGCACGGTTGCCGCCACCGAAACACTTCAGGTCACGGCGCTGCTCGAGCGATTTCGCGAGCGACTCAGCACGCGCCTGGGGCGGGCGGGCATGACGCTCGAAATCGACTGCGACCAGTCGCTGCGCGTTCAAGGGGCGGCCGGGCCCATCGAACACATTTTCTTCAATCTCATCGACAACGCCGCGAAGTACGGCTCGGGCTGCGTGAGCATCACCGCGGTGACCCGAGGGTCGATGGTCGAGCTGTTCGTTCGCGATCAGGGGCGTGGAGTGAACGCCGACGTGCGCGGCAGGTTGTTTGAGCCCTTCTCCAAGTCGGCCGAACACGCTGCGGGCACCGTGCCTGGCGTAGGCCTGGGCCTCGCACTGAGCCGCTCGCTCGCGCGTGCCATGGCGGGCAACCTGCGCTTTCTCCCCACCGAAGGCGGAGCCTGCTTCGTGCTCTCGCTGCGGCGCGCGTAAGGCCTTTGTGATGGCGCGATGTCATCGATGATGTCCGAGCGGGGGCTTGAGCCCGTCGTTCGCGGTGAGGCGCGTGAGCTGCTGCACACACATTGGCGTTGAATCGCAGTACCAGTCGGTGAGCCACGTCACGAACGAGATTGATGTCGCGGCCCACTATTCCCCCAGTTCACCTGAGCTGAACTGCGCTCGCTGGCGAGACCTCAATCAAATGCGCGGGTTCGGCCGCGAAACCAGCTCAGCTCAGGTGAACTTGGGGTTAGGGCGTCACGGTGACGTCGACGTCGTAGACGCCCCCGTCTGAAGCCGAGTCGACGACGATGAAGTAGGCGCCGGCCACCGGGTTGTCGACGGTGGCGACGGCTTGGTTGGCCTCGGCCGCTACGCACGCGACTTCGTTGCCCGAACACGTGGCGCGCCGTACGTAGAGCACTGGCGTGAAGTCGGTCGCCGTGGCGGTCACTTTGAGCCGCTGCGCGGCCGCTTCGAGCCGGTACAGGTAGACGACTTCACCACCGGTGCCCCCGCACGCACCCTGGAGTTTCGATGGAGCGCCCCGCGTGTTGCCCGAAGCCCACCTGGGGTTGGTGAGGCCCACGACTTCGGTGTCGGCGCCGCACGCGCCGGGGTGCACCCACCGGTAGACCCACGGGCTGCCTTCGACGACTTTGGCTTGCCCGGAGGTGATGGTGAGTGGGTCTCCCGTGGGGAAGAAGGGGAACATGAGGTTTCGCGCGTCTGGGCAGCCGCCAGCGGTCGTGTCTTCGCAATACGGCGTGTCGGTCAGGTAGTCGGCGCCAAAGAAGGCGTCTGAGGTGTGAAACAGGCCGAGGTAGTGCAGCACCTCGTGCGAGAGCAAAGTGCCCGTCGAGCGAGCGCCCGAGCCGAGTGGCTGCAGGGTGACTCCGCTGGTGGGGCGCCCGTAGACGCCCGGTGCGCCTGGTGAATTGCCGCTCACTCCGGCTGCGAACCCGAGCTTCGCCACCGTCATCACGTTGATGGGGCGCTGGCGCGGCGTGGCTTCGCCAAAGCGAGCCCAGAGCGCGCGGCTGTCGGCCAAGGTACCGACGTCGGCACCGGCGTCGCTCGGCAGCATTTTGACGGCGACTTGGCCCAGCGACACGCCGACCTTCGCGCGCATCAATTCTTCGAAGCGGCCCAGCATGCCGCGCACGAAGGGGTCGCCTCCGTCGACGTCGGTGAGGCCGGTTTCAGGAGCCAAGTGCAGGGTGAGGTCGACGACGCCGCCGCGCGCTGGGTGTTTCGCGACCACCGCGACGCGTTCGAGGCGGCCCGCGACTTGCCGAGGGTTGAGCGGGTACCCGTCGAGGTCGAAGCTGGCCAATTCGAGTTGGTAGCGCCCGGGTCTCACCACTGCGCGCGGGTCGTCGCTCACCGGTACCAGCAGCGTCGTGGTTCCGGCTCCGGGCGAGGCGCGCGCCAGGTCGGTGGAACCACCGTCGACGGCCCGAGGAGCTCGATGAAGACGGTGCCGTCGGGGCCGGTCAACACACTGGGCACTTGGCCCTCGGCGTCTTCGAGCACGACGGTGAAGGCGCCGTAGCCGTCGGGCAGGGTGAACGAGAGCGGCTGGGTGCCGGTCGCCGACGTGTCGACCGCGCCGAGTTCGATGACGTGGTCGACGGGCCACCACCCGCACGCGCCCACGTCGAGCGGCAAGCCTTGCCGCGTGAGGGTGGTGGGGGTGCAGGTGAAGTCGGCCGGGCACACGCCGCAGGGCGAAGTGCAGTGCGAGTCGTTGCACAGGCCCGAGCGGCATTCGGTGTCGGTCGAACAACGCTCGGCGAAATAGCGTTCGCCGCCTTCGGGCCCACAGGTGAGGCGAAGCCGGGCTCCGTCGGTTCGCAGGTCGGGCGTCGGCGCGCACTTCGACGACGCGCAGTCGGTGGCACTCGCGCAGGTCGTCGCGCAGGTGCCTCCGTCAGCGGTGAAGACGCACGCGCCACCTTGGCAGTGGGCGTCGTGCTGACAGGGTTCGTGGTCGGCCACCGGCGGCGGGTTCGCGCACACGCGGTTGAGGCACAGCGCCGGCAACGAGCACTGGTCGTTCGTCTCGCACGGCTTGTCGCCGCAACCCACGGAGAAGGGCACCGCCACCATCAGCAACAGGTGAAGACCAAAGCGCATCGGCACATCTTGCGTCATCGACGGGGGCTTGAACGACAACGTTCTTCGTCACGGAGGTCGCGGGCCTGCTCGGCTAAAGTCTTGTGATTGCTGATGTCTCGCGCAGGGCCATATGACCTACGCCCAACACCTGGAGCAGGAAGCGGCTTCCGAAACGAAGCACGACTTCATCAATGGTCAGGTCTACGCCATGGTGGGCGGCACCATCGAACATGGCGCGTTCACGGCGGCGCTGATCGGTGAGCTCAGGGCGGCTTTGGCTGGCAAGCCCTGTCGGGTCTTCACGAGCGACGTAAGAATTCGAGTCGACTCGACGTCTGCTTCTTCATACCCCGATCTCAGCGTTGTCTGCGGGAAGCTCGAAACGAGCATGGCCGACGCACAAAGCATCGCGAACCCACTCGTGATCGTTGAGGTGCTCTCCGTTGAGGTGCTCTCCGTTGAGGTGCTCTCCGTTGAGGTGCTCTCCGTTGAGGTGCTCTCCGTTGAGGTGCTCTCCGACACGACCGCTGATGGCGACCAAGGCCATGCACTGCCGTCGCCTGTCGTCGCTGCGCGAATACGTGTTGGTCAGCCAACGCGAACCGTTGATCGAAGTTCAAAGACTCAATGAGCGCGGCCATTGGGAACTTTTGTTTTTCGCAC
>JBGAIY010000064.1:0-23941 GCA_044225205.1 Myxococcaceae bacterium | reverse complement strand
TCGCGATGACGCTGCACGCAAGACTCGGTACTGGCGGTGCTTCTTTCGCCAGGCGGAGCACGAGGGTCGTCTCACGACGGCCTCCTTCCCGCTGGTCGACATCAACTGTCCGCCTCCCGGCGGTCTCGTGACGCACATGGGGTCGTTGTAGCCGGGTTTGGCCGGTCGTGGGGCCGACTTCAGTACGAAAATTCACCGCGGGTGGTGCACGCCGCGCCGGGGCCGGCGCGCCGCCGTCGCCAGCGCGAGCCCACCCCACAGAAGGGGGCCGGGCACCGCTCCGCACCCCGTCGTCGCCGGCTTCGAAGTCTCGACTCCCGCGGCCGGCACGACCACCTCTTTCGGGCGGCACAGCGCCACCGCCAGGTCGCAATGTTCGTCGGCCCGGCACGCCGAGTCGCCCGAGCAGGTCACCTGACACGTCGTCGGTTCCTGTGGCAGCGCGGTGCACGCGGTGCCCGACGTACACCGCGTCGTCGCCACGTCGCACGGAGCCCCCGGAGCCGCGATTCGCCCGCACACCTTCACCCCGTTTTCAGCATCGAGGCAGTCGAGAGAGGCTTCGCAGTCGGTGTCGGCCGCGCAGGTCTTGCGACAGGTCAACCAGTTGGGGGCCACTCCGCTGCAGGCGGTGCCGCCCAGGCAAAACGTACCGGTGGGCGTGCACGCCTGGCCTTCGGTGGCGGTCGGCAGCTGCGGCAGCAAGCACGCCGTGCCCACGCATTCGGTGCCCGTCGGGCAGCTGCCCGGGCAACTGCTCGTGCAATACGACTTCGCCCGCTGGGGGTCGGCCGCGCACAGCCGAGAACGGCACTGGGTCGCAGCGGTGCACGCGCCCAGCTCGGCCACGCAGTCGGGGTCGGGCCGCGGGCACGCTTCGACCGCGCACACCCCGTTGCCAACGCAGTCGGCCGGGCAGTCGGGGTCGGTCAACAGGTTCGGGCACTGCGCGTTGCAGCTGCCGTCGGCTTGGCACACGCAATCGACGTCGACCGTCGGGCACCCGGCGGCGCACTGGCCGTCTTCGTCGCAGCTCGGGCCGCCCTCGCGGTCACGAATGAACTGTTCGATGAAGTCTTTGAACAGGTCGACCCGGGTGTCGAGGCCGTCGTTGCAGTTCGGCCGCGACGAGTCGTACGAATGAATGCCCGCCACCCGCCAAACCCCGTCACGCCCGCGCAAGAACGACGGGCCCCCTGAATCGCCGTTGCACATGCCTTCGTCGACGCCGTTGCCAATGCCCAGGTGCTTCGCCGTCAACGACTTGAGCGGCAACGTCACGAAGCGGCGAATTTTGCTGTCGGTACCGCCGAATGACGTCACGCCGAACCCCACCACTTGCAACGGTGCGTTGACGTCGGCCGACGTCAGCGTTCGGGTCTGGTGCGGCGCCGGCTTCACGGTCGACGCGGTGGGCAAGACGGTCAACGCCACGTCGAAGTCTTGCGGCGTCGACGCTTGAAAGTTCGGGTGAACGCGGCACTGCGAGGGGTCGATGCGCGCCCACAACGGGCTCGTCGCCCCCGGGTCGGGAGACACGTTCGTCACGTACACGTCGGTCACCGACGTCGCTCCCGTCGGCCCCGCGGCCGGGTCGAAGCAGTGCGCGGCGGTGAGTATGGTGCGCGATGTGATCAGCGTGCCCGTGCACAAGCTCTGTGCGCCAGTGTCGTACTTGGTGCGAACCATGAATGTCTGCGGGTAGCCACCGTCGGCGTCGACCGTGCCTCCGCGAATGGCATCGGCTCGGGTCGAAACGCCGGGGCCTGGGTCGACCGCAAGCGAGCAACCGCACCACAACAGCAACAACCCCGTCGACGTGCGCATGCCGTGATTTTTTCAGAAGTGCCGCGCCGCTGCACTGGCCGATTTTCGCCAAGCCGGAGTGAAGAACTTCGGCGCCTTCGACGAATCACCCTCGCCCTGGCGCGGTTTGGTAAGCGAGCGGCTCTCATGCGCATTCGACTGGTCGCCCTCTGGGTTGGTTCGTGCCTCTGCCTGGGCTGCCCCGGCCCTGCGCCGTCGCCCGCCGACCCGAGCACCGCCGACGCGGCCTGCCCGTTCACCGAAGCCGACTGGGCTCTGGTCGAAGGCCCCGACGCCGGGTTCTCGGTCGCCCGGAGGTGGGACGAGATGACCCTGGCCGCCATTCGCCGCGACCTGCCGCAACCCACGGTGCACGCCCGAAACCTCTTTCACGTTTCGGCGGCCATGTACGACGCCTGGGCCACGTACGACCCGACGAGCGACGGCGTCTATTTCACCAACAAAAACAACGCGGCCGACGTGCCGGCGGCGAGGCGCGAAGCCATCACCTACGCCGCGTACCGGGTGCTGGAGCACCGCTACCGCCGTTCGGCCGGAGCGCCGGTGGTGCTGACGTGCTTGGCCGACGAGGTACGCCGCTTGGGCTACGACCCGGCCGACACCGACGCAGACGGCGGCACCGCCCGCGCGGTCGGCAACGACATTGCGCGCACGGTCATCGCCGCCTGCGCCGACGACGGAGCCAACGAGGCGAATGCCTACGCCGACACGACCGGCTGGGTCGCCGCGAATCAACCGCTCTTCGTGACCGCGCCAGGCACCATCATGGCGAACCCCGACCTGTGGCAGCCGCTCAGCCTGGCGCAGGCTTTCACCCAAAACGGCATCGCGCAAGACGGGGGCGTGCAACCCTACGTCGGAGCCCATTGGAAGAACGTCACCCCGTTCGCCATGTCGCGAACCAAGCCCGACGCGCTCTACCACGACGCCGGCACCCCACCCCACACGCTGAGCGCCGACGTGCGCGCGTGGGCGGTCGAGGTCATTCGCAAGCAGTCGCAGCTCGGGCTCACGAGCGACACCATTGACATTTCGCCTGGTGCCCTGGGCAACAACTCGCTCGGCGCGAACGACGGCTCGGGTCACGCGGTGAACCCGGTGACGCACGCGCCGTATGCGCCGAACGTCGTGCCGGTCGCCGACTTTGGGCGCGTCTTGGCCGAATTTTGGGCCGACGGGCCCAAGTCTGAAACGCCCCCCGGCCATTGGAACGTGCTGGCCAACGACGTCGCCGACGCCCCGGGCTTCGAGCGGCGCTGGTCGGGCCAAGGGCCTTCGCTCGACCCCCTGGAGTGGGACGTGAAGGTCTACCTGGCGCTCAACGGGGCGCTCCACGACGCCGCCATCACCGCCTGGGAAGTCAAACGGGTCTACACGTCGGCGAGGCCCATTTCGATCATTCGGTACCTCGCCGGCTTGGGCCAGTCGTCTGACCCGAGCGCGGCTTCGTACAACGAGAACGGGTTGCCGCTGGTGCCCGGTCTCATTGAGCTCATTACCGACGAGTCGTCGGCCCCAGGTCAGCGCCACGAAGCGTTGGCGGCGTACAAAGGCGAAGTGGCCCTGCGGCGCTGGCGCGGCGAGGGCCTGGGCGGGGTGGCCTGGGCCCGCACGGCGACCTGGTTTCCCTACCAGCGGGCCACGTTCGTGACCCCCGCGTTTCCTGGGTATGTGTCGGGCCACAGCACGTTCAGCCGCGCCGCCGCCGAGGTGTTGACGGCGCTCACCGGCAGCGCGTTTTTCCCCCAGGGGCTCAACGAATACCGAATCACGTCACTGGGTTTCGAAAGTGGCCCTTCGGTACCGGTCACCTTGCAGTGGGCCACGTACTTCGACGCGGCCGACCAAGCCGGCCAGTCGCGCCTGTGGGGCGGCATTCACCTGCAGCCCGACGACTTCGTGGGCCGACGGCTGGGCCACCAGGTGGGCCTCGACGCGGTCGAACGCGCGAACGGGTTCTACGCGGGCACGGCGCGGCCCTGAGCACAAACAAGACGAGCGGGGAGTTGCCTCCCCGCTCGCCCCGTCACTTCATTTTGACCTGCAAGCTCGGCAGCGAAGCCTCACCCATCACGAGGTTCAGCTTGCCGACCTTGCCCGCGAGCTCCTTGTACGCCTCGAGTTCCTTCAGGCGCACGAGCAGGGGGTTGTCTTGCAGCACCTTGGCGGTCTGGGCCAACGAGCGGGTCGCGGCCGTCTCTTCACGGCGCAAAATCACGTTGGCTTCGGCCTCCTTGGTCGCCTGAATCACCTTGTTGAGCAACTCCTTCATGTCGCCCGGCAAGATGAGGTCTTTGATGCCGAGTTCAACGAGCTCGAGGCCCAACGCCGTCGCCCGAGCCGCGACGAGCGGAGTCATGACCTTCGCGAGCTCGTCGCGAGCGGCGAGCACCTCGTCGAGCGTGCGCGACATGACCGCGTCGCGCGCCACCAACTGCATGACGAGGTACAGGCTGTCGTCAGGCGCGCGGGCCACCGTGGCCAGCCGCTTGACGTCGCTCACCCGAAACGTCGCCGACACGTTGAGCCGCAGCGACACGTGGTCACGGGTCAACACGTCTTGCCCGTTCACGTGCAGCAGCCGCTCACGCAGGTCGATGATCGCGAACTGCACCGTGCGCTGCGTGCACCACGCGGCATGACGACCCGCCGGCAAGACGGCGTCGAAGTGACCATCGACCGTGCGAATGACGACCGAGCCTTCGGGCGCCAACACCTCGACGTGGTCTTTGCCCTTGTTGACCTGCGCCAGGTCGGCGTTGAACAGCGGCGCCTCCACCGACGACGTGTCGAACACGAGCACTTCGACGAGCGGCGTCACCGCCCCCGTCTTGCGGTCGACCGAGCGCTCCACCGTCCACAGCTGGTGGGTGCCGGCCGACAGCCACTGAACCGCGCGGCCCCGGCGCATCACCACGGCCCGCTCGTGAGCGAGCAGCGTCACGACCTTCAGGTCGGGCTCGGGCACCAACGCCAAGCGCGACGCGTCGAGGTCGGCGAAGAGGTTGGTCACGCTGACCTTTTCGACCTTCACGGTCGAGAACCACGCGCTGAACGAGTGCTGGCCCGGCTCGAGGTACTTGCGGGGCACCCCGTCGACCAACACGAAAGCGCGCTCGTTGAGAGAAACATCGATGATCATGGCGTGAACCTCCTCTTTGCTGCGTTGTGTTGCGGTGCGGCACTGGTGAAAAAAAGTGGCCGTCGACGTGACCCACGAGCACGCC
This sequence comes from Myxococcaceae bacterium, assembly GCA_044225205.1. Lineage (GTDB taxonomy): Bacteria > Myxococcota > Myxococcia > Myxococcales > Myxococcaceae > JAEUJT01. The sequence continues at coordinate 18,887 of JBGAIY010000064.1, read as the reverse complement.
TCGGTTGCGCGTCGAACGGCACGCGCACGGTCGCCGTCTCACTCCCACGCGTACGACCGGCGTGACGGAGGCTGGTCTGCACGCCGAACGGCACGGGCAGGTGAGCCAGGTCAGGCTGCGGGCTCCGGGTGAGGGTGAAACGACTGACCGCCCGACGCGGTGCCGGCAAGTCACGCCAACGACCGGGTGGAAGAAGGGTTCGAACCTTCGACAGTCAGAGTTTCAGTCTGATGCTCTACCAATTGAGCTATTCCAATGGTGGTTTCCTCCCGAGGGGAAGAGACCGGTCTAAAGAGAGCTTCACAGGCTCCTTCACACGCTCACCTGATCAAACCGGCGAATGACGGGCCCACGAGAACACCACCGGGTACAACCCGGGGGCGCCCTGGCACGATTCGCCGAAATCAGTTTTCGTGAACGTGGTGTCTTTGACGAGGGCCACGCCGGAGTCTGACGCGTACCCGCGCGCCATGTTTGGTATAGCGGCCGGCGTGCAACCGCCGCCCGCGTACCAAGCCCCGACTTCGGCCAGCACTTTCGTGCGCTCGCTGTGGCACGCCTGGAGCGGCCTCATTCACACCGTCGTGCACCAGCGCAACATGCGCATGCACCTGATTTCGGCGCTGCTCGTGGCCCAGGTCGGCCAGGGCATACCGCTGGGCCTCGCCGAAAAAGTGACGATGCTGTTTTGCGTGATGCTGATTTTCTTCGCCGAAATGCTGAACTCGGCGCTCGAGCAGCTGGTCGACTTGGCGATTCAACAGTTCGACGAAAAGGCGAAGCTCACCAAAGACATCGCCGCCGCCGGAGTGCTGGTGCTCGCCATTGGCACCGTCACCATTTTCGCCGCGATTTTGGTGCACAACGCCGAGACGATTTTCGCCCACCCCGACGCCATTGAGCGCCAAGTGCTCTACGGCGCCCCGCTCGCGTTTTTAGGCGGCACGCTCATGCACGAGTCGAAGAAGCCGACCTGGCTCGTCGTGCTGGTGGGGGTGGCGGCCCTCGGGCTCTGGGCCCGCACGCTCGAATTCACCGAGAGTTACGTGTTCTGGGCCATGAGCCTGGGGTTGTTGGTGGTCATGGGCAGTGCCGCGCACGCGCGCCAACGAAGGCCCTAGAAAAAACGAAACCCGGCACCAGGCCGGGTTTTGACTGCGGGTCTACCGCTTGACCCCGAAGGGCCCTGAAACCCCGGTACCAGCCCGGAACTTCAGCGGCGCCCTCGTGGGGTCACCGACTGTTAAGCGTTCGCGCGGGTTTCTTGCTGCGCGCCGTCAACAGCCTTCACATCTGCTTTCAAGTCGACGGTCACCAGGTCAATCAGCTCGCTGGCAATGTCGATGATCTGGTTCTGAGTGTAACCACCCGCACGCAATTGCGCAAAGAACGTACGCGCCAAGATCTTCGTGCCTTTTTTATCGGTGCTCATGTGGTTTCTCCCCAGGCCGCAGCCTACGCGGCGTGTCCGACACCTCTTCACCCGGTGTGCCAGCGCTTCAATTCTGAATAAAACCTTCAAATTCAATAACTTACGAACGTCTCCAAACCGCGGCTGCGTAGCGCCCTTCGCACCCTCCCTGGGCACGGTTTCAACGCGGTGCGAAGCGGTCGTAGCACCTTGCAGACATTTGTCTGTTTTGGCAGATGCCGGCCCCTGCGGTCGTGAAGGCTTTGAAATGCGTCGGCAACACCGACCGTGCTACGCGCCAAAAGGTGGCGTACCGCGTCAACAACATTGCCCAATGGCTCGACGAGCCCGACACGCTGCTCGCGAAGAAGGTGGCCGCGAAGCTCGGGGTGACTGAAAGCGACCTGGCTTCGGTGCGGGTCGTTCGTTCGGTGCTCGACGCGCGCAAGCGAAACCACCCCCGCACCATCTTCACCCTCGAGGTCGAGCTGGTGTCGGGTCGGGTGCCGAACACCTTGCCGGCCGACGTGAGCGAGGTCGAAGAGCGGCCCCAGCCGCCGGTGCCGGTCAAACGCCAGCCCGACCTGCGGCCGATCATCGTGGGCACGGGGCCGGCCGGGTTGTTCTGCGCGCTCGCTTTGCTCGAGCGCGGCGTGAAGTCGGTTCTGGTCGAACGGGGTCGAGAAGTCGTGCAGCGCCGAAAAGACGTGGCGCTCATGTCGCGCGACGGCACGCTGTTGCCCGAGAGCAACATGAACTTCGGCGAAGGTGGCGCCGGCGCCTACACCGACGGCAAGCTGTCGACGCGCATCAACCACCCCCACGTGCGCAAGGTGATCGAGACGTTCGCCAAGTACGGGGCTCCCGACCGCATTCTCATTCAGGGCAAGCCGCACATTGGGTCTGACCTGTTGCCCTTCGCCGTCGAGGCGATGCGCAAAGACCTCTTGGCCGCGGGCGTCGAAGTGCACTTCGAAACGCGGGTCGAAGACTTGCTGTACCGCGACGGGCGCGTGGGCGGCGTGCGGCTGGCCGACGGGCGAACCCTCGAAAGCGACCGGGTGGTGCTCGCACCGGGCAACTCGGCGCGTGAGCTGTACGAACGGTTCGCGGCCGACGGCCGGGTCTTCGTCGAAGCGAAGCCGTTCGCCATCGGCTTTCGGGCCGAGCACCCGCAGCCCCTCATCAACGCCATTCAATACGGCGAAAAGGTCGCGGGCCACGCGAAGCTGCCCCCGGCCGACTACAAGCTCGCCGAGAACCTCGCCGTCAACGGTGACGTGCGCGGCGTGTACTCGTTCTGCATGTGCCCGGGCGGCATTGTCGTGGCGACGCCGACCGAAGACGGGTTTCAGTGCACGAACGGCATGTCGAACTCGCGCCGCAACTCGAAGTACGCGAACGCGGGCATCGTGGTGTCGGTCTCGGTCGACGACTTCGCCCGCGAGGGCTTCACCGGGCCGCTCGCCGGCCTCATGTTTCAACGCCACTGGGAGCGAAAGGCCTACGAGCTCGGCGGTGGCAAGTTCTGGGCGCCCGCCCAGACGATACCCGACTACCTGGCGGGCCGGCTCAAGAAGAAGCCCGAGGGCACCACCTACCGGCCGGGCTTGGCCCACGCCGACTTGAACGCCCTCTTTCCCGACGCGCTCACCCAGTCGCTCAAGCAGGCCATCAAGCTGTTCGACAAGAAAATGCGCGGGTTTCTCACCGAAGACGCGCTGCTCATTGGCATCGAAGCGCGCACGAGCAGCCCGGTGCGAGTCACCCGCAACGACGCGCTCCAGTCGGTCTCGCTCGCGGGGCTCTACCCGGCCGGCGAAGGCTGCGGGTACGCTGGCGGCATCGTGTCGTCGGGCATCGACGGGTTGCGCATTGCCGACCAAATTTGCAACGAGTTGAACGCATGAAGTACCGAGTTCGAAACCAAGACGGTGAGCTCAGCTACGAGAGCTTCGGCCAAGTCGAGCAGGCGTGGCTCATGGGCCTGGTCGAGCCGTCTGACGAGATTCTCGAAGAGGGCAAAACCCAGTGGCGCCGCGCCGACTCCTACCCGGTGCTCGCGCGGGCCAGGCGCCACGGCGACGACGTCTGGGGGGGCGCGTGGTTTCTGTGGGCGCTCATCGGCGTGGTCGGCGCCACGGTCGCGCTCATTTTGATCAAAGAAAAAGACTGGGTTTCCAGCTCGCCGGCTTCGGAGTGGCCGTCGTCGACGCGCTGGTGCTGATTCGGGTCACGGCCAAGGCCCAAGCCCGCCGCAAGCCCCACAAGTGAGTTTAAGGCTTCTTGGGCGCGGCCGCGGCGCGCTCGCGCGCGACGGTCTTGCGAATGGCGTCGAACACCTTCGGCACCGCGATGCTGTTGCCCTTGTTCGCAATGAAGTTGGGTATCGACCCGCCGGGTGCCGTGTAGATGTAATAGGTGACGAAGGTCTTTTTGCCGTCTTCGCGGGGCTCGAGCAGCCAGTACCCGTCGTTGACCCGAACGCGCACCACGTCGGCTTTCACCGGCACGAGGTCGTCTTTGTCGTTGACCACCGTCCACGACACTTTGAGAAACCCCTTGCCGTCTTTCCAGTCGCTCTCGTCGAGCAGGCGAATGATGTAGTCGCGGCGGTCGACGAGCGGCGTGTTGAGCTTCGAATAGAACAAGATGACCTTGTCGTCGGGGTCGCGCGAGAGCACCTTGCCCTCCTCCATGTACGGCATGGTGGTGGTGTAGTGCTCGAGATCTCGTACGGCTTTCCAGATTTCTTGGGGGGTTGCGTCCATCAGGCCGATGGCCTTCATTTCGCGAATTTCGCTGTCGGCGCGCTTGCGGCCATACACTTTGACGCCGGTGTCTTCGGCTGAAAGCTCCCAGCGGGGCTCGTCGGCCGACAAAAGCAGCGAAATCAAAAGCAAGCAGGTCATGGTGAACTCGAGGTGTTTCGTTTCGTGGCGCTTCGTGAAGAGGCGAAGTGGTTGTAGTGTCGCACGACCGTGAACCAGACAGAACCGACAGAACAGAACGTGGCCGCCCCCACAACGACGACCGAAGAAGAAGAGCGAATTCGCAAGGTGTACGTCAAAGACGTGAAGAATGGGGCCCCCATTCACACCGTCTTCAAGGCGGTCACCAAAGAGCGGCACAGCAGCCGTTCGGGCAAGCCCTACCTCTCGGTGTCGTTGGTCGACAAGACGGGCCAACTCGACGCCCGAGTCTTCGAGAACGTCGACCCCGCCGAGGCGGCCTTCGCCGCCGGAGACTACCTGCTGGTCAAAGGCAAAATCGGAGTCTTTCACGGCAAGCTCCAGCTGGTCATCGACCGGCTCGAGCGCCTCGACCCCGAGCCCATTGACCCCAACGAATTCAACTACGTCGCCCCCCCGCCGACCGCCGAAGCCGCCGTGGCCACCGCGGGCTCGCCCAACGGCGTAAAAGCCGAACACGGGCCCGACGCGCACTCCCCCAAGGCCATTCGGCAACGCGTGCTGCGGCTGCTCGACGACCCCAAGGTGCTGCAAGCGCTCGACGTGCTGCTGACCGCCATCGACGAACGCGGCGTCAAAGCACACCCCGCGCACGCGGCGGCCCACGAAGGCGCTCCGGCCCCCGGCACGGGGCGGCGCCGCGACCGGCGCGAGCGGGGCCCACGCGTCGAGCACAAACCGCGCGGCGATGATGCCACCACCGCTTCGAAGAGCGAAAAGCCCGAGCTCAAGCGCGACCCCGGCCTGCCCGAGGGCTTGTCGTTCAAGCCCTTGACCGCCCTCGTGGGCGAGCCCCCCTCGCAGTCGTAACAATTGGGTATTGCTTGTTTTTTTGGCCCGTGACGCGGTGCAACGCCGCCGCGTTCACGGGCCGTTTTCGTTCAACCAGCGACCTTGGGTGACCGCTGCTGGGTTGGCTGACCGATGCAGCAATGCTGAATCTGTTGAAATCATTGGTAGGGTGACGGGCGACGATGAAGCGTTTGGGTGAGCGTCTGATCGAAGCCGGCCTGGTGTCGGCCGAAGCCATTGAGCAAGCGCTCGCGCACCAAAAAATTACCGGGCACCGCCTGGGCGACTGCCTCGTCGAACTGGGGCTCGTGCAAGAGAACGCGCTTCTGCGCTTCTTGGCCCAGCAGTTCAACACCCGCTTCGTGTCAGCCGAAAAACTCGCGAAAGCGACCATTGCGCCTTCGGTGCTCGACAAAGTGCCGGTGCGAATGGCCGAAGCCCAAGATTTCTTGCCCATCGCCCTCGACGCCGAGCGAAAGATTTTGTCGATCGTCATGGCCGAGCCGCAGAACGAGGCGCTCACCCGCGAAATCGCGCTCGTCACCGAAATGAACGAAGTGTTCGCCTTCGTCGGGGTGCGGAGCGCCATTCAGGCCGGCATCAAAAAACACTACTACGGCGACCACACGGCTTTCGCCGCGCTCGAACAGGGCGCCGGCGTGCAAGCGCTGCAGCGCGACACCCTCACGTTGGCGCGCGCGTACGACGGAGCCGACTCGAGGCTCGCCCCCATTGCCACCGGCACGGGCACCGGCAATGACCGCGGCAGCAATTCGGGTCGAACGTCGAGCCGAATCAACGCGACGCAGCTGCGCGACGCACTCGGGGGTGTGCGCGGCAGCATCGCCGAAAACGACTACTTCGAAACGCTCAACATTCTCGTGTCGATGATGGAAATGGGCCGCAAAGACTTTCGCGGCCACTCCGCGCAAGTCGCGCGCCAGGCCGGGTTGATTGCGCGACGAATGGGCCTGCCTCCGCGTGAAGTGTCGAACACGTCGCTGTCGGCGTATTTGCACGACTTGGGCAAGCGTACCGACAAGCACTTCACCCTGCCCCTGCTCGCCATGCAGCCCGACACCCGCGCCGAAGCGAAGCGGTATGCGCGGGCGCCGATCAAGCTGTTCGAAACCGTGCACCTGCCGCCCGCCGTGAACGCAATTCTCGCGCACGTCTACGAAGCGTACGACGGGTCGGGGGTGCCCCTCGGCGCGAAAGGTGAAGACATCCCCGCTCCGGCGCGCATCATTTCGGCGGTCGACGCTTTTTTAGACCTCACCCGAAACCCAGCGAACCCCTTCGGGCGAATCTTGCCGAAGAACGAGGCGCTCGCGTACCTGGTCGAACAGGGCAACGTTTTGTTCGACCCCATCATCGTCGCGACCCTCGCGGCGTTGCAGAGCGGTGACCTGCTGCGCCAACGCGTCGAAAACGACGGCCGACACATTTTCGTGGCCGACCCCGACGAGGCCACCCGCACCGACCTGCTCGACGCGCTCACCCGGGCCGGCTTGGTGGTGCAAACCGTCGTCAAGCTCGACGGCATTGTCGACGCCGTCTTGGGCAACGAAGCCGACGTCATTGTCGCTGGGCTCGGTTACGGCGTGAGCGACCTCGTCGCCATGACCCAATTTCTTCGCGCGAGGCCCGAGAGCGCTTCGGTGCCGGTCTTGGTGCTGGGCAACCCCACCGACCCCACCAGCCGCGAGCGCCTCGTGCAAGTCGGAGTCACCGGCTTCTTGCCCGTGCCCCTCGCTCCCGACGACGCCGCGGTCACCATTCGCGGGGCGTATGTCGACCGCGTCGAAAACGGCGGCCCGGGCAGAACCGTGCGCGGCAACTTCGATGAACTCGCCGCCGTTGATCTCGTCAAAATTCTCGGAGCCGGCCTCAAGTCGGGCCGCCTCACCGTACGCAACGGGCCCCAAGAGGGGCACCTGCAACTCGAGCGCGGGCGGGTCGTCTTCGCTCAATTCGCCGACAAAAAAGGCGAGCCCGCCATTTCTGCGCTGCTCACGGTGCCTCAAGCAGAATTTCAGTACGACCCCGAGAGCATGCTGGCCGACATGCCGAACGTCGACCTGAACCTCGACGTCATCGCCCGCCAGCTCGAGAGCGCCGCGTAGGCGGCCCCAAACTCGCCTCGCGACTGGCCAAAAGCCACGACAAATCAACTGGTTGGTCATTCGACTTGCAGCTCGTCGGGTCGAGGTGTCCTCGAGGCAAGACGAAGTCGAAACCAGCGAGCCCACGCCATGCGACCCAGCCACACGTTCTTTCGAGCACTGCTCGTCAGCACCCTCCCCGTATTCTTCGCGGTCAGCTGCAGCGGCATCGCCGACGGTGGCTTCGACGAACACCCAGACGGGGGCGCCCAGATGCACACGGGTGGCGGAGCCGGCGGCGGCAACATGGGCCTGGGCGGCGGGGCCGGTGGTGGCGCGGGCGGTGGCAACGGCGCGGGCGGCGGCAATGGCGCTGATGGCGGCAACGGCGCGGGCGGTGGCAATGGCGCTGATGGCGGCAATGGCGCTGATGGCGGCAACGGCGCGGGCGGTGGCAATGGCGCTGATGGCGGCAACGGCGCGGGCGGTGGCAATGGCGCTGATGGTGGCGGTGTGACCGAGACCGACGCAGGCACCGGCAGCAGCCATGACGCCGGCCAACCCGCACCTGACGGCGGAGCGCATGACGCGGGCCTGCCGACGGTCGACGCCGGCGCACCCGGCTCCCTCACGTTGGAGTGGGACGCGAGCACCACCGCCGGCGTAAAGTACACGGTCTACCGAGGGACCAAGCCAGGTGGGCCCTACACGGTGATGGCGCAAGACCTCACCGGGCTCACGTACACCGACACCACGGTCAGTTCCGGGGCGACCTACTACTACGTCTGCGGCGCGGTCGATTCACTTGGGGCCGAGAGCGTGCACTCGAACGAAGCGAGTGCGGTCGCTCCTTAAGCTCAAAGTTCACCTGCGCTTCGAGCCACACTGTGAACGGAGAGAGACGATGACGACGATCAACTCACCTGGTGGGCGGGGCATGCGGGGTGGGCTGCGCCCGTTCGCGGCGCTCGTGGTGCTGGGCCTGCCGTCGAGCGTTTGGGCCCAGACGGCGAACCTCTGGGTCGACACGAATGGCGGCTCGTGTGCGCGCCAGGCCACCGCGTCGGCGTACAGCGACGGTGCGGCCTGCGCGAGCCTTCAAAGCGCCCTTTCGGCCTGCGTCGCGGGCGACCAGATACGCATGAAAGCGGGCACCTATGGCCCCCAGAACATCTCTGTCACCAAGGCCTCGCCGGGCTGCACGGTGATCGCCGAAACGGCGACGACCATTGGCGCCCTCACCACCAACGGCGCCTGGTACGAGCTGCAAAACATCTCCGGCCCCGGGTGGGACTTGTCGGCCGACGGCACCAACCACATCACGTGCCGCAACTGCACCTTCTCGGGCGACAGCGGTGTCACCTGGGCGGCCAACGGGTGGTCTCACATTCGTTGGCTCGGCGGCGCGCTCCGCGACTTCTCGTGTTCGTCGTGCGCGAACGGCATGGCCATTTTCGCGAGCACCGACGTCGCTGGCCCTTCGACGGCGACCGACGTGCTGGTCGACGGCGTGACGTTCGACAACATCGTCAACACGGGAGGCAATTCAAACCACTTCGAGGTGATTCGGGTCGACGGCAACGTCAACGGGCTGACGATTCGCAACAGCACGTTCACCAACAACGTGACCAGCACGTCGCTCATTTTCTTCAGCACCTTTCGCGGCACCAAGCCGCAGAACATCACCCTCGAGAACAACTTCTTCGGTGACCTCGGCTCGGCGTATTTCACGCTCAACATGAACTACCAGGGTTCGACCTGCACCGACTGGGCGCTGCGCTACAACACGTTTTTGAACCCGATGATGGCCGGTGGCAACTGCACCTACGGCAACATCGCGTGGGTGGGCAACCTGGGCCCGCGCGGCAACTGCGAGGGCACGGCGTTTCGTTCGAACGTCTGGTACGGCAGCTCGGGCGCGGCGTGCGGAGGTACCGACAAGGCGGTCACGTCGTCGGGGCTGGGCGGCGCCGACGGGTTTCACCTGACGGCGGGTTCGCCCGCCATTGACTCCGGGGGCTCGGGCACCGATTGCCTTTCGACCGACCACGACGGCAACGGCCGCCCCGCTGGTGTTCGCTGCGACGCGGGCGGGCACGAGTACGCCGCCTCGGCGTTGCCGTCGCCACCACGCAATCTGCGGGTTCGGTAGGCGCCCGCCAGAGGCCGGCGCTCACGGTTTGAGCGCCGCGAACGCAGAACGCGCCGCCGCTTCGCTGCCGTAGACCGCCCAAGCGACCGAGCGCGAGTCGGTGCCGACGCCCTCGAGCCCGTCGACCGGCGTGGTGCACACCCCAGTGGGCGCCACAAACCACGCTGCGGTTTGACGAAACCTGGCCACACCCCACCAGCGCTCACTCGGGCCTTGTGACAGCGGGTGCGTTCTGCCGAACGCTTCACTGATGAAGTAGCAACCGTGGTCGCCGACCCACGCTCGCTTGGGGGTCCCCACTTCGAGGCCCACCAAGTACTCGCCGCTCACGTCGGTGCATTCGTAGACGCTCGTCGTTTCAATCAACACGAGCCGGTCTGAAGAGTCGGTCGGCTTCAGGTCGGCTTCAACCCCCTTGGTCGGGCAGGGGCCCCCCTTCGCGACGAACAGCGGCTCGGCACGCGTCGTCACGGGCAATGGCGTCGGGTCGTCACGCCCGTCGTCAGAAAGCCCGGTGCGACCGCAACCGACCAGGGCCAGCACCCCAACACATGAACAAAACGCTCTTCGCATGAACGCCCCCACGGCCCAGCCCACCTTCGCCAAGTGCACGCAGTGATGCAACAGGGTAAGCTCCCGCCCGCCGGAAAAGGCCGACTGGTTTTGGTGAGCCCCAGTCACTCCCATGGTGGGAACCCTGTACCCTCGACGGAGCAAGGTCGAGTGAGTACCCGCGGCAAGTCGGGCCCGTGTGCCCGAATTGCGAGGTTCACCATGTTCGTTCTCAACCACGTTGACTTGCAGGTACCGCACGTCACCCTGACGGCGGCGTTCTTCGTCGACCACTTCGGCTTCGAGTGGGTCAGCACCAATCGCCAATCTCCGGCCATGGCCATTTTGCGCGGCCCCGGGCCCTTCACCTTGGTGGTGCAGCAACGGCCGCCCGACGAGCGCTACCCGTCGGGGTTTCATGTCGGTTTTTTGCTGCCGACGCCAGGCGACGTCGTGGGCAAGCACACTGCGTTGACCGCCGCCGGGGTCGCCGTGGGCCCCGTCAGCACCAACAACCGCGGCACGATGTTCTGCCTGCATGCACCGGGCGAGGTGCTCATCGAAGTCGGGTCGCGCCCGGGGTAGGTCGGGCGGTCGCTACGGCAGCTCGACCGAAAGGCCGAGCAGCCGCTTCGAGTTGCGCGCGCAGGTCAGCGCCACGAGCTCAGCGCCTTGGCCGTGGAGTTCGGCGATCTTCTTCGCGGTTTCGACCACGTAGGCGGGTTGGTTGCGCTTGCCGCGAAACGGCACGGGCGCGAGGTACGGGCTGTCGGTTTCGACCATGAGCCGCTCGAGCGGAGCGAACCGCACCGCGGCCTGCAATGGCTCGGTCTTCTTGTAGGTCACGACGCCCGAGATGCTCAAATAGAAGCCCAGGTCGAGGTACGCGCGCGCGTGATCGGTGTCACCGGTGAAGCAGTGAATCATGCCGTCGTGCACGCCTTCGCTGCGCAGCACGTCAATGCATTCGGGGTGCGCGTCGCGAACGTGCACAACCAGCGGCTTGCCGAGCGCTTTCGCCAACTGACACTGCCGGCGAAACGCCTCGGCCTGAACATCGCGAGGAGAATGTTCGTAGTAAAAGTCGAGCCCCGCTTCGCCCACCGCTTTGACCTCGGGCAGCGCGCACAAGGTCTCGAGCTTCGCCCAGTCGGCCGGGGTGGCCTTCGCGGCGTCGTGCGGGTGAATGCCCATGGTGGGCGTCAAGAAGTCGGGGTGCGCGCGGGCCACCGCGAGGGCGTGCCCGAAGTCTCCCGGCTGGTGAAATTGCCCGACGACCACCGCGTGCACGACCCCGTTCTCGCGCGCGCGGGCAATGGGCTCGTCGGCGAGCGGGTAGTCTTTGGGTTCGAGGTGACAGTGCGAATCGATGAGAATCATGGGAGCGGCGCCAACATGTCGGCGAGTTCGGCCCGGGCCGCGTCTGACTCGAGGCGCAAGGTCGTCACGTGGGCGCGCGCGCTGTCGGTGCCGAGCCGCAACAGGCCTTCGGCCACGTCGAGACGCTCGTCGTCGTGCAACTGGCTTTGGAGCGAAGCGACGAGCACCGCTTCGACCGACGCGTCACCCAACCGCCCGAGCCCCCGCGCCGCCGCGCCGCGACACGGGTCTTTCGGGTCATTTAGAATGTCGACGAGTCGCTCGCGGGCCTTGGGGGCTTTCACCTCTCCGAGCAGCTCGATGGCCATGGCGCGGTCGACCGACCACTTCTTGCCGGCCCGCTTGAACAAGTGCTCGACGCCGGCGGCTTCGCCCAATTGAGCCAACGCCCCGGCGAGCTGCGTGCGGTCGAACGGCGGCAACAGCCACTTTTCGAAGACGCGCTTGAGCGCCGGCACCGCCGCCCGGTCACCGAGCTGGGCCAGCGCGGCCGCGGCCCGAAAGCGCAGGTCGACGTCGTCGAGCGCCGCGACCAGCACCTCGAGGCCCGCGGGGTGTTTGAGCGCGACCATGCCGCGCGCGGCTTCGAACCGAACGCTCTGCACCGAATCGTCGAGCGCCGAAGCGAAAACCCCACGCGTGTCGGGGTAGGCGTGGTCGGCCAGCCGCCCCACCGCTTCGACCCGAACGCGCGGCATCGGGTCGGCGACGTGCCGAATGAGCAATTCTTTCGATTCGTCGGGAGGCAACACTTCGACCGCCAGCGCGAGACCCGCGCACTTCACTTCGGGGTTTCGGTCGGCCAACAACCGCACCACCGCCGGCGCGAATTCGCCCACCTCGGCGTCTGACACGTCTTGCGCCAGGTCGCACACGGTGAGCGCGGCCTCGACCCGAGCCGATTCGCGTTTCTCGCTCTCGAGCGCGAGCAACGCGGTGTCACGCTGAGCGCGCCAGTCGCTCACTTCACCTCCGCGCCCGGCGGCACGTTGCCCGGGTCGAGCAACACGAGGTCTTTGCCCCCGCTGCCGGCGGTCAAAATCATGCCGCGCGACTCAATGCCTTTGAGCGCGCGCGGCTTCAAGTTCGCCACCACCACCACGTTTTTGCCGACCAGGGCCTCGGGCGCGTACGCCTCGGCGATGCCCGAGACAATGGTGCGCGGGCTGCCTTCACCCAAGTCAATGCTGAGCTTCAACAGCTTGTCGGCTTTGGGCACCTTCTCGGCGGCGAGCACCTTGCCCGCACGCAGCGACACCTTGGCGAAGTCGCCGTACTCGATTTCGGGCGGTGGCCCCACCGGTGCTTCGGCCGGCTTCTTCGCCGCGGGCGTGCTGGGCGCCGCCGCGGTGACGGCCGGGGTCGCGGGTGCGACAATCAGCTTCGCCACCTGGTCGGCCTCGAGGCGGTTGATGAGCGGCGACGCGTCACCGATGGGTCGCTGCCGGTCAAGCAGCGGGTACTTCGCGGTTTCGAGCTGGCGAAAGGTCAACTTCGGCGCGTTGAGCTGCGTCGCCAATTTCGCCGCCAACTCCGGCACGATCGGGTCGAGCAACGCGGTCAACAGGTGAACGATTTCGGCCGCTTCGGTCAGCGCCACCCGTGCGGCCTCGACGTCTTTCTTGAGCACCTTCCACGGCTCGAATTCGGTCAAGAACTGGTTCGCGCTCTGGCCAATTTCGAGAATCGCTTTGACCGCGGTGCGGTGGTCGAACTTCGAGAACGCTTCGCGAATTTCGGGCACGCGGGCCAGGGCGCCGTTGACCAACGCGGCCCCCCGCTCGGTCGGCGCGGTCGCCAAGCGCTTGCCCAATTCGGGGCGGCCCAACAGCGACAACGTGCGGTTCGCCAAATTGCCCAAGTTGTTGACCAACTCGGCGTTGACCCGCTCGCGAAACGTCGTCAAGTCGAAGTCGAGGTCTTCGGGGCCGGGGCCGAGGAGCGACGCGTAGTAAAACCGCAGGTAGTTCGGGTCGAGCACGTCGAGGTACGGCCTCGCGTTGATGAACGTGCCCCGCGACTTCGACATTTTCTCGCCGTTCACCGTCAGGTGACCGTGAATGTGCACGTGCTTGGGTTGTTTGAGCTTCGCGACCTTGAGCACCGCCGGCCAGAACAGACAGTGAAAGTAGACAATGTCTTTGCCGATGACGTGAATCACGTCGGCGTCGGCGTCTTCGGCCCAATAGTCGAGCGCGCTCTTGGCCCGCCCCGTCTTCTTGGCCCACTGCTCGGTCGACGCGATGTAGCCGATGGGCGCGTCGAGCCACACGTAGAAATACTGGTTGTCTTCGCCCGGTATTTTGAAGCCGAAGTACGGCCCGTCGCGGGTGATGTCCCAATCGGCGAGGCCTTTGTCGAAAAACTGCCCGAGCTGGGCCGCCGGCCCGGGGTTCATGAAGTCGGCGTTGGCGATGACGCCTTTCAAGAAGTCGGCGTGCTTCGAGAGCAAGAAGAACGCATGCGACGACTTCTTCCACTCCAGGGGTTCTCCCGACAACGCCGACCGCGGGTCGATGAGCTCGCGCGGAGAATACGTCTTGAGGCACTTTTCGCACGCGTCGCCGTACTGGTCGGGTGACTTGCAGTTGGGGCAGGTGCCGCGAATGAACCGGTCTGAGAGCCAACGCCCCATCTTCGCGTCGTAGGGCTGCTCGACTTCTTTTTTGCCAATCGACCCAGCTTCTTTCGCCCGGCCGTAGATCAATTCGGCGTAGTGCCGGTTCTCTTCAGAATTGGTCGAGCCGTAATGGTCGAAGCCAATTTGAAAGTCGGCGAAGTCTTTCTGGTGGTCGACGGAGATTTTCGCGACGTAGGCCTCGGGAGCGACGTTCGCTTTGAGCGCGGCCAACTCAATCGGCGAGCCGTGGGTGTCGTCGGCGCAAACAAAGGTGATGTCGTCACCGCACGACTTGCGAAACCGCACGTACACGTCGGCCTGAATGTGCTCGACCATGTGGCCCAAGTGAATGGGGCCGTTCGCGTACGGCAAGGCACAGGTCAAAAGCGTTTTCTTCGTCGTCTTCGTCGTCATCTTGCAAGGCCACCAAACAAAAGGGTTACCGCTCGTTTTCGCGTCGAATCACGTGCATGCCCGAGTCCCACGCGGGGGCTTTGCCACACAAGGTCCACACGAGGCGTTCAAGCACGAGTTCGCCGCCACCGAGCTTGAGCGCCAGGTCGGCTTCGGCACAACTGACGAGCCCCCGGAGCAGCTCCTGACGCCCGTAGCCCACCGCCGACTGCATGCCCATGAAGGCGGCGTACGGGTGCGGCAACTTGGCCTTGGCGGCTTTGGTCTCGGCTTCGATTTTGGGCCACAGCCGGGCTTGAAAGTCGTTGTAGTTGCGGGGCGGTTTACCGCCCGACAGCTGCATCATGCGCTCGTAACTCATGAGCAAATTGCGAACGATGCCGGCGACCGACCCGAGCATCATGAGCGGGTGCCCGCCCTGGGCCAGCGCGTCTTCGACGTACTTCATGGCCGCTTCGTAGTTTCGCTTTTGAATCGCGTCTGACAACTCGAAGTATTCGTCTTCGCGGGCGTGGCCGACCAGAAGCTCAATGTCTTTGACGGTGATGGTCGCCCCGTCGGCGTGCAGCGCGAGCTTCGTCAATTCAGACTGGAGCAACCGAAAGTTGCCGCCCACCCGTTCTTTGAGCACGTCGAGCGCGCCGGCGCCGAGCTTCTTCTTGTACGGTTCGAGCGTCTCGGCCACGAACTGGGTCAGGTCGAGGTCTTTGAGCTTCGAGGCGACCTTGAACTCGAGAAACCGCGCCTCGTCTTTGACCAACTTGATGAACGCGTTCTTCGCTTCGAATTCGGTCGCGGCGATGACCAGCACCTGCCCTTTCGCGGGCTTCTTCGAGAGCCATTCGCTCAAGACGGTGTCGTCGCTCGACGGCGCGGTGATGCCTTCGCTCACGCAAAACGCCGAAATTTCTTTCAAGAAAGCGACGTCGAGCTCGGCGAGCTGAATGCCCAGCTCGCGCTCCCAGTCGTCGGGCTTCGGGGCGCCTTCGCGACCGGGGTCGAGGTCGCCGGCTCCCCACCCCGCTCTCGCCGCGAGCGCCAGCACCCGCCGCGCCGCCTCTTTCTTGCGGTTCGCTTTCCACGCGTCGCGGGCGCGGCCCAGCGCGTCGACCCGGCCCTTTTTCGGGGCGAGAAATTCGGGGTCTCGCGCGAAGACGACCTTGCGCCCGCCGAACATGGGCAGCGTCGCCAATTCAGACGCGATGTCGCGGGGCGACGCGCCGTCCATCGTGACGAGGTTCAGGTCGGCCGAACCACCGGGCACCAACTTGGCGAGCAGCGTTTCAGCCGCTTTGCGCACGAGAAACTCTTCGCCGACGACGAGGTACACCGGCGACTCTCCGCCAGCTTCGAGTTCTTGCAGCGCGTCTTCGAGGTCGTCACTCACGGCGAACCGTATTCACCACGACTCGGCGCGCTTGTCTTTTGAAAGCGCCCCGCCGTCACCTCGGCTCGGTCGCCACTTGACGAGCGACGACCGCCTGGCGCCCGGCCTCGTGGGTGAACCGGTCTGCGCTCAACAGGCTCCCCCGCAAGCCACGTTGCACAGCCCGGTCGTGCCGCACTTGGCGCCGCACTGCAGGTTGCCGCACCCGTTCGAACACACGTTGCCGGTGGTGACCCGGTCGCACGCGGGGTCTGGCGTGACAAGGGTATCGGCCGTGCCACACGTGTTGCTGCTCGTGCAAACGCCGTCGGTGCGAATGCGGCTGCCCGTGGTCGTGCACACGGCCGCGTAGGTGCACGCTGAATAGACCGGAGCGGTGGTGCAGTTCGCGCACACGGCTCCGGCGGCGCCGCAGCTGTCGACCGACGTGCCCGCGAGGCACGTGTTTCGGTCGGCGCTGGTACACCCGTCGCAGCACGCCCCTCCCACGCAGGTGCCGAGCGAGCACTTGGTGCCGTTGGCCACGTTGCCCGTCTGCTGGCAGGTGCATGAGCCATTGGTGGCATTGAAGACGTATTGGCCCACCCGACACGCCGCTGGCGTGCAGGCCGTACCGGCGGCGCACGCCACGCACGCCCCCGCCCAGCAGAAGCCGCCCGTGCAGGCGGTGCTGTTCGGCACCGCGGCGTTGTCGACGCAGGCGCAGGTCGTGCCCGAGCGGGCGTAGACGCCGGTCATGCACGGCGCTCCAGGGTTGGTGTTGCACGCCGCGCCCAGACTGCACGCGACGCAGGTGCCGCTGCTGCAGAAGCCACCCGCGCACGGCGTACCCAGCGAAGCCGCGACCCCGTTGACGCAGGTCGACCCGGGGCACGCCACTTGGCCCAGGTAGCACTTGTTCGGGTTGCTCGAACAAGCGACGCCAGGGTTGCACTCGTTGCATGTACCGCTCCCCGAGCACACCCCGGCATCGCCGCAGGGCACGCCCGCATCGCGGTTGACGCCGTCGGAGCACACGGGAACGCCCGAAGTGCACGAAACGACTCCGGTTTTGCAACTGTTGGAGTTCGAGCACGCGGCGCCCGCGTCGCAGGTCTCGCAGTTGCCGCTCGGGCTGCACACCCGCCCAGGGCCGCACGCCGAGCCGGCGCCCAGAATGATCATCGAGCTGTCGGCACAGGTGTTGGGCGGCGTACCGCACGAAACGGAGCCCGAACGACACCGGTTGGGGTTGGTGTTGCACACCCCTCCGTCGAAGCAAGTGACGCACTGACCGCCCGAACAAATACCGACGCCATTGCACGCCACACCGTCGAGCGAGGCGTCGGGCGCGTCGGCACAGGTGACGCCGAATTCGCCGCAGCTGGCCACCCCTGCGGTGCACGGGGCGCCGGGGTTGGTGAAGCAAGCGCCACCCGGCTCACAGGAGCCGCCGTCGAGCCCCACCCCGCCACCATCATGGCCCCCTCCGTCGACGGCCGAGCCGCCGTCGTCACCCGCGTCGAAGCCTCCGTCAAAGCCGCTGTTGCCGGCGTCGCGACCGCACGCGGCGCGGCACAGCTGGTCGGCGCAGCACGTGGTGCCTTTGGGGCAAGCGTTGTCGGCGGCGCACGCAAACGCCTCCACCCGCCCCAGGTCGACCGCGTTGCACGACAGCAACGCGCACGACAGCAACGCGGGTGCGACGAGCGACCATCGAACGTGGGCCATGGCCGGCAGTCTCGGCGAAAGCCGCCCGGCGCGCGAACGCCGGCCGCCGACACGCGTCAAAACTGAGCCCAGCCCGGCACGCGCGGGTACGGTATCGCGTCGCGAATGTTCTGCAGCCCGCAGAGGTAAACGATGAGCCGCTCGAAGCCCAAGCCGAAGCCAGCGTGCGGCACGGTGCCGTAGCGACGCAGGTCGCGGTACCAGCCGTAGTGCGCCGGGTCGAGGTTCATTTTGCGCATGCGAGCGTCGAGCAAGTCGAGCCGCTCTTCACGCTGCGAACCGCCGATGATTTCGCCAATGCCGGGGGCCAGCACGTCCATCGCGGCGACGGTTTTGCCGTCGTCGTTCATGCGCATGTAGAACGCTTTGATTTGCTCGGGGTAGTTCATCACCACGACCGGGCGGCCGACGTGCTCCTCGGTCAAGTACCGCTCGTGTTCGGTCTGCAGGTCTTTGCCCCATTCAGGGGCATACTCGAACTTCTTGCCCGACTTTTTGAGCACGTCGATGGCTTGGGTGTAGTCGAGCCGTTCGAAGTTCGAATTCACGAACGTCTCGAGCCGCGCGATGACGCCTTTTTGCACCCGTTCTTCGAAGAATTTCAGGTCGTCGAGGCGCTCGTTCAAAATCGCTTTGAAAATGTACTTGAGAAACCGCTCGGCGAGGTTCGCGTCGTCGTTCAGGTCGGCGAACGCGAGCTCGGGCTCGATCATCCAAAATTCGGCGAGGTGCCGGGTCGTGTTCGAGTTCTCGGCGCGAAAGGTCGGCCCGAACGTGTACACCTTCGAGAGCGCCATGCAGTACGCCTCGACGTTCAACTGCCCCGACACGGTGAGGTAGGCCTCTTTGCCGAAGAAGTCTTGGGCCCAGGCGATTTTGCCGTGCTCGTCGCGGGGCAAGTTCGCCAGGTCGAGCGTCGAGACTCGAAACATTTGGCCCGCGCCCTCGGCGTCGCTCGCGGTGATGATGGGCGTGTTGACCCAGAAGAAGCCCTCTTCGTGAAAGAAGCGGTGAATCGCTTGGGCGGCGTGGTGGCGCACGCGGGCCACGGCGCCGAAGGTGTTCGTGCGGGGCCGCAAGTGGGCCACTTCGCGCAAGAATTCGAGCGAATGCTGCTTGGGCTGAATGGGGTAGGTCTCGGGGTCGTCGACCAGGCCCAAGACGACCACCTCGTCGGCTTGAATCTCCATCGACTGGCCCTTGCCTTGCGACTGCACGAGCGTGCCGCGGGCCACGACCGAAGCGCCAGCCGTGAGGTGCAACACCTGCGACTGATAGTTGGCCAACGTGTTGGGGGCGACGACCTGAATCGGGTCTTGGCAGCTCCCGTCGGTCACATTGACGAATGAAATCCCGGCTTTGGAGTCGCGGCGGGTGCGAACCCAACCCCGC
>JBGAIY010000063.1:0-24571 GCA_044225205.1 Myxococcaceae bacterium | reverse complement strand
ACTTTTCACTCGAAGCGGCTCGACTCGCTCAAGGCGTTGGGGGCGAACGTGCCGCCGCTCGAGTTGGGCGGCCGGTGGTCACCCACCGAGTGGGTGCTGTGGCTCAACGACTTGCCCCGCCCCCAGCCCAAGGCGCTCTTCGACGAGCTCGACGCTCGGTTTCACCTGAGTGACTCGCCGAACGCCGAAATCGCTGTGGCGTGGGCCGAACTGCGAGCCTCGTCGGGCGACGAGCGAGCCTTGCCGCTCATTGAACGGCTGGTCGGCACCTGGGGCCGCATGAAGTACCTGCGGCCGCTCTACACGGCGCTCATGTCACAAACCGCGCTGCAACCGAAAGCGCGGGCCTTCGCGGCCCAGTTCAAGCCGCGGTACCACCCCATTGCCCAGTCGCTCGTGGCGCGGCTAACCCGCTAAAGGCCTCTTCGCGAGGCCTATTGCCCGCTGGCGTTGGCGTCGTCGAATTCGAGATCGTCGGCGGAGTCGAGGTCGGGGTTGTACCCTTCTTCTCCCGGCTTCTTCATGGTGCGGCCGCCGACCTCGTATTGCTTGAGCAACCGGCGAAAGTTCGAACGGTCGACGCCGGCGGCGCGGGCGGCGCTCGAAACGTTGCCGCTCGACTTTTCGAGCAGGGCCGACAGGTACCGGCGTTCGAACGCGCGCATGGCGAGCTTCTTGGCCTGGGCGTACGGCAAGTGGGCCAAGCTGAAGACCTCGACTTCGCCGCCGCCGCGCTGGTTGTTGCGAATTTCTTGGGGCAAGTCGTCGACGTCGACCGACTCGGTGGCCGACAACACGACCGCGCGTTCGATGCAGTTTTCAAGTTCGCGAACGTTGCCGACCCAGCGGGCGGTGGTGAGCGACTCCATGGCCGCGGGGGTAATTGACAACACCTTCTTGCCGATCTTCTGGGCGTAGATCTTCAAGAAGTGGTGCGCGAGCAACGGTATGTCTTCGGGTCGGTCGCGCAACGGCGGCAACTGCACGGTGATGACGTTGAGCCGGTAGAACAGGTCTTCGCGAAACTTGCCCTGTTCTTTGGCCTTGTTGAGGTCGACGTTCGTGGCGGTGATGACGCGCACGTCGACCTTGAGGGTGTCGTTCGCGCCGACGCGTTTGACTTCACCTTCTTGCAGCACGCGCAACAGCCGCACCTGGGTCGCCTGGGGTATGTCGCCAATTTCGTCGAGAAAAATGGTGCCGCCGTCGGCCGCTTCGAACAAGCCCTTCTTGTTCGCGGTGGCGCCGGTGAAGCTGCCTTTCACGTGACCGAACAATTCGCTTTCGAGCAGGGTGTCGGTGAGCGCCGAGCAGTTGACGGCGACGAACGGCTTGTCTTTGCGCGGGCTGCGGTAGTGAATGGCGCGGGCGACGAGCTCTTTGCCCGTGCCCGACTCACCTTGAATGAGCACGGTGGCGGTCGAATAGCTGACGGTTTCGACCAACTTGAAGACCGAGCGCATTTGCTGCGACTGACCGACGAGGTCTTCGAACTGGTTTCGCGCCGACAGCGCTTCTTCGAGAATGCGGGTGCGGTCGCGCATTGACTTCTTTTCGGCGGCGCGGGCGACCGCGAGCGACAGCACGTCGATGTTCTCGAACGGCTTGGTCAAGTAGTCGTAGGCGCCGGCTTTCACCGCTTCGACGGCGGTCTCGACCGTGGCGAACGCCGTCATCATGATGACTTCGACGTCGGCTCGGGTCTGTTTGAAGGCCTTGAGCAGGTCCATGCCCGAGAGGTTGGGCATTTTGATGTCGAGCACCGCCACGTCGAAAGACGGGTCTTTGACCGCCGACAACCCTTCGACGGCGTCGTCGATGGCGACCACTTGGTAGCCCTCGCGCTGCAGAATTTCAGAGGCGGCGCGAAGAACGATCTTGTCGTCGTCGACGATCAAGATCTTCGCTTTCTTCGAGGTGGTTGGCACGGTGCTCATTGGTTTTCCCCTCCTGGCTGTACAGGAATCATGACGGTGAAGACGCTGCCCTCACCGACGGTCGACTCGACGACGAAATGGCCGCCGTGGTCTTCGACGATGCGATAGGCGATTGACAACCCAAGACCGGTGCCTTCGCCCGGTGGCTTGGTGGTGAAGTGCGGTTCGAAAATGCGCGGCAAGTTCTCTTCGGGTATGCCGCAGCCGGAGTCGGTCACCTTGAAGTAGCAGTGCGCGTCGCGCAGCCCCGTTTCGACGGTGACCACCCCTTCGCTGTTCGGCGTGGCCTGCAGCGCGTTCATGAGCAAATTGAGGGTGACCTGGCCAAGCTGCGAGGGGTCGCCGTACACGGGCGGTAACCCGGTGGCCAACTTGGTCTCGAGGCGCGCGCGGGGGTATTTCTTGATTTGCGCGCGAAACAACACCGCGGCGTCTTCGACACACTTCGACAAGTCGAACAGGCGGCGGTCTTCGACCTTCGAGCGGCGGCTGAACTTGAGCAAGCTCTCGACGATGCGCTTGCACCGCAGCGCGCTCTCTTCGATGAGCGCGAGCGACTCCATGTCAGACGGCGACCGGCCCTGGTCTCGCTTCATGAGCTGCGAGAAGGCCAAAATGCCGCCGAGCGGGTTGTTGATTTCGTGAGCCACGCCGCCGGCCAAGTTGCCAATGGCGATCATCTTTTCGTTTTCGATGACCCGGCGGGTCATGGCCCGCTCTTCGGTCACGTCGCGGTAGCTGCACACCGTGACGGGCTCGTCGTCCATCGGGTAGAGGCTGACCACGTAGGTCTTTTCGCCCTGGGTGATTTCGGCCGACTTGGGTTCGTGCAGGTCGGGGCCAATGGGGCAACCCGTGCATTTTTCTGCGCGACCAAAGATGAATTGGTGGCACGTGGGCCGGTCTTGAATTTCGACGATTTCTCGGCCGGTGACCCGCGCGGCGGCGCGGTTGGCGCGGCGCACTTCGAGCCGCTCGGTCTGAATGACCGCGAGCGGGCTGTCGATGGTGTCGAACGTCAGTTCCCAGTCGCGCTTGGCGCGTGAAAGCATGACCGTGCGCTGTTGCACGCGCTCTTCAAGCTCGCTGTTCAGCTTGCGCAGGTCGGTGTTCTGCTGCTGGGTCAGCTCATGGAGCCGCTCGTTGTCTGAGACGAGGTGGTGTTGCTCGAAGGCGCTCCGCACGGTCAGCATCAACTGGGCGTCGTTCCACGGCTTTGAAATGAATCGAAAGACCTCCGACCGGTTGATGGCCTCTTCAATGGCCTGTTGGTCGGCCTGCCCCGTCAACATGATGCGCTGGGTGCGCGGAGCGAGGTCTTTGACGTGGGCGAGCAGCTCGACGCCGTTCATGCCCGGCATGCGAAAGTCTGAAATGACGACCGCCGGCTGAAACGTGGCGAACAGCTCGAGCGCCTTTTCACCGTCGGTGGCGACCTCGATTTCCCAGTCTCCGCGACGCAGCACCCGCCGCAACGAGCGCAAAATGTTCTCTTCGTCGTCAACCAACAGGAGACGACCGGGCCGAGCGGCTTCGACTTGTGGCGGAGTCATGGCGAGTGCGGTGCCCACGGTACCAAATGACCTAGCAACACTTCGGCCACCCAATGAGTCAGCACAACCCCATGAAATAACAACGCATTCAAACGTACATCAACCACCAGCCCTGGGTGTCAGGCTACCCCGGGGGTGTTTTGCAGTCGAAGGTGACCCAGGTGTTACACGGCCAGCAAGGCGGCCTGGTGAAGGCTGATCTTGTTTCGGCCTTCGCTCTTGGCTCGGTACATGGCGTCGTCGGCGGTCTTGACGAGCTGTTCGCTGGTGCTGACGCCCCTGCCGGGGAAACAGGAGACACCGAAGCTCGCGGTGAGCCGCGTTTGCTTGAGCGAGCTGAGCTGCATGCGGCGAATGTCGTGGCCAATGCGCTCGGCGACGGTGAGCGCGCCGGCCAGGGGCGTGTTGGGCAGCAGCACGCCGAATTCTTCACCGCCGTAGCGGGCGACGAAGTCGGTTTCGCGCACGGCGAGCTTCAGCACGTCGGCGACGTGGCGGAGCACCTGGTCGCCCACCTGGTGACCGAACTGGTCGTTGATGAGCTTGAAGAAGTCGAGGTCGAGCAAGATGAGCGCGAGCGGCGAATCGTACCGTTGCGAGCGGCGAAACTCGTCGCGCAGGCGTTCTTGAAAGGCGTGGTGGTTGGCGACTTGGGTGAGCCCGTCGGTCAACGACAATTCGCGCAGGCGCAAGTTGTCGGCGAGCAACGACGTGAACGTCTTCGCCAGGCGCTGGGCACGGCGGGCGCGAGAAAGCAGCTCTTCGTTGCTGACCGTGGTGGGTACGGCGTCGTCGGCGCCGAGTTCGAGCGCTTCAATGCGACCCCGGGGGTCGTCGGTTCGCACGATGGCGGGCGTGCGGTGTTGGGCGGTGGTCTGCCCGGTCACGTGTTGCACGACGGCGAGGCCGCTTTCGCCCGGCAGGTCGCGGTCAACGACGATGAGGTCGACGGTTTGGTCAAGGCACAGGGCGATGGCGTCGGTGGCCGTGCCCGCGCGCAAGACCTTCGCTTTCGCGGCTTCGAAGGCCACGTGCAGCGACGTCGGGGTTTGTTCGACCACGAGCACCGTCCACCGTTCGGTCATGGCGGGCGGGTCTAACCAATTCTCAAGGCCGAAAGAACTCCCTCGTCGCTTTTTTTCGACGCGCCTTGGCAGCGTGGTCTTGGGCCGGCAAGTGTGGTTCAACACGCTCATGCCGCGACCGTCTGTCAGCCTGTTCATGCCCGCGTGGAACGAGGAAGAGTCGGTCGAACGTGCCGTCAGCCGTGCGGTCAAGGTGCTCGAGCGCGTCGCCGACGACTGGGAACTCATCATCGTCAACGACGCGTCGACCGACCGCACGAAAGACATTGCCGACGAGCTGGCCCACAAAGAGCCGCGCATTCGGGTCATCACCCACGAGGTGAACCAGAAGTTGGGCGGCGCCATGAAGACCGGGTTCACGAGCAGCACCAAAGACATCGTCATTTACACCGACATCGACTTGCCGTTCGACCTCGACGAAATCGAACGGGCGCTGCATTTGATGGCGTACCTCGAGGCCGACATCATTTGTGCGTTTCGGTTCGACCGCACGAGCGAGGGGTCGAAGCGCATCGTGTATTCGTTCGTGTACAACGCGCTCATTCGCACGCTGTTCGACGTGTTCGTCAAAGACATCAACTTCAGCTTCAAGGTGGTGCACCGCCGGGTGCTCGAAGCCATTGAGCTCAAGAGCCAGGGCAGCTTCATCGACGCCGAGTTGGTGGTCAAAGCCATCAAGCGTGGGTTTCGGGTCTTTCAAATGGGGGTCGACTACTTTCCTCGCACGCGCGGGGTGTCGACGCTGGCGTCGCCGTCGGTCATCGTCAAAATCGTTCAAGAACTGGGCGCGTTGTATTCAGAAGTGAAAAACCCGACCCAACCGGTTCGGCCGACGCGGTTGCCGCCGTCGGTGAAACCCATGGCCCGCAGAGGTTCAGCGAAGCGCGCATGATTCAGCTCGTGATCAACGCCGACGACCTCGGCCTGCACCCCCGCATCGACGAAGGCATTTTTCGGGCACACGCCACCGGCGTGGTGACGTCGGCGACCATGCTCGTGACCGGGCCGACCGCCCACGGAGCGACCAAGCGGGCTTTGCGAGACGGGCTCTCGGTGGGCCTGCACTTGTGCCTCACGACGCACCTCACGCCGGCGGCCAAAGCGAGCGACGTGCGCTGGCTCGCCCCGGGGGGCCGCTTTCGGCGCAACTGGGCCGAGCTGTCGCTGGCGTGGCTGAGCCGCTTGGTGCCGAAAGAAGAAGTCGAGCTTGAGTTTCGGGCGCAAGTGCAGCGCGCGCGCGAGCTGGGGCTCGACGTCGACCACCTCGACACCCACCAGCACCTGCATTTGCTGCCGGGCCTGGCGGGCATCGTCGAAGACCTCGCGGCCGAATTGAACGTGCCGGTGCGTTGGCCGACCGCACGACCCAGCGCGCACTGGCTCGTTCACCCGCGGTCGGCGGTCAAGGCGGCGCTCTTGTCGGGGTTGGCCCAGGTGCGCCGGCCTCGCACGGCTCGGCGGGTGGCGGGGCACGGGGTCTTCGAATCGGGCCGGTTGTCGGAGCGGCGGCTGTTGCGCCTCATCGACGGCTTGGGCGACGGGGTGCACGAAATCGCCTGTCACCCAGGGCTCGCGCCGGGAGTCGTGAAGCACGACCCGTCGTGGCACTACGAGTGGGAAGCCGAATTGACCGCGGTGACGAGCCCGCGGGTTCGCGCCGCGATTTCAGAGCGCGGCATTTCGCTCATTCGCTACCGAGACCTCGTCGTCAGCTGAGCTCGTCGTCAGCTGAGCTGCGCGTCGTCGGCGGGTTGCGACGCCCATCGCGGTGGGCATCGAACCGTGCCGCCCTCTGTTCAGTTGATGCCGGGTTCGCAGGCACAGGTGACGGTGTTGCACACGAGGCCGCCCGCGCAGCCGCCGCAGTTGCTGGGGCAGACGCATTGCTTGGTGCTCGGGTCGCACACCTCGGGGGCCATGCAGGTCGCGCCGCAGGCGTCGCCGTTGGGGTCGGTCGAATTGTCGTTCCAATACTTGTACGACACGGCGACTTTGACGCCCGACGAGCTGGGTATGCAGTTGCCGTAAAAGACGATGCGGCGCGAAGCGGCGTCGAGGTCCCACCCGTTGGTGCGGTCGCGCGGCACGTCGGCGGTGTTGCACGCGCCTTTGGTGCTGGCGACGGCAATTTTGATGGTCGACGAAATGGGCGGGCGTTGGAGCTGGTGACCGGTACCGCCGATGGCGGCGCTCAAGATGGCGTCGATGAGCGCCGACTGTTGGGCTTGCTGCGCGGGCGTCGGGCTCGTGGGCTTGAAGGTGTTGATGTCACCCAGCACTCCGCCGGTTTGGCGAATGAGGGTGTGGTACTTGCCGACGCGGTCTTCGTTCGAGTCGCCGCAGTCTTGGCCCTCGGGGCAGACGATGCCGTGCGACATGAATTGTTGGCCGGGGTACTTCGACGACACCAGGTTGCGCACGTCTTGGGGGCTCAAGCCCGACTGGTCTTTGGTGTCAGACATGAAAATGAAGTGGAGTGCAGCGCCCGTTCGAAACGGCTGCGGCTTGCCGGGGCCCGGGCCGTCGAGGTTGAGGTAGGCCTGGGCTCCCGCGAAGCCTTCTTCATCGCTGCTGCCGCCAATGCCGAACCACGCGCCATTGCCGACGGTAAACCAGGTGTTCATCACCGCGACGTCTGACGTCCAGTCGCGGTACGAGCCGTCCCACTTGCAGTTGCCGAAGATCGTGCAGTACTTGTAGTAGCCAGTGCTGACGCCGCCGACGCGCCAGTCGAGCCCCGCGTTTGCGAGCTTCATGCCGAAGAGCGAACCGGCGGCGCCGACGGCGGCTTGAGAGCTCGACATCGACTGGCTGTCGTCGACGACCCACAAGAAATCGACCTTCTGGCTCACGAGGGCGTCGAACACTTCGCACTGGGTGCCGGCGAAGTCTGAATACTGGGCGAGCGCGGTGCCGTTCGACGTGTCGTCAATTCGAAACAAGCTCTGGCCTGAATAGTTGGCGGCGGGCACGAGGGCGATGACGACGACCGCCCGGGTGTTGGTGCGGCGCACGAATTCGGCCTGCACTTTGAACGGGCCGGTGGCTCCAGCGCTGCCCGCGAGGGTGCCGGTGAGGGTGCCGCCCAAGAAGTTCTTGGCGATGGTGTTGATGGTGTCTTTCACGTCACCGGTACCGGGCAGGTCGTAGGTGGCGCGCACCGAGCCGGCGAAGCCGTCCCACGTCGTGAAGGTTTGCAGCAAGGGGTTCGACACGGCCCCAATTTTCGACCGGTCGGCGGCCTCTTCGGCCGAGCCGTCGCCCCCGCTCGGGGCCTTCGAAAAGGCGATGCCAGCGACCTTGGTGTTCGCGTCGTAGAAGACGAAGCCAGCCTCGGTGGAACCGCTGAGCAAGTGGTTGAGTTCGGTGAAGTCGTTGGGCAGCGCGACCTGCACGTCGGTGACGCCGTTGCCCGAAAAGGTGACCGGCCGGAGGTTCGCGGTCGAGCACGCCTGGGTGGCGGGGCCCGAAGCATCGCCCCCGTTGTTCGGGTCGAGCTCGCCGGGGTCGACCTTGCCGTTCAAATTGCCGTCTTCGGCGCCGTCTTGAATGCCGTCTCCGTCAGAATCGGCGTTGCAGGCGTTCGTCTTGCTCGCCGGGTCGGTGTCGAACGTGCCGGCGGCGTACATGCAGTTGGCGGGGTCGTTGCCGGGGCCGGTGAGGCCGCCTTCGACGCCGTCTTGCAGACCGTCGCCGTCGGTGTCTTTTTTGAGCGGGTCGGTGGCGCAGCCGGCCGCCATGTTGCGCTCTTCTTTGTCTGAATAGCCGTCGCAGTCGGAGTCGCTGCGCATGGGGTTGGTCTCGCCCGGGTCGAGCTTGCCGTCGCGGTTGGCGTCTTCATCGCCGTCGTTCAAGCCGTCTCCGTCGGTGTCGCCCACGGTCGGTATGGTTTTCGACCGAGGGTCGGCGTCGGCGGTGATTTGGCAGGTGCTGCGCACGCTCGAAGTGCGACCCAGCTCGAGGCCGTCGGGCAGCCCGTCACCGTCGCTGTCGGGGTTGCAGGGGTCGGTTTTCGCGCCCAGGTAGTCGGTACCGTATTCTTCGGCATCAGCAGGCCGTCGCAGTCGGTGTCACGGGTGGGGTTGTCGGTGGCGTTGGGGTCGCACCCTGAAACAATCACCCCGCCGCCACCGCCGCCGCCATGGCCGCCTCCAGACCCGCCGCCCGACCCGCCGCCCCCGTCGGTGGTGCCGACCGCACCGCGACATTGGCCCTGACTGCACGTTTGGCCGGTTTCACAGTCTTTGGCGGTGCTGCAGAGCTTGGTGGTCGCCCCACACGAAATCGCGAGAAAACTGGCAATGATGACAATGGGTTTGCTCATGAACTGCCTCCGAGACCGGGCGACTTTACGCGCGAGCCGCGAAGATTGAAAACGAAGCCTCGAAGTTTTTCGTGTTTCAACCAAATGATTTTGTTCGGTTTTGCCCCGCGTCATGCGGTTTTCGGGCCACGAGCAACACGTGAGGGGTCGAGTAGCCGCGCCCGAGTGGCACGACTTCGCGGAGTTCGAAACCGGCCTGCCCGACGGCGGTTGCCAGTGCTTGGCGGGTGGGTATGCCGACCGCGCCGCTGGAGTGGGTGCGGTGGAGCACCGACACCATGAGTCGCTCTTGCCACAGGGCTTTGGCGGCGCGCCACGAGCCGTCGTTTTCGGCCTCTTTGAGCAGCAGCGTGCCGCCGGGGGTGAGGGCTCGAAAGGTGGCGGCGAAGAAAGCGGGCCATTCGGCTTGGGGCAACAGGTAGACCACATCGGCGACACAGACGGTGTCGAAGGCTTGGTCAGCGAGCGCGTCGATGCCGCCGTTGACGAGGGTGACGTGCGGTAGCCGGCCGACCGAGGCCTGGGCCCAGGCGAACTTGCGGGGGTCGGGGTCGACGCCGGTGACCCGCCTCGGGGCTCCACCGTCGGTGGTGGCGGCGAGCAGGGCGACGAGCACACCGTGACCTGGCCCACGTCGGCGACGTCGCGGCCTTGCACCCGGTGCACGAGCGCCTCGAGCGGGGCCGAAACGCTCGGGCGCGAACGAAGGCGCGCTCCGAAAGGGGGAGCGCGTCGAACGCGGTCAGCGCATGGTCGGGCCAGAACAGGGCACGGTCGAACCGTCACTTCAGGGGCTGTAGAACTTCTTGCCCGACTTGACCGCGTCGACGAGCGCGGGAGCCGGTTCGAAGCGGCGCCGAACCGTTCTTGGTAGTGCTCGGTGCGCTCGAGAATTTTGCCGAGGCCCTGGGCTTCGACGTAGCGAAACGGGCCGCCCAAAAAGGGAGGAAACCCCAGCCCGAAAATCGCGCCGATGTCACCGTCGCGAGCCGAGCGCAAGATGCCTTCACCCCAGCAGCGAATGGCCTCGTTGACGAACTGGAGCACGCACCGCTCGGTGATTTCGAAGCGGTCGAAGCGCTTGCGGTCTTTGCCGTGCGGCAACACGGCGTACACCGACTCGTCGACCTCTTTCTTCTTGCCCTCGGCGTAGGTGTAGAACCCTTTTTTCGACTTACGGCCCAAGCGGCCGTCGGCGATGAGCGTCTCGGTGGTGCCGGGAGCGGCCATGCGGGTGCCGAAGGCCGCTTGCATGATTTTCGCGACCTTCGCGGCGACGTCGATGCCGACTTCGTCGAGCAACGTGATGGGCCCGACCGGAAAGCCGAACTCGACCAACGCCTTGTCGACGTCGGTGATGTCGGCTCCTTCGGCCAGCAGAAACGCGGCCTCGTTCATGTACGGAGCCAAAATGCGCGACGTGTAGAACCCGACGCCGTCGTTGACGACGATGACGGTCTTGCCCTGCCTTTTGCCGATGTCGACGCAGGTCGCGGTCACCCAGTCGGCCGTGCCGGGGTGGGTGATCACCTCGAGCAGCGGCATTTTGTTGACCGGGCTGAAGTAGTGCATGCCGATGACGGTCTCGGGGTGCTTCGAGGCCTGGGCAATTTGGGCAATGGGTATCGACGACGTGTTCGACGCGAAGATGACCTTGGGCGCGCCCAACGCTTCGATGTCTTTCACCATTTGGTGCTTGAGCTTCAAGTCTTCGAAGACCGCTTCGACGACGACGTCGGCCGACTTGAAGCCGCTCAGGTCGGTGGTGGCGGTGACGAGCGCCATGCTCTTGTCGGCTTCGCGCCAGGTGATCGACTTCTTCTTCACGCGGTCGTCGAGCAAGCCGCGAACATGGCCGAGCGCGCGCTGCACCCCACCCTCGTCTTTGTCTTTGATGCGCACCGGCGTCTTCATTTGCGCCGCGGTCACGTAGGCGATGCCCGCGCCCATGAGCCCGCCGCCCAGAATGCCGAGCTTCTTCACTTCGACCGGCTTGGCCTTGGGGTCTTTCGTGCCGTTGTCTTTCTTGAGCGCGGTGGTGGCGAAGAAGATCTCGACGAGGCGCTTCGACACGTCGCTGACGGCGAGTTCGCCGAACGCAGCGGCTTCGGCTTCGAGGCCAGCCTTCATGCCCTTGTCGAGCCCAAGCTTGATGACCTCGAGCGCTTTTTCAGGGGCGGGGTATTTGCCGCGGGTCTTCTTGAGCAGCTGCTTCTTGGCTTGGTCGAACAACACTTTGCGGCCGAGCGGGTTGTCTTCGAGCGCGAGCTCGGCCCACGCCTTTTGGTCGGTGAGCCCTTTGACGAACGCCGAAAAGGTGCGGCTCTTGGTCACGGTCGACATGCCGCGGGCACGTTCAGGGCTGAGCTGGCCGTCGGCCGCTTCGAGCGCGCGCTTCTTCGCGATGCTCTTCAAAATGGGAGCCGGCACGACTTCGTCGACGACACCGAGCTTGAGCGCCTTCTTGGCCTTGAGCGTCTTGCCGCTCAGAATCAAGTCGAGCGCGACTTGGGCGCCGACCAGGCGTGGCAGGCGCTGGGTGCCTCCGGCGCCGGGCAACAGGCCGAGCTGCACTTCGGGCAGGCCGAGCGTGGTCTTCGGAGAATCGGTGGCGATGCGGTAGTCGCAGGCCAGCGCCCATTCGAGCCCGCCGCCCAAGCAGACGCCGTGAATGGCGGCGACGACGGGTTTTTCGAACGCGTCGAGCCGGTCGAAGCCGACTTGGCCTTGCCGCGAAAAGGCCGCGGCCTCGGCGGCCGAGCCAATGGTCTGAATGAAGTCGATCTTCGCTCCGGCGATGAACGAGTCTTTCTTGCCTGAAATGAAGACAATGGCCCGGGCGCCCGAGTCAGACGCCGCGCGGGTCATGAGCCCTTCGAATTCGGCGGCCACTTCGGGAGACAGCGTGTTGACCGATTCACCTTCGATGTCGAAGGTGATGATGGCGACCTGGTCTTCGACGACGTACGAAAAATTCTTGGTGGGCACAGCGGGAGTCGCGGTGGGGGTGTTCATCGTGCACGCTCCAGAACGATGGCGGCCCCGAGCCCACCTTGCGCGCAAATGGTGACGAGGGCGGTGTTGAGGTTTCGGCGTTTGAGCTCGCGCAGCGACTGGTGAATGATGCGGGCGCCGGTGGCGGAGAAGGGGTGCCCCAGGGCAATCGACCCTCCGTTGACGTTGAGGCGGCTGCGGTCGACTTCTCCCAGCGCCGCGGCGCGCCCCATTTTTTCGGCGAAGGCCTTCGACGCGAACGCTTGCAGGTTCGAGGCGATTTGCGACGCGAACGCCTCGTGCATGTCGACGAGCTACCTGTCTTTGAGCGCCATGCCCGCGCGGTCGAGCGCGAGCGGCGCGGCGTAGGCGGGGCCCTGCAGCAGCTGGTCGGCGGGGTCGGTGGCGGCGAAGGCGTGGGCGCGAATGAACCCCAACGGCTCGTAACCGAGCGCCTGCGCCCGGTCTTCGCTCATCAGCAGCAGGGCGGCGGCGCCGAAGTCGGTCAACGGCGACGCGTCGGCGGTGACGGTGCCGTACTTGCGGGTCGAACACGGGTTTGAGCGCCATCAACGCGTCGAGCGAGGTGTCGTCGCGCACGATGTTGTCGGCGCTCGCCGTGGCCTCGTACTTCGGAGGCACGGCACGGGCATCACTTCGTCTTTGAACAACTCGCGTCTTCCACGCGCGCGACGCGACGGTGCGACGCGAGGGCGATCTTGTTCTCGCCGTGAAATGCCGTTCTCCTTGGCCATTTTCTCGGCCGATTCGCCCATCGACATGCCGGTCGTGAATTCGGCGATGGCGGGTGGCACCGGCAGCAGGTCTTTCGGCTTGAGGCGCTGAAACGGTTTGAGCTTCTCGGGCAAGTTGCGCGCTCGGCTCGCGTTGAGCAGCGCGTGGGCGAGGGGCCGGCTCGTAAAAATCGGCGGGTCTGACATCGACTCGGTGCCGCCGGCAATGGCGACCTCCGACTGGCCCAACGCAATGGCGTTCGCGGCGTTGATGGTGGCCTGGGCGCTCGTCGCGCACGCGCGGGCCACGGTGTACGCCTCGATTTTTCGCGGCAGCCCCGAGGTCAGCACGACTTCACGCGCAATTGACGCCTGGGTCAGCCCCGGTATGACCTGACCGAAGACCACCGAGTCGATGACGTTCGGGTCGAGCTCGTACCGCTGCACCAGCTCTTGCACGACGATGCGCCCCAAATCGAGCGCCGTCAGCTCAGAGAACACCGTGCCGGCCTTCACAAACGGAGTTCGCAGCCCTCCGATGATCGCCGCCCTTCGCAGACCGTTCGAGCCCTTCGCCATGAGACCTCCTGGAGAGTCGAAAACGTCAGGCTTGTAAGACCCGTTGATTCGCGAGTCAAAGGAAGTTGACGCAATGCGTCTGGCCGAGCGGCCAGCGGTAATTCTTGCACCGTGGGCGGGCATGGCGGGTTGAGGTGAGCGTGAAGCGACTTGGGGCATTGTGGGGTGTGCTGGTGGCCGCTGGGCTGGCGGGCTGCCATTGCCGGCCAGGCGCGGTGCAGCCACGCACCGGAGAGCTGCGCGGGCCGCCCGAAGTGGTTTTTTCGCCGCTCTACACGGGCTCGACCGCGGTGCTCGAAGTGGCCATTCTCAACACCGGCGCCAAGCTCGACGTCGAAGCGACGACCGACGCGCCGTTTTCGGTCACCCCCAGCCGAGAGGCGGTGGCCGCGGGACAAACGGTGGTCTTCGAGCTGCGGTATGCGCCGCTGATCGCGGGCCCGAACGAGAGAGAACTGGTCGTGGGGCCGCTCCACATACCCATTCGGGGGCAAGCACTCGAAGTGCCTGCGTGCGAAGGGCCGGCGACGTGTCATTCGACGACGTTCGACGTCGAGCGGGCGCAGTGCATTGACACACCACTGGCCGAGGGTACGCCGTGCGAAACGCGCTGCGTGACGGGCGGGTGCCTGGCGGGAGCTTGCGTCGGCCACGCGGTCGACTGCGACGACGGCGACGCTTGCACGGTCGACGCTTGCAGCAATGAAACGGGGTGTACCCGGGCGCCTCGCGAGTGCCCTGCCCCGACTTCACCGTGCGAGGTCGCCGCGTGTGATTCGGCCAAGGGGTGCGTGACCGAAATGGTCACCGACGGCACCTTGTGTGGAGTCGACGACTGCCTGGCCGACACCGTGAAAGTGTGCATCACCGGGGCGTGTGTCGAGCGGCCGCGCCCCGCGACGGGCCAGTGCCGAAACCGGTGGGTGCCCAACGTCATACCGGCGCGGGTGAGGCACGCCATGGCGTACGACACGCACCGCGACCGAATGGTCTTGTTTGGCGGGTTGACTCGCAGAGACGTTCTGAGCGACACGTGGGAGTTGACCAACGGGGCTTGGGTTCGCCGCTTCCCGGCGACGGTGCCCGCGGCTCGGTCGGGCCACTGCATGGTGTACGACAGCGCCCGCCACCGGGTCGTCATGTTTGGCGGGTATACCGCTGATTTCAGCAACGACACTTGGGAGTGGGACGGCACCAACTGGCTCCTCCGACGGCCGCTCGTCGCCCCGCCGCCGTTTGCCCGCGTGGCGATGTCGTACGACGAGAATGCGCACCGCACGCTCGTCATCGGTGCCGTCAGCGGCACGACGCAGACCTGGGCCTGGGACGGCCTTTCGTGGGCAAGGCTCGAGACCGACGCAGCCCCTGAGACGACGGGGGCCGCGACTTGGGACAGTCACCGCCAGCGAACGGTGCTGGTGACGCCGACCTTCGACGGCGGCACGACGCTCGAAACGTGGGAGTGGCTCGATGCCGGCTGGGTCGACCGCCACGCGCCGGTGGGCTTTCACCAAACCCAACAAGACTTGGCCCTGGCCTACGATGAGAGCCGGCAGCGGGTCGTGCTCACCGGGAGCGGCGAAGAATCGACCGGTACCTGGGAGTGGGACGGCTCGACGTGGGTGAAGAAAACGCCGAGCGACCCCGTAGGAGGCGCCGGCTGGGGTTTCTCGTTGGCCTACGACCGTCGGCTCGAGCGACTCGTCTCATTCGGCGGCGCTCAAAGCTCTGCGCCGCTTTCACGAACCGTTGGCTGGTCTGGTGATGCTTGGGTCACCATCGGCTCGGAGTCGAGTCGGCCCCCGTACCGCGAAGCCAGTGTTGTCGCGTTCGACAGCACTCGGCAGCGATTGCTCGTCTTTGGCGGCGCACAAGACGGTATCTCCCTCGGCGACACGTGGGAGTGGGATGGCTCCCTTTGGCACGAAGCCCACCCTGCGCACTCGCCCGCCCCACGGTTTGCAGCCCGAGCCACGTTCGACCCGAAACGCGGCAAGGTGGTTATGTTTGGCGGTTTTGGCTCTTCACAACAAGCCTTGAGCGATCTGTGGGAGTGGGATGGCGTCGATTGGACGTTCAACGACGCGCCCGGCCCGAACTGGGCCGTCGGCGAGTTCTCTTATGACGGCCGTCGCGAGCAGGTCTCCTCGACCGACGGCTGGGCGTGGAACGGGGTCGCCTGGTCTTCTGACGGCTTCGCAGTGCCCACCTGGTCAGGCGCGTGTGTCGCGTACGACAGCGCCCGGCGCACGACGGTCACCTTCGGGGGCCGTTCGGGCGACAAGGACGACGACACCTACGAAATCGACGATGCGGGTGTTCGGCTCGCCACGCCATTGACTCGGCCACCGGGGCGAACGGACTGTTCGTTGACGTTCGACGCGCGCCGTGAGCGCATCGTTCTCTTCGGCGGCAGCAGCAACGTTTGGGCGGCCGACACCTGGGAATACGACGGCCAGACCTGGCGAGACCGAGCCCCTGTTGAAAGTCCTCCGCGGCTCACTGGAGCGAGCCTGGTCTTCGACACCAAGCGACAACAGCCTGTGCTCTACAATTACGACACACTGTGGTGGCTGTTGCCCGAGGCTGGGCAGTGACCGAGCGGCGGTGAAGGTGGGGCTACGGCAGCGTGACCGTCATCGGCTCGTCGCTGACGAACACGACGTGGTTGTCGCCGTTGGCCCAGGTGCCGTCGGCCGAACGAAACTTGAATTCAAAGACGCCGCCCCGCGGCAGCTCGAGCGTGACGGGCAGTGTCGGGGCGCGCGTGCTTTGCCAGTCGCCGAGCTCGGGGCTCGAGCCGACGACCTGCCCCGCCACTCCGCTGGCGTGACGAAACGTCACCGGGCTCGTTCGCGGCCATCTCCACTGGAGGTCGACCGCCTGGGCCAGCTCGGCGTAGGCGTTGGGGGTGCGGGGCGTGAGCAACACCGACACCTGGTTCGGCGCGCACTCGCCCTGTGGCCACGGCGCGGGCAGCGAGGGCCGAAAGGGCTGCTCGGCGCGGTTCACCACGACGAGGGCGAGCTGGTCGGAGTGCGCGCGGCCCAGAACCAAGTGCTGGGCGTCGAAAGCCAAAATGGTTTCGGCGCCGTCGCGCAAGGCGGGTGAAGCGCGGCGTTGTTCGAGCAAGCGGCGAAGCTCGGCCGTCAGCGGCGTGGGCTCGAACCGCATCGACGCACGGGTCTCCGGCTCGCGTTCGCCGTCGAGGCCGACCTCGGTGCCCCAGGTCAAGCTGGGTATGCCACGCACCGCGGTGAGAAACGTGAGCGCGTCGAGTTCTTGGTGCTGGTCGTGCCCGCAGACCGAAGCCAGTCGCGGCAAGTCGTGGTTGTCGAGCAACGTCACGAGCTGGGCCGGGTCGGGGTAGCGCCGGTCTTGCGAAAGCACGCTGGCGACTCGGCTGAGCGGTTGGCCCCGGCAGAACACGTCGTTCATCGCGAACGCGAGCGGAAAATCGAACATCGCGCTGAAGTGGCCGTCGCGCCAGGTCTGGGCGACGACCTGGGGGCTGCCGTCGAGCACTTCACCCAAGCGAAACGGCGCCGCGGCGGCGAACTCGTCGTTGAAGCGCGCCCAAAACGACACCGGCACGTGTTTCACCGCGTCGAGCCGCAGGCCGTCAGGTTGGCCGCGCTCGAAGCCACCTCCGCACGGCGGCGAAGAGCGCCTCGCGCACCTCGGGCCGCTCTTGGGCCAAGTCGGGCAAACCGTGCACGTCGAAATTCTCGAGTTGGTTGGGGCTGTTCCAATCGGTGATGCCGCCGTTGTGGTGAAACCAGCTCGGGCGCTCGCGCACGAGCGGCGCGTCGGGGCCGACGTGGTTCAGCACCACGTCGAGCACCCAGCGCATGCCGCGCCGGTGCACTTCACGCGAAAAAGCGGTCAACTCGGCTTCGGTGCCGAAGCGGGGCTCGAGGTCGGTGAGCGAGGTCGGCCAGTAGCCGTGAAACGCGCCGTACCCGTGGTACTTTTCGGCGCGCATGGCCGCCAGCGGCGACACCCACACGGTGTCGACCCCGAGCGACTGAAGCCAGCCGAGCTTGGCGGTCAGCCCGGCCAGGTCGCCGCCGTGAAATTCGGCGGGGTCGTTCGCGTCGACGTGCCCGTCATTGCCTTGGTCGCCGTTGAAGAACCGGTCGACCATGGCGAAATACAAGGCGTGCGGCCGGCTCGGGGCCAGGGTTCGCGGTGCCGAACCTGGGCTTGCGAGCAGGCCGTCGAGCAGCACACCGAGGCGGTTGGCAATGTCGGGCGCCGCCGCGACAATGGCCTCGGGCTGTTTCTCGTGGTCGAACATCAAGACGATCGGCACTTCGAAGGGGTCGCGGGCTTGGGCACCCCCGGGCCTTTCGGCGGTGAGCGCGGTGCCCACTTCCCACCGGTAGCGGCCGTCGAGCTGCGAGAAGAACTGCACGCGCAGTTCGACCAGCAACACGTACTGGGCGCCGCCGGCGGCGGCTTTGAGCGCGCTCAGGCGGGTGTCGGTCAACCGCGCGCCCTGCACGGCTTCGAGCGGCACCTCGCGAGGCTCGAGGTTGCGCTCGGCGAGCACCGCGTTGACCGCGGCCTTGAGCTGTTCGGGCGCGGTCGTCGCCTCGCCCGAATACGACGGGTCGACGACGTACGCCACGGCGAGCGGCGTGGCGGTGGGCAGCCGTTGCACGGGCACCCGCGGCAGGCACGCCGCGGCCAACACCGCGACGACGACCAACGGCCACCGTGGCGCCGCCGTCAAAACCAGCCCTCTGACTCGAGCGAAACGAGGTGGTGCCATGAAATGGTGCTCTTGGGTTTGAACGCGTCGTACTGGTCGAGCTTGTCGACGAAGGCGTTGCCGAAGGCGGCGTGCTGCGAGGAGTACTGAAAGCCGTACAGCAAACGAATCGAAGGGCGCGCGTAAATGCCGAACCCGGTGGGGTTCAACACGAGGCCGGTCTTGAATTGCCAGGTGCGACGGTAGGCCGAGTCTCCGTATTCGAGGCCCCGCGAATCTGACACGCCGCGGGTGTTCGCGAAGATCGAATCGAAGTTCGACCGGTACAAGTTGCCGTTGAGCGAGTGCTCTTGCGCGAGCGAGTTTTCGACCAACACGTGCAACGAGCGGGTGAAATACAGCTGCAGCCGCAGCACGGTCGACAGCACGTCGCGGTTGGCTTCAGAAGCCTGAATGGTGTTCGCGTAGTCGCGGTCTTGCGCGTAGAGCACCGCCCACGACGCGTCGAGCCGGTCGGTGATGAGCTTGAGCTGCAATTCGTTGCCGAGCTGCAGGTTGTACCGGTCGCGGGTGAGGTCGGCGACGTAGACCTGCACCGACTTGCCGCTCGCGGGGTCGGTGTCGGTGTAGAAATTCTTGGGGTGCAGGCGCGAGAAGCGCGCGAAAAAATTGTTCCACCGAATGGGGCCGAAGCCGCCGAACCCCAAGTACCCGACGACGCGGTACGACGTGCTCGTGGTCGACGCCTGCCGCGGGTTGGGGAACTGGTTGAACCCGAGGGGGTTGTCTTCGAGGTAGCGCTGCAACACTTCGCGGCGAAGGTAGTCTTCGTACCGAACGTTCGGCGTGACGTAGCTCGAGTTGCGACTCCCGTCGATGAAGGGCTCCACCGACGCTTGACCGCCGCCGCCCAGCTCGAAGTGCGAATTGAAGCGCACCCGCACCGCGCCGCCCGCCGTCAGCAATGGCACGTACTGCAACCCACGCGCGGCAAACCCCGCGTCTCCAATGGTGAGCAACAGGTCGAACTTCGGCGCGAGGTAGCGAGCCGACAGACCAATGGTGTCGTCGAACAACTGCGCGGGCCGCACGTCGTACAAGCCCAGGTCGCCGAAGAAGTACTGCTGGGTACCGAGCTGCCAGACCACGTTCGGAGCGATGATGTTGCCGGCGCGTGCGTACAACTGGCTCAGCCGAAAGTTCGACAAGTTGCCGTTCGACGCGTCGGCCGAAAAGACGCTGCCGCCTTCGACGCGGGCGTGCAGTGAGGCCCAAATTTCAGTCGTACCCGGGGGCGCTTGCAGCAGGTCGAGCTTCATTTCGAGAGCCGCGTACGGCCCTTCGTTCATGAGTCGCCCGTAGAGGTTGCTGTACCCGAGCTTGCCGTCGCCGCCCTGAAAGTCGGGCCGCGCCATGATGCGGTAGTACCCACCGGCGCTGAAGCGGCTGTCGGGTGCCTGCGCCCAACTCGTCGTCGCGGCGAAGAGCAGCAGCGACCAAGCAATGAAAGAAGTTCGGCGCACGCGCGCGGTGGCTTAGCGCATCAGGGCGTGCACTTCGACCGATTCGTTGGGCCCAAACCGGGCAGCGTTCAGCGACGCTTGGTCACGACCTTCTTCTTCGGAGCCGCCTTCGCCGCCAGGGCCAGCGCGCTCTTGGGCAGGCGCTGAGCCGCTTCGATGTCGGCGGGTTCTTCAATCGCCGCGAGGGCGGTCGGCGCCACGCGCGCGGTGGGGGTGAGCCCTGGAGTGGGCAACGCTTTCTCATTCTCAGGCGCTGGGAGTTCGGCGGGCACCGGAGCGGCCGCCGCTCGCGACGTGCTCGCCAAGTTGGGAGTCAACGCCGGCACGGTGGTGATGTTCGGGTAGTTCACGAGCACCGAAATGACGCCGACCGCGGTGACCAGCACGACGAGCGCGCCCAGGAGGCTTGAAAGACGAGCGGTTACGGCAGGGGTCGGCGCGGTGTTGGTCGTCATCGGCATTGGTGTGGCCCAGCGAGGCTGACACCAGGCAGCGTCGCTTCATTTTCGAGGGCTGCCAAGGCGACCAACGTAGCGAACCAGGTGCTGACGTCGGGGCGTGTGTGCACACGCCCGACCCACCAAACTCAAATCGTGTCGAGGTCTCGGCGGAGGCGGTCGACGGTCTCGAGCAGCACCTGATCGCGCTGCTCGAAGCGAATGCCCATGCTGGAGTCGCTCGCCCACATCACACGGCCGATCACGTCGACGGCTTCTCCGCGCGGCAATTCGAGGTGGAGCGCCACCAGCGACATGCTCGGCAGTGGAGCATCGGTCTCAACGCGAATGCCGCCTTCAGACAGGTCGACCGCTTGGTCGGCCATGCGCAGCTCATCGCTGCGAATGAAGACTGGAAATTGGGCGGGTACTCGCGAGAAACGCCGGGCCTGCGTGTAAGCGGCACGCTGCTTCGAAACGAACATCTCAATGGTCATAAGCTCCCCCGTTAAAAGCAGCCCGAGCGTGCAACGGTGCGAACGGAATTGCAACTCGGGCCACCACCGTTTCGTCAGTGAAAACCATTTCAGATTCACACACTTGTCGTGTCGCTCACATCGACGTGACCCACCTGGGTCATTCACCGTCGCCGGGTCTCAATGACCTCATGCCGCACCGCATCAAAAACGCCGAACTTCCGACCAGACGTTCGCTGGAGTCGCGGTAGTTTGCGCGCCGTGTCTGACGTCAGGCTCGCGGGCATTCGCAAAAACTTCGCAGAAACCCCGGTGGTGCGCGGCGTCGACTTGCACGTGCAGGCCGGAGAGTTCGTGGTGTTGGTCGGCCCTTCGGGGTGCGGCAAGACGACGTTGTTGCGCATCATCGCCGGGCTCGAATCGGTCGATGCGGGCGACGTGTTCATCTCGGGGCAGCGGGTGACCGACACGCCTCCGCGCGACCGCGACATCGGCATGGTGTTTCAGAGCTACGCGCTCTACCCGCACTTGACCGTGCGCGAAAACTTGGCGTTCGGTTTGGAACTGAGAAAGACGCCGAAAGCCGAAATTGCCGAGCGCGTGGCCGCGGCGGCGCAGTTGCTTGAACTCGACACCCTGCTCGACCGAAAGCCGAAAGCGCTGAGCGGAGGCCAACGCCAGCGGGTGGCCATGGGCCGCGTCATCGTGCGGAGGCCGAGCATCTTCTTGTTCGACGAGCCGTTGTCGAACCTCGACACCGCGCTGCGGGTGCAAATGCGCGGGGAACTGGCGCGGCTCCACCGGCAGCTCGGCGTCACGATGATCTACGTGACCCACGACCAGGTCGAAGCCATGACGTTGGCGACGAGGGTCGCGGTGTTCAACCAGGGCGTGCTGCAGCAAGTCGGCAAGCCGCTCGACTTGTACCACCGACCCCACAACGCGTTCGTGGCGACGTTCTTGGGCTCTCCGTCGATGAACCTGTTGCCGGTGACACGCGAGGGTTCTTCTCTGCGAGCGGGGTCTTTGTTGTTCACGGCGCCCGCCGACCTGAACGTCGGTGGTGAATTGACGTTGGGGCTGCGGCCGCAAGACCTGCGCATCGCCGACAGTGGGCCCATCGTCGGTACGGTCGAGGCCATTGAGCGGCTCGGGTTCGACGGGTTCGCGTTTCTCAAGACCAGCGCGGGCCCGGTGGCGGCGCGGTTCGAAGGCGGCACCGGCGTCGAAGTGGGTCAAACCGCGCACGTGGCGCTCACCGCCGACGTGATGCACGTCTTTTCGGCCGACGGCGCCCAGGCCCTCCGGCACCCGGCATGAACCGCGGGCCCTTGCTGACAGTGTGGGCGTTGACGCTCACGGCCGGCCTTGCGCACGCGGCCGACCCGGCGTCGCTCAAGTTGTGGCACGCGTACCGCGGAGGCGAGCAGCGGGCGATCGAAGAAGCGGTCGCGAAGTTCACCGAACGCACCGGCACGCCGGTCGAATTGTTGGCGGTGCCGTACGACGTGTTCTCGTCGAAGTTGACGTCGGCCATACCGCACGGCGCTGGGCCCGACGTGTTCATTTTCGCGCACGAGCGGCTGCGGCAGTTTCACCAAGTCAAAGTCGTCGCTCCGTCGACGCGGCTCGACCGGTCGGCGTATTTGCATTCGGCGGTCGACGCGCTCGAATTGGGAGGCCAGTTCTACGGCTACCCGCTCTCGCTCAAGTGCCTGGCGCTGTACTTCAACACGAAGCTGGTGCCCGAAGCGCCGAAGACCACCGACGACTGGAGACGCGTGTTGCCCGCGTTGTCAGACGCGTCGACTGGGGCAAACCGGTTCGGGCTCGCGTACGAAGCGGGCGACTTCTATTTTCACGCGGCGATTCTGGCAGGCTTCGGCGGGCCGCTCTTCGACGAGGGCGGCCACGCGACCTTCGAGACCCCGGGCATGGCGAATTCGCTCAAGTTCGTGAAGTCGCTGCAAGACACCCACGTCATGCCGCAAGAAGTGTCGGGCTCGCTGGTGAAGTCGCTCTTCAACGACGGCCGCGCGGCCATGGTGATTTCGGGCCCGTGGTTCGCCGGTGAAATCGACCCCGGCGTCGAGTGGGCGGTGGCGCCGTTGCCGCGCGTTTCTGAAAACGGCGATGCGCCCATGCGGCCGTTTCTCGGAGTCGAAGCGGCGTTCGTTTCGGCCGGCAGTACCCAGCCCGAAGCCGCGCAGGCGTTGGCGCAGTTTCTGTCGGTGGGCGAGGCCACGCTGCTGCGGGTGAAGCTTGGGCGGCAGATACCGGCCGAATTGGCGGCCTACCGAGACCCCGACGTCGCGGCCGACCGGCTCGTCGCGTCGTTCAAAGACATCGCCGACGCGGCGACCCCCACGCCGAACACGCTCGAAATGGCCCGCGTGTGGGAACCGATGAAGTTGGCCCTGCGGGCGGTGTTGCAAGGCGGCGTCGCTCCCGAAGAAGCGGGCGCGTTGGCCTCGCGCCGGTACCGCGCGCTCAACCGAGAGCGGCCCGAGTCGGCGAACCCGGTGGCGTGGGGGCTCGGCGCCCTGGTCGTCGGCTTCGGAGCCGTGGTCGCTTGGCGCACCCACGCTCGCCGGCGGGCCCAAGGCCGAGCGCCCCTCGGTTCGTTCGCGCAGCGCTACCCCGACACCAAGCGGGGGCTGTTGTGGGTGTCGCCCGCGGCCCTGGGCGTGGCCGTGCTGATCGTCGTGCCTTTCGCGTTCGGCATTGCGCTGTCGGTCTTTCACCACGAGGGCGGTGAGTACTCGTTCGTCGGCTTCGCGAACTTCGTCGACATTCTCACCTCGCGCGGCTACCGAATGACCGAGCCGCTGTCGTTCTACTTCACCCTCACCGTCACCCTCTTGTGGACGTTGGTGAACGTGTTTCTGCACGTGAGCATTGGCCTTGCGCTGGCGATCTTGCTCAAAGACCCGTTGCTGCGGCTGCGCGGCGTGTACCGCGTCATCTTGATCGTGCCGTGGGCGGTGCCCAACTACATCACCGCGCTGTTGTGGAAAGGCATGTTTCACCGGCAATTCGGAGCGATGAACGCGTTGCTCGCGGCTTTCGGCGTTGAACCCATCAGCTGGTTCACGCGCTTTTCGACCTCCTTCGCGGCCAACGTCATCACCAACACGTGGCTCGGCTTTCCGTTCATGATGGTGGTCGCGTTGGGCGCGCTGCAGGCGATACCGGCCGACCTGTACGAAGCGGCCGAAGTCGACGGCGCGTCGAAGTGGTTTCAATTTCGGCGCATCACCTTGCCGCTGTTGCGGCCCGCCCTGCTGCCCGCCGTCATCTTGGGCTCGGTGTGGACCTTCAACATGTTCAACATCATTTGGCTGGTCTCGGGTCTGGTCTCGGGTGGTGAACCCGGCGGCGCCACCGACATTCTGGTGAGCGAGGCGTTTCGCTGGGCGTTTCAACGAAATGAGCAGTACGGCTTCGCGGCGGCGTATTCGGTGCTGATTTTCGCGGTGTTGTGGGCCTGGTCGAAGCTGACCAAGAAATTGAGCGCGGCTGAATGAAACGGCCTTCGTATGTGCGAGTCATGGCGACCCACGCGGCGTTGTGGGTGATGTGCGTGGTGTCGCTCTACCCGGTGCTCTGGGTCGTCAAAATGGCCCTGTCGTCGACCCAGAGTTTGTCGCTGAGCCTCAACCCCCTGCCGAGCAGCGTGACGTTCGAGCACTTCGCGACCATTGCCCAGGCGACTGACGCGCAGGGGCGTTGGCTGTTCGGCCGGCAGCTGTTCGCCAGCCTCGCCGTGTCGACCGCGTCGACGGTGGTGGGGTTGGCGCTCGCGGTGACGGCCGCGTACGCGCTCTCGCGCTTCAAATTCCCCGGGAAAGAGGCGGGGTTGCAGTTCTTGCTCATCACCCAGATGTTTCCCGCGACGTTGATG
The DNA here is from genome assembly GCA_044225205.1 of Myxococcaceae bacterium. Classification (GTDB taxonomy): domain Bacteria; phylum Myxococcota; class Myxococcia; order Myxococcales; family Myxococcaceae; genus JAEUJT01. The sequence goes on along the minus strand of JBGAIY010000063.1, from coordinate 308 downwards.
ATGGTGTCGATTTACTCGCTGTTGCAGAAGCTGGGGCTGCTCGACTCCCTGACGGGGCTGGTGTTGGTGTACGCGACGTCGTCGTTGCCCTTCTGCGTGTGGATGTTGAAGGGGTACTTCGACACGATACCGCGCGAGCTCGAAGAAGCCGCCACGATGGACGGCGCGAGCCCGCTGCAGACGTTCGTGAAAATCGTGCTGCCGCTGGCGGCTCCGGCGCTGGCGGTGACGGCCTTGTTCAGCTTCATGACCGCGTGGAACGAGTACATCTTGGCGGCGACGTTGCTGAACGACGCGAGCCACTTCAC
>JBGAIY010000655.1:0-3002 GCA_044225205.1 Myxococcaceae bacterium | reverse complement strand
CGTCACTCCGAAGGGTGTCGCTGAGCATGATGGATCCAAGTTCACGACCTGCACGCAAGGTCGCTATTGCCGACCACATTTGGCAGGCCTTCGAAGACATGGCCTCACAGATGGGGTCTGATCGCGACGCACTCATCAACCAGGCGATGTTCATGTTCGCGAGGTTGAACGGCTTTCTCGATTCGGGGGCCGGGGCCGGTGACGGCCGGGCCGCTCGAAACGCGAGCCCTTCGCGAAATGCGGCGGGTGCGCCTCCCATGCTCAAGCCGGTGGCTCAGCCCCGCGGCGAAGGAGCGATGGACGACGACCCGGTTCGCCGGCAGGTGCAAGAGCGCGTGCTCGAGACCGCCGCCGAGCTGGAGCGGCTCATCAAGTCGAAAAATCAGGGTGGCGGGGCGGCCGCCGAGCAACTCGACAACGCCGAGAGCAGTGGCGGCATGCGGGTCGACGTCGACGACAGCGGGGCGAGCGCCTCGGGAGCGCCCGCGTTGTACATGATGCTCGAAGGCGGCGAACTCGACCGAATTGCCAAGGAGCGGTTCGTCATTGGGCGCGGCAAGCACTGCGACTTCGTGATCAATTCGGGCAAGGTGTCACGCGAACACGCTGTGATCAGCCGCGACGGGTCTGACTTCTTCATTGAAGACCTGGGCTCGTCGAACGGCACCTGGTTCAACAAGCAGCGAATCAAGCGGCGCAAAATTGAAGACGGTGACGAGTACTTCATTTGCAGCGAGAAGGTGAAGTTCGTCTACCGCTGAAGTCGGCGCCCTTGGTCGCAACATTCGTTTTTCGCGGCCGATAAGAAAACAGATGCGCTTGAGCGCTTCGCAATGAGGCGACCCATTGGGGGTCACCTCCGCGGGCGTGTGCCTGGCACCCGCCGGCAGCAACCACGTTTGGTGACGAGGGCTGACACATGCGATTTGTACGGCCGTGGCTGAGTCTGTCGGTGCTTTTGGTGGCGGGGGCAGCGCTCGCCCAAGACGAGTCTGATTTGGGTGAAATCAGCGTTCAGGCAGGCTCCGCGCGAGTCGTGACCCTGCGCAGGCTGGAGAAGGCCGTGGTGGGGAACCCAGACGTGGCCGACGTCAGGGCGGTGCCGCCGAACAGGTTGGTGATTCGCGGCAGGCGGCCAGGCAAGACGACGCTCATGGCGTGGGCCGCGGGCGGCCGGAGGGTGTCGTACGTGATCGACGTTCGGCACGCCCCTGCAGCGAGTCAAGAACCCGGGGGCCGCTGAGTTCTTCTTCAGTATTTCGTGGCGGCGGTCTGCTACCCTGCGACGCCTCGCCGGCCGCACCGAAACCGGCGAACGTTCGAGGAGGGAAGTACATGTCGAAGTCGAGCCGCCTTTCGCTGTCATGTGCGACGACCTTGCTGGTGTTGGCCGCGGGGTCGGCCGCCGCACAAGAGGGCGGAGAAATCAGCGTTCAAGAGGGCTCGCAGAAGGTCATCACCGTGCCGGGGGTGCAGAAGGTCGCCGTCGGTAAACCCGAGGTGGCCGACGTGCGCTCGGTGCCACCCAACCAGCTGCTCATCACTGGCAACGGCCAAGGCAAAACCACCTTGCTCGTGTGGAAAGCGGGCGGCCAGCGCGTCTCGTACATCATCTCGGTTCGCCAGATCGACCCCGACAGCGTCGTGAACGAAATTCGCAAGCTGCTCGATTCAGGGGGCGGCGGCGGCATTGAAGGCGTGCAAATTCGCCGGGTCGGAGACCGTATTTACCTCGATGGCCAGGCCTTCACCCAGGCCGATGCCGACCGCATCGACCAGATCTGTCAGCTGTACCCCAACGTGAAGAACTTCGTGAAAATTGGGCCCAACGCCAAGAAGCTGGTGGCCCAGAACCTCAACGCGGCGTTTCAGCGGGCTGGCTTGAAGAATGTGTCGGCCAACGTGGTGGGCACGACCATTTTTCTCGAGGGCTCGGTCGAATCACAGCAAGACCTGCAAAAGGCTGAACTCATCACCAAGGCCATTGGTGAAAAGGTCGAGAACCTGCTGACCGTGGGCATCAAGCGCATGGTGTTGACCGAGGTGCAGTTCGTCGAAATTCGCCGCGACAGCAAAGACCGCATGGGCGTGAAGTTTCCCACCGACATTGCGGGTACGGCCAACGCGTCAATCAACATCAGCAAAGAACTGTTTCCCGGCAACTTTGCCCAGGGCGACTTGGCGATGCCCATTGTCGCGGCGTCGCAATTCAACGTCGGGCTGCAGTTCAACGACGGGTACGGGCGGTTGTTGGCCCAGCCGAAGCTGGTGTGCGCGAGCGGCGAGAAAGCCGAATTCACCGCGGGCGGCGAAGTGCCCATACCGCTCATCACGAACAACCAGTTCACGGTCGAATACAAGCCGTACGGGGTGATTCTGCAGATTCAGCCCACGGCCGACCGCAACGGCAACATTCAAACGGCCATTGAGGCCGAGGTTTCTGAAATCGACATTTCGGTGGCGGTGTCGGTCGGCGGCGGCGCGTCGGTGCCCGGCTTTCGAACCCGCAAGGTGAAGACGAACGTCACGGTGCGCCACGGCGAGACCATTGTGTTGTCGGGAGTGTTTTCGAACGACGAACAGAAGTCGGTTTCGAAGTTGCCGGGGCTGGGCAACATACCGATCTTGGGAGAGCTGTTTAAGAACCGCGCGTTTGACTCGACGAAGCGCGAACTGGTGATTTTCGTGACCCCCCGAATCGTGAACCCCGATTCAGACAAGATTCGCACCATCATCGAAGACGTGAAGAGCCGCTACAAACAGGCCCGCGGCGAAGTGACGTTCGGCATTTTCGACTGACCTGCCCGAACGCGCTTTTTCAAGCAGTTTCGATGCGTTGGGCCGGCATCTGTTAGGCTGACAGCATGGTGCGTCGTGACGACTCAAAGCCAACGGAAGGGCGACCGACCGAGAAGGCGGAGTCACGCTGCACAACACCAGCGGGTGAAAGCCCCGCGCGGGTAATCGCCGGAGAGCCCGGAAGCAGGCCACCACCGCAGGCA
>JBGAIY010000654.1:0-3046 GCA_044225205.1 Myxococcaceae bacterium | reverse complement strand
GCTGGGCGTGCTGTTGGTGTGGCTGGTGGAAAAGCGCCGCGCCAAGCAAGAGACGTCGCTCGTGCCGCCGGGGTCTTAAAACGCCCGCGGCGCGGTCAATGCGTTGAATTTGCTGCTGAAAAATCGGCGGAGATTCAGTCGTCCACCGGGGGGGCGCCCAGACGTTGGTACAGTGCGCCGGTCGACATGAATTGGAGTGAAGCTCACACACTGGCGGCCTTTCACCGAGGTGAGCGCCAACTCATGGAGCATTGTTACCGAAATCACTTCGCCGACGTCGAACGTTCAGCGGCTCGCTACGTCGCGGGGGCCGACCGAGAAAACGTCGTGCACGAAGTCTTCTACCGCTTGCTGCGCGACCCGTCGTTGCGCGAAGCGTTCAGCGGGGGCTCGATGGGAGCGTGGCTGCACCGCGTGACCCAGCGCCAGGCGCTCGACTACTTGCGAAAACAGGGCCGGGAGGTGCCGGTCGAACCCGAGCGGTTGACCGACGACGTCGCCCCGAGTGGGCGGGTCGACTTCGAAGAGCAAGCCATGGCGCGTCAGTGGGTCGACCGGTTTCGCTCGCACTTGCCGGCCAAGTGGCGGCCGGTGTTCGAAGCGTGCTTCGTCGAAGGGCTCGACCAGCGCAGCGCGGCGACCCGGCTCGGCCTGTCGCGCACCACGCTCGCGTACCATTGGGTCAACATCAAATGGCGACTCGAGCGATTCGTGAAACAGGGGGCGCCATGACGTGCGCGCATCACGACGACGTCGAACGGCACTTTGCGGCTTCGCTGAGTGTCGACGAAGAGCACGCCTTTCGCGAGCACCTCGCGGGGTGCGCGGCCTGCAAGTCGCACTACGAAGCCCGCCTGGCGCTCAACCGGTTGCTGCCGTCAGCGCCGAGTGCCCAAGCGCGCCTCGCGCACGGGTTGGGCCTCGCGTTCGAACCCGAAGCGAAGGCCGCCCGAGCACCGCGGGTGACGTGGGCGCTCGCCGCCGTGGCGGTGTCGGCGGTGGTGGGAGTGGCAGCGTGGCAACTCGTCGCCTCGCCGCCCAGCGACGACGAATACGCCCCCCGCGGCGCCAAACCGACGGCGGCGCTCGAGGTGTACCGGGTGAGGCCGGGGGCCGCCCCCGAACGCAACCCACACCAAGTGAAGGCGGGCGACGAGCTGGCTTTCGCGTACCGCAACCCGAACAACGCGAAGTGGCTCATGGTGTACGCGGTTGACGCGGCCGGCAACGTCGCCTGGTACTACCCGGAGTGGAAAGCCGGCGCCGCCGCGCCGTCGCCGGTGAGCGCCGAACCCGGGGCGGTGCTGCACGAGCTGCCGTCGGCCATTGCGTTGCCGTTGAGCCCCGGGCGCGTCACCCTGCACCTCGTCTTGTTGGAGCACCCTTTGTCGACGGCCGACGTCGAGCAGCGACTGGCCGACAAGAAGCCCGTGAGCCAGACCGCGGCCGAAGCCGATGTGCCGGTTTCGCTCGAGGTGACGCCGTGAGGTGGGCGGCCCTGTGCGGGTGGGTGGTGTTGGGCGGGTTCGCGGCCCACGCGCAAGTCGCTCCGACGTCGGCGCGGTTCGCGTTGATCATCGGAGTCAACACGAGCGTCGACACCGACGTGAAGCCGCTCCGCTACGCCGACGACGACGCGGCCCGGTGGCAAGAACTGTTTCGCCTGCTCGGCGCCAGAACGTGGCTCATGGCGCGGCTCGACGAGAACACCACCCGGTTGCACCCACAGGCGGCCGCCGAAGCCGTCGAGCCGGTTGACCGCGCGCTCGACGAGTTGGTGTCGCACGTCGCCGAAGCGATTGACGCGGCCCACGCGCGCCACGTGCCCACCGAGCTGTACGTGGTGTACGCGGGCCACGGCAACGTGCGCGACGGCGAGGGCTACTTGGCGCTCGAAGACGCACGGCTCACCACCGAATCGCTCAAATCACGAGTGTTTTCGAAGCTGAAGGCCGACCGCGCGCACCTCGTTGCCGACGCGTGTTACTCGTCGTTTCTGGCGAGCGGGCGCGGCGCGGGGGCGGGCGCGCGGCGGCCGGTCGCCGGCTTCACCCAGAGCTCGGGCCTCGACGAAGTGGGTCTGCTGCTCTCGACGTCTTCGGCCCGCGAGAGCCACGAGTGGGAAGGGTTTCAAGCGGGGGTGTTCAGCCATGAGCTGCGCTCCGGGCTGCTCGGCGCCGCCGACGCCGACCACGACGGGCTCATCAGCTACCGCGAAATCGCCGCGTTCGTCGACCGAGCGAACGAGAAGATCGCCAACGAAAAATACCGCCCCGACATTCACGCCCACTCGCCCTCGGGCAGCGATGTGCTCGTCGACTTGCGCGATGCGCTCGAGCGCCGGCTCGAAATCAAAGGCGCCGAGGGCGCCCACTATTTGCTCGAAGACAGCCGCGGCGTTCGCTTGGCCGACTTTCACAATGGAGCGCACCAAGCGGTCACCCTGTTGCGGCCCTCGGCCGGCGGCGCGCTGTACGTGAGGCGCCTGTCTGATGAGCGCGAATTTTCGGTGCCGGGCACCCCCAACGTTCTGTCGCTCGGCGAATTGCCGAATGGGGCTCCGAAGGTCGGCAGCCGGGGCGCCGCGCACGACGCGTTTTCTTTGGTCTTCGCGCTGCCGTTCGACGAGCAGAACGTGGTGACCTGGCGCCCGCGCGAAGTGGCCGAACTGGGCGGCGGCGAACCGAACCTGACCCCGTGGGCGGTGGGCGCGGCGGCGCTGGCCGCGACCAGCCTGGCGGCGGGCGCCGCCTTCACGGTGCTGGGGCTCAACGCGCGTGCGGGGGTCGCGGTGACCGACTCGCAGCAGGCCGCCGCGGCCGCCAACCAGCGCATTGCGACGTTCAACACCACGTCGCTCGCACTCTATGGCGCGGGCGCGGCGCTCGCCGTCGTGGGCACCACGTTGTTCATTTGGGCCAACCGGCTCACCCATTCGAGTGCAGGGTCGGGGTCGCTCGCGCTCGTACCCACCGCGGGCGGAGGCCTCGGCGCCGTCGGGTCATGGAGCACCGCGTGGTGAGGGCCGCGTGGCTGCTGACGGGTC
>JBGAIY010000653.1:0-3049 GCA_044225205.1 Myxococcaceae bacterium | reverse complement strand
GTTGAGCTAAGAGCCCCTACGTCGTACCCGTATACCTTGGGTGACGGCGAAGGCGAACGTCTTCCTGACATGGAGTGCGTCGAGTGGCTACCCGTCGGGTCAAAAAGCGCGTCACCTACCACCACGGCGACCTCCGCCGGGCCATGGTCGACGCGGCCTTGGCGGTCATCGGGAGCGAGGGGGGCAACCCCGAGCAAATCACCCTGCGGGAAATCTCTCGTCGGGTCGGGGTCAACCACCGGGCGGCCTACCGCCACTTCGAAGACAAGACCGCCGTCTTGGCCGCCGTCGCCGAAGAAGGGTACCGGGCGCTGCTGACCGAAATCGACCGCACCCTCGAGCCGTTGCGCCGGGCGACCGCCGAAAAGCGTCTGCGCGCCCTGGCCTCGAGCTACGTGGCGTTCGCCATCGACCACCCCTCGCACTACCGCATCATGTTCGGCCGGAGGCTCAACGAAGACGGCCGGTTCCCCGTGCTCGAAGAGCTCATCGACCGCGCGTACGAAGTTCTCGCCGCCGAAATGCGCGCCGGCCAAGAACGCAACGAGCTCGCCGAAGCCCCCGTACGCGAGGCCGTCTTCGGTTTCTGGGCCCTCGTGCACGGCTTTTCGACCCTGACCCTCGTTCGCCGAATCAAAGTGAAGCGCGCCCTTCTCGAAACCTGGGCCCAACAAGTCTTCAACCCTTTTTTCGCGGGCTTGCGCAAGTAGGCCCCGCTCGCACCCACGCTTGCGCGTCGCCCGGGCCCGTCGTTAATGTCTCCAGTGGAGACACTAGTCATGCCCGAGCCGATTCGAATCAGCGCGACCGACGGGTACGCCCTGGGAGCGACGTTGTTCAACCCGTCAGGCCGGGGCAGCGTGGTCGTCGTCAACGCCGCGACCGGGGTGAAGCAGCGGTACTACGCGAAATTCGCACAGTGGCTCACCGAGACCCACGACTGCACGGTCATCACCTACGACTACCGGGGCATCGGAGAGTCGCGGCCGCACCGCCTCCGCGGTTTCGAGGCCCGCATGCGTGACTGGGGTCAGCTCGACTTCGACGGGGTGCTGCATTTCGCCGACACGTTCGACGCCAAACGGCCCCGCGCCGCCATCGGTCACAGCATCGGCGGGCAGATTCTGGGCTTCGCTCCCAACAACACCATTTTGAGTCGCGCGGTCACCGTCGCTTCGCAGTCGGGGTATTGGCGGCACTGGCCGGGCTCGAAGAAGGCGGTGATGTGGGCCATTTGGTTCGGGCTCATGCCCGCGGCGTCTCACGCGGTCGGCTACCTGCCGGGTCGGCTCGGCGCGGGTGAAGACTTGCCGAAAGAAGTGGCGCTCGAATGGGCACGCTGGGGCCGCAAGCCCGACTTCTTCACCGCCGACGGCATTTCGAGCGCCGGTTTCGAGCGCCTGCGCATACCCATTCAGGTGTGGAGCCTCGCCGACGACACGTCGTACGCCCCGCGTGCCGCGGTCGACTGGCTGCAAGCCCAATTCACCAACGCCACCGTCGACCGTCGCCACGTTTCACCCAACGACCTCGGCGCCCGTCGCATCGGTCACTTCGGTGCGTTTCGCGAAGAATTTCGCCAGACACTCTGGCCCCAATTCGCCGCGGGTCTCACCGAAGCGTCGGCTCCGGCCCTGAACGCCTCTGCCCAGGCGTTTGCGCAACACCCTGAAATGACTGGCTGATTCGGCAAAATTTCTCCCAGGGGAACTCGCCTGCCGGCTCGCCCGTGAAACGGCGGGTGACGTCGTCTGCCCAGCGACAGGTGGTCGCGCCGCTGCTACAGCTGCGAGTTTCGAACGTGGTCGCCCGAACCGAGTTGCCGGCAGACCTGGTGGCGAACGCTCAGCGGGGCAACCGTCAAGCCCAGACCCAGGTGTTGCAACGCTACGCGGCGCCGCTGCAACACCTCGTGCGGCGCCTGGCTCCCGGCCTCGACGTCGAGGCGGTGACCCAGGGCCTGTTCGAGCACGTGCTTCGCGCCCTGCCGAAGTTCGAACCGACCGGCGCGGCATCGCTCACCACTTGGGTTTTTTCGTTGGCGCACCACTTCGTCATCGACGAGCTGCGCCGCAAACGGCTCACCGTGGTGCCGCTCGACTCGGCCGAACGCCTGCCGGGCGATGAGCGCACGAGCCCCGAGCACGCGTTTTCGCGAACCGAGGCCCGTGAAGCGCTCGAGCGCGCCATTGCCCGGCTGCCCGACGACCAGCGTCGGGTGTTGGTGCTGGTGCACCTGCACGAGCAGTCGCTCGAGGCCGCGGCGCAGGTCGAAGGCGTGCCGGTCGGCACGGTGAAATCGCGACTCTTTCGGGCCAAAGCCCGCCTCGCCGCTGAACTGGGCCCCCGGTTCGCACCTGTGGGAGCGACAGAATGATCTCCGTCGATGACTACGAACTGCTCGCCCGGGCCCAAGCCGGAGACCTGAGCCACGACGAGCGCGCCCGGCTCGAGGCCCGGCTCCAGACCGAACCCGAACTTGCAGCGGCCTGGCAACAGCTCCAGGCCCTCGAAGCGCACCTGAACCAATTGCCCACGAGCGAGCCGAACGAGGCCACCGAGCGCCTCGTGCGCGGTGCGGTGAATTCGGTGCAGGCCGTGGCCCAGCGCCGGGGCTGGAGGTCGAGTGGCGTGGCGGCCGTCGCCGCCTTGGTGCTCGCGGTCATGGCCTCGGTCGCGTTTCAGAACCGCGGGGGCGTGGCCCGGGCGACCGTCATCGGCGGGCTGGCGAAAATCGACGGTCGTTCTCGCACCGCGGGCGACGTCGTCACCAGCCCTCGGCACCTGGTGACGGGCGATCTGGGCCTCGTCGCCTTGACCGGGGCGTCTTCGCTCGGGTCGCTCTGGCTCGGCCCCCACTCCGAACTCGACGACGCCAGCGACACACCTCGGCTGCGCACCGGCGCCGTGCTGGTTCGGGCGCAGGGCATGGCGCTCTCGCTTGCCGACGCCGAACTCATGGTGTCGGGCGAAGCCGTACTGTCGGCGGAACCTTTGGCCCCCTCCGCCCGTGTGACCGCGAACCTCACACCGGAGCAATTCGTGAAAT
>JBGAIY010000652.1:1776-3050 GCA_044225205.1 Myxococcaceae bacterium | reverse complement strand
CTGACCCGCGCTATGTGATGCCGGTCGACGGTGGCATCAAGCCCGACGTGACCATCAGCCCGATCGAGCGAGGCGACCCGAGGTACACCATGCCGGTCGAGCCTGCGCCGGTGAAGACCATTACCCGGCCGATCTCCATGGGTGGCGGCAGAAGCGCCCCGGTCAACAAGAACAACCTCAAGTAGTGCCTACACCCCACAGACCTGGGCCACCTCGTCGCGGTATTTGAGCCAGGCGGCGAGCGTCTGCTCCATGGCGATGAGCACGGCCATGCGCTGGTCGGGTTCGGCGAAGTCGAGCATCACCTTCCACGCGGCGAGGCGGTGGTCGCCTTCGACTCCTCGGTGCGCGCGGGTCAACTTGAGGCTCTCGAGCGGCAACCCGTAATGCACCACCAGCGGGTGTTCTTCGAGCGGTGGCTCGGGCCTGGCGGGCGCGTTGGGGTCGAACAGCGAGCGCTCATGCGGCGTGCCTTCGATGAACAGAGTGACGACCGCGGCCGCGACCGCCCAACCGCGTGCCGTGGTGGCGTCGTCAATGGCCTCTCGGTACGCCTTCGCCGCGGGCAGCAGTTCGACGTGCTCGAACCGGCTCACGTCGAACCCCAACCCGCGCGGGTATTCGAGAAACAGTTCGGGGTGCGGGCGGCCCGCGTGCAGACCGCCGGTCTCTTCTTCAAACAGGTTCTCGGCGAGCTCGCGCCGCACTTCGGCGATGGGGCATTGGGCGTACGCCCGCCCCACCAGCTGGGGAAAGTCGCGTACGAACACCGCGTATTCTTGTTCGAGGTGCAGGTGCAATTTCGACTTCGGCACCAAGCCTGACGTGAAGCTCGCCCAGGCTGGGTGAACCTTGCGCTCCATGACCCGCAAGAGCGCTTCGCGAAACGCGTCACGGTCAATTCCGAATTCGACAATCACTCCGTCGTGCGCGCGGAGGTGCTCGACGATGGTGCCAAAGTGGGGGCCGAGCGCTTCGACTGACCGTGGCGCGTTTCGCCAGCGCAGAACCAGGCCCGCTTCTCGCTGGAGCACGTGATCGAGGGCTTCGAAGCTGCGCCCCCACCCCTTCTTGAGGGCGAGCACTCGTTCGATTTCACCAAAAAAACCGAGGAGATGGTCGAACCGCGAGCCGTCGATGTCGAGAACGGTAAGGGTCATGCCCCGCACTCTACCTTGAGCGTCACCCCGGCTTCAGTGTGTGCCGGTACCACACCGGTCGTTGGTGGGCCCCCCGCAGCACCGAAGCAACCCGCAGGGGGGCGTTGCGTGAGC
>JBGAIY010000652.1:0-1770 GCA_044225205.1 Myxococcaceae bacterium | reverse complement strand
AGCGAACGCCTGTTGGCCTGGCCGTTTCCTCCGGCTGACATGACTCCGGTGAATGTGAACTGTTCGTTCGAGTGCAACGTCGACCACTGAAGTTACCGACCGCCGAACGGCCGCGCCGGCTGCCGACGCAAGTACGACCAAATCGCGGTGAGCTCGTCGTCTGAGAGGGTGGCGTACGTGTCCCACGGCATGAGGCTGTCGAGGGTGCGGCCGTCGGGGCGTTTGCCGGTGCGCATGGCGGTGACGAAGTCGGCGTATGACCACCGGCCGAGACCGGTCTCGTCATCGGGCGTCAGGTTCAATGGCACGGCGAGGCCGGGCGCTCCCGACAAGGTGCCACCCGACAACTGGTGGCCGTGGCATTCGCGACACTGGAGTCGAACAATGTATTCACCGAAGTCGGCCGACGCGCTCGCCGCTGGGTCTTCGGTGTGGGGGCGTGCGTGGTCGACTCGGTCGGCGCTGGTGACGTCGAGCATGCCCAAACCGTGAAACACGTACGCGAGCGGCTGAATGCGCATCGGCGGGTTGACTCGGTCGACGGGTGGCATCGCCCCAATGGCGGCGACAATGAGCCCGAGGTCTCGGTCGCTCAGGTGCTGGTACTCGTTGGCGTCCATCACTTGGAGCGGGAGACCTGACGGCTTGATGCCGTGCCGCACCGTGCGCACCCAGTCAACGGGGCCGTAGTCGCGAGTGGCGCTGCCCTCGCCCCGAGTGAGGTTCGCGCCATACATGGTGCCCAACAGGGGCAAGTCGAGCACCAACACGCCTCCAGCGTCGGCGCCGTGGCATTTCTTGCAACCTCGTGCCGAAAACAGGCGGGTGCCCTCGGCAATGCTGGCTTCGTCGGTAGGCACCACCACCGGCGCAGGCTGCACGGCCCAGTGGTGGTTGGCCTTGGCCACCCCTCGGGCGTACGCCGCACCCGCCACCAACAGCGTGACGCCGAGCAGCGCCGCCAGACCACGACCCAGCCAGATGAGTACGCGCTTCATCAATCGGTCCTTTCGCAGAACCCGCACGATGCCCGACGCCCCTGACAAGGCGACAGAAACACAGCGCCCACCCGCAGGCAGCCGGCGATTCGCCCATTCTTCACCTGATTTCGCGCACTTTTTTCGCGACGACGGTCACGGCCATCGGCCGTCAGTGCCTTCGGCCTTCATGAAACGTGACCTCGAACGACACCGGTTGGCCGTCGCGCAGAATGACGGCGGTCACCGTTTCTCCGGGCTTCGCTTGCATCAGCACGAACATCAAGTCTTCGACTCCGCCGATGTCGAACTTGCCCAACTTGGTGATGATGTCGCCGCGCTTCATGCCGGCGGCGTCGGCCGCGCCACCGGGCCGCACGTCGTCGAGGAGCACGCCTTTCGTGCCGGCGGGAGGGCCTCCGTAATTCGGCACCGTGCCCAACGACGCGTTGAACGAGCGAGCGTCGCCCACGCTGGGAGGTGACGCCAATTTCTGAAAGGTGAGGGTGTCGGTCGTCAGCGCGATGTCGGCGACGACTTGCGCCACTTGCGCCGCGCCGCCCGCGTTGATGGTCGCCGCGAGGTCGGTGGGCTTGTGGTACTCGCTGTGCGCGCCGGTGAAGAAGTGAAGCACCGGGTAGCCCGCGGTATAGAACGACATGTGGTCGCTGGGCCCGTACCCGTCGCCGCTCGCCTTGCAGGTCAAGCGTTCGCGGGCGCAGGCCGCTTCGATGATCTTCGACCACTCCTGGGCGGTGTCGTTGCCCAAAACCGTGAGCGTGTTCATTCGCAG
>JBGAIY010000062.1:0-24518 GCA_044225205.1 Myxococcaceae bacterium | reverse complement strand
GCCGCGCCAACCACTGCGCCTTGGTGTCGGCGCTCCACTCCGACGTCCAAATCGGGAGCTGCAAGTTGGGGTCTGAACCGTCTTTGCCCGCGGCTTCGGTCGCTCCCGGGTGCTGCTGCAAGTACGCGTCGATGCCGGAGTGCACCTCGCCGTCGCTGTACTTGTCGTTCGCCAGGCGGTTGCCGGCCGCCATGTTCGGGTTCGCCGCGAGTCGGTCGGCCACCGCCTGCAACTCGGCCGGCGTCATTCTGCTGAACTTCTCTTTCGTCGCCGCGAACTCGCTCTCGTTCACGCTCATGTTGGGGCACAGGTACATGAACTCGTGAAGCTCATTCACCGTGGGGTCGCGGCCCAACAAGTTTCGAAACTGGCCGGTGACGTACTCTTTTTCTTGGCGACCGAGGTCGTAGTACTTCGGGTCGTAGATCGCGCCCGACGTGAACATGTTGATGATCGAGCCGCTCTGGTACCCAGACGCGTGGTCGACTTTGGTCGCGTCGCCGAACAGTTCTTTCATGAACGCGTCGTGCTTCGCGAGCGCGGCTTGCTTGCCAGGCAGCGGCGTCTTGTCGGCCGCCAGCCGCGCCAACCACTGCGCCTTGGTGTCGGCGCTCCACTCCGACGTCCAAATCGGGAGCTGCAAGTTGGGGTCTGAACCGTCTTTGCCCGCGGCTTCGGTGCCCTTCGGGTACGGAATGTCTTCGCTCCGCCCGGCGATTCGAATTTGAAACCCGTCGATGCCCAGCGTCGACCCTTGTTCTTGCTGCAGGGCCGCGGCGATCTTCTGTTGGTAGAACGCCGCCGCTTGGGGGTTCATGGTGTCGAAGCCCGGCAGAAATTGAATGTCGCTCACGTTGCGCACGACCGCGCTGCCGTCGGGCCCCTTCATCCAACTGGGCATGTCTTCGTAGGTGCGCGCGCGCTTCGTGCCCGGAGTGCCTGAGGTGCCGGTCGTGCCCCCTCTGGTCGTCGTGCCCGAATCGGTTCGCACCGGGCCAGGCACGGTGCCCGAATGCGCCGGCAGGCCCCAACAGCCGGTGTACTGCCGGCCATTCGAGTTCACGACGTCGCCGGGTCGGCGTGGCATGCCGGGCGTCGTGGTCGCACGCCGGCTCAGCTCGGCCAGCAACACGTCACGCAGGTTGCCTTTGAGTTCGCGGTTGCCGATTTTCAAAGTGAAGTTCAGGTTCGCGTCGATCGACCCGACGGGCCCCTTCGGCCCCATGATGATGCCTTCTTTGGTGACGCTCAGCTGCGGAGCACTCACCCGCTCGTACCGGTCACTCGGCCCCACCGGCGCGCAGCGGGTTGGCTCTGAAGCGCTCCCGGCGACTTGGTTGAGCGCGGCGCGGTTGGTGCTGACGGCGTTGTTGAGCTTCACGGTCATGGCGTTGCCTCGGGGGTCAGCAGTTTCAAGTACACGGCCTTCTGCGGGTCGTTCAGTTGGCCTTCAAAGCAGTCACCGTTCACGCACACCCCGCGGTAGGCACCGTCGGCGCTCACCGAGCCGATGACCTCGTAGCCGTCGTAAATGACGCCATCGACCGCGCTGTACGAGCGGCCCGCCACGGTGACCAGCGCCGTGGGGCCGGTGCCCGAAATGAAAACCGCTCCGGGCGTTCGAAACGCGTTGCCCTCTTGGCGGCGGCCGTCGAATTCGAGCGAATATTCGCCATTCGCGCTCAACGTGCCGACCTTGGTTTGGCCGAAAAACACGTTGCCGGCGAGTACGTCGAGCAACCCTTCGGTGACGCGCAAGCGACCGGTCGGCGGCGCGGCGATGAGCGCGGCCACGTGGGCCTGGAGCAGAGCGGCGACGCTGCCCTGCTGCAACTCGCCCTTCTCGTTGCGGTATTCGTACGAGCCGCGACGCAGGGTGCCCACCGCTTTGCCACGGTGGTGAATCGCGTCTCCACGCAGAGAAAACGCCGGTTGGTCGGCCACGGTCAACTCCTTGAAGGCACGCCCTTTCGCGGCCTCTCAGAAGCTACGACCCCGCCCGCTGCCCACCGTCCCACCGAGAAAAACTGAATGAAATTCGTGGTTTTGGGGCCACGCGGCCCGTTTACCGCTCGATCAGCGTGCGCAAAACCGGCTGCTTGGTCGACGGCGCCGACCCCACGAGGTGCCGGTGCATGAGCTGCGCCGACAAAATGCCCACCACCGCCATGTTGTCGGTGTTCGAAAACTGCCCGTCGTCGGTACGGTTGAGGCACTTCTGCCAGAGCTGCCCCACGATTTTCGCGTCGAACAACCCGCTCTGGTCGAGCGCGGTGGCACTCATCAGCTCGTCGACCCACGACGGGCGGTCGTGGCCGATGAACGAGAGCGCGTCAGGCGCGCGGTACGGCTGCTTGGGCCGGTTCAAAATTTCGTCGGTGACGAGCCCTTTGGCGACGCGCTTGAGCACGTGCTTCTCGTCGAGTACCCGCAGCTTGTACGAAGGCGGCAAGCTGTTCGCCAAGGCCATGACGTTCTTGTCGAGAAACGGAAAGCGGCCCTCGACGCTGTTGCCCATGAGCATGCGGTCGCCCTGAGACGACAACAGGTACCCCGAGAGCAGCGTGCGCACCTCGAGGTACTGGTCTTGCCCCAAGGTCGGCCACTTCGAGAACGCAGGGGGCAACGAGTCGAGCAAGCGCTTGACCGAGTCGTGACCGGCGAGCGCCGACTTCACCTCGGGGTGAAAGAGCCGCTTGAGCGCGGCGGTGCCTTGCCACCGGGGTTCGTGGCTGAAGCCGGGCAACTTCGCCCGCTCGAGGCCTCGACCGAAAAACTGCCGGGTGAGCGCCTGCTGCGAGACCGGCGACCGCGTCAAATAGGGGTAGAGCCGTTCGAGCAACCGGGGGCGCCACGTCGACTTCGGCGAAGTGGCCCAAAACCGGCGCACCTTCGCTTCTCGAAACAAGTCGTAGCCGGCCAACATTTCGTCAGAGCCTTCGCCGGTCAGCACCACTTTGATGCCGTTCTGGTGCACCAAGCGTGACAACAGAAACAGCGGCGCGGGCGCCGTTCGCAGAATCGGCCGCTCCGTGAACCGAATCACTTGAGGAAAGACGTCGGCGATGTCTTTGCGGCTGACGACGATTTCGGCGTGTTCGGTGCCGAGCCGCTGCACCATGGCCCGCTGGTACGGCGTCTCGTCGTATTCGGCGTCGGCGAAGCGCAGCGAAAACGTACGAAACCCCGAAGGCTTGACCTGCTTGGCGAGCGCCGCCACCACCGAGCTGTCGAGCCCGCCCGACAAATAGCTGCCCACCGGCACGTCGGCGCGAACCATGCGCAGCTCGGTCGCTTCGAGCAGGGCTTTCGACAGCGCCTTGGTCGCGTCGTCGAGCGAGCCCTCGAACCGGTGCAACGGGCCCTCGGGGTAGGTCGGTTGCCAAAACGCGACGTCGTGAACGAACTGGCCGCGCCGCCACACCCGCACGTGCCCAGGTTCGAGCTCGGCGATGCCTTTGAACATGGTCTGTGGAGGCACGACCGACCAGAACGTGAACGTCTCGTCGAGCCCCACGGGGTCGACTTCACGCCGCAGGTCGGGCGCGCCCGCGAAGAGCGCTTTGACTTCGCTGCCGAACACCACGCGCTTCGCCGTCTCGGCGTAATACAGCGGTCGCACGCCCACCCGGTCGCGCGCGAGCACGAAGACTTGGCTCTTGGAGTCCCACAGGGCGACGGCCCATTGGCCGTTCATGCGCTCGAACGCTTGCTCGCCCCACGCTTCCCACGCGTGCACGATGACTTCGGTGTCGCTCTTGGTTCGAAACTGGTGCCCCAGCGACAACAATTCTTCGCGCAGCTCGACGTAGTTGAAGATCTCTCCGTTGAAGACGAGCCACACGTCGTTCGTTTCGTTGCCGAGCGGTTGCTGCCCGGTCGACAAATCGATGATCGACAGCCGGGCGTGCGCGAGGCCGGCTTGGGCGTCGCGGTACACTCCGAATTCGTCAGGCCCTCGGTGCTCGAGAGCGCCGGCCATTTTCATGAGCGCCTCCCGCGAGGGAGCCTCGGCCGGCTGCAAATTCACAATGCCCGCGATGCCGCACATGGCTACTTCCCGCCGCGCTTTCGCTGAACGAACGCCACGATGCGGTTCACCGCGTCGAGGTTGTCGGGCAGCATTTCGGCGTCTTCGACCGTCACGCCGAACGTCGTTTCAATGAAGGTGATGACCTCGAGCACGCCGGTCGAGTCAACGATGCCCGCGTCGAGCAGCGACGCGTCGTCGTTCAGCGCGTTCGGGTCTGACACATAGAAGTTCGAAATGATGAACTGCCGAACCTGCTCTTTGAGCTCCACGGTTTTGTCCTCGAGCAAAAGTGAAATCGGTAAGGGTACTTACGACCGGGTGGCGACGACGACCCGCGGGGCCCCGTCGCGGTTGTTGACGAAACGAACGTCACGGTACGACTTCGCGCGGTCGAAGAGCGCCTTCATTTGCCGCTCTTGCCCGAGCCCGAACTCGAACAACAAATGCCCGTTCGGCTTGAGCAGCGCCACCGCTTCTTTGATCACGCGTTGGTGAATCGCCAGGCCGTACGGGCCTCCGTCGAACGCTTCGCGCGGTTCGTGCGTCAACAGCGTGGCGCGGTCGGCTTCGAGCTTGCTGGTCGAAATGTACGGCGGGTTGCACACGATGACGTCGACCCCGCCCTCGGGCAGCAGCGCCCGCAGGGGCTCGAAGAGGTCTCCTTGGCGCACTTCGACGCGCCCACTCAAGCCCAGATGGTCGACGTTCTTCTTGGCCAACGCGGCGCAGCTCGGCGTCAGGTCGGCCGCCCACACTTTCGCGGTCGGCACGTGGTGGGCAATGGCGCAGCCCAAGTTGCCCGACCCGCAACACACGTCGACGACGGTGGGGTTCACTGGCGCCGCGGCGGTGAGCACGTTGACCGCTTCGCCCCCGAGCAACTCGGTCTCGGCACGCGGCACGAGCGCGCCCGGCTCGACCAACAGCTCGAGGCCCATGAACGGGTGCCGGCCTCTCGCGTACACCGACGCCACGTCGGGCTGGTCGGCTGCGCTCACGTGAGCCCCGTCTTCTTGATCTTGCCGGTCGTCGTCTTCGGCAACTCGGCAATGAATTCAATGAACTTGGGCACCATGAAGTTCTCGAGCCGCTTCTGGCACTCCTTCATCAGGTCTTTGTCGGTGAAGCTGACGCCCTGTTCGAGCACCACGAACGCTTTCACGGCTTGCCCCAGAATTTCGTCGGGCACGCCGATGACGGCGGCTTCTTTCACGCCCTTGATGTTCATGAGCGCGGTCTCGACTTCTTTGGGAGCCACTTTCTCGCCGCGCGACTTGATGATGTCGTCCATTCTCCCGACGAAATAGAGGTAGCCCTCTTCGTCGAGGCGGCAAAAGTCACCGGTGTAGAGCACCTGTTCACCGGGTATGGGCCCGGGCCTCAATTTCTTCGCGGTGGCTTCGGGCTTCTCCCAATACCCTTTCATCACCGTGGCGCCACGAATGACCAACTGGCCCACCGTGTTCGGCCCGACCTTCTGGTCGTTCTCGTCGACGATCCACAGCTCGGTGTTGGGTATGGCGATGCCGACACTCGTCGGCTTTCGGTCGATGTCTTGGTACGGCAAGTACGTGCAGCGCTTGCACTCGGTGAGCCCGTACATCGAATAAATGCGCGCGGTGGGAAACAGGTCGCGCAGCATGGTGATGTGTTTCACCGGCAGCGCGGCCGCCGTGTTCGTGACGTAGCGAATGGCCGACAGGTCGAAGTCTTTGAGGTTCTTCAGCTCGGCGAGAATGGCGTAAATCGTCGGCACCCCGGGGAAACCGGTGACCTTTTCGTCGGCCATGACTTTGAGCACCTGCGCGGGAAACGCAAAACTCCGCTCGAGCACCAAACGCGCGCCCACCCGAAACGACATGATCAACTGGTACAGGCCGTAGTCGAAGGCGAGCGGCAACACGCCCAGCACCACGTCGTCTTCACGCATTTCGAGGTACGTCGAAATCGAAGTCGCCGCGGTGAGCATGTTGCGGTGGGTCAACATGACGCCCTTCGGGTCACCCGTGCTGCCCGAGGTGTAAATGATCGCCGCCAGGTCGATGTCGAGGCAGCGACGCTTCGGCGCGGTCTTGGCGTGCGCGTCGAGCGCTTTCGACCACGAGACGACGTTCTTGACCCCCGCCAGGCGCTTCTCGTCGAGCGTGCCGCTGACGATGACCTGCTTCAAATGCTCGGCGTGCGGCGCGCTCTCGGCGAACACGTTCGCCAGGTGCATGTCGGTGATCATCACCTTCGCGCGGCAGTCGTTGAGGTAATAGGTCAGCTTGTCGGCTTTGGTCAGCGGGTTCACCACGCTGATGACCGCGTTCGCTTTCAGCACGCCCCAGAACGACACGACCGTCTCGACCGTGTTGTCGGCGAACACGACGACCCGGTCACCGCGTTCGACTCCCGCTTTTTCGAGCGCGTTCGCCAGCGCGTTCGCTTGACGGTCGAGCTCGCCGTACGTCAGCCGGGCGCCTTTCACGACAAGCGCGACTTTGTCGGCCAGCCGCGCCGCCGAGTGTTCGAGAAAGTCGTGCAACAGCGGCGTCGCGGAGTGGTGCAACTGCGGAGGCGGAGCGAAGGTCATGGGGCAGTCTCAAAAGACGAGGGCGGGCACGACACGGTGAAGAGCCACCGTCACAGCACGATGGTCTCGTTGAAAATCGGTTCGACCAAAATGGGCGGCAAGTGACCTCCGTGGGTCGCCCGCCGCTTGGCCTGAATGTCTTTGAACACCCGCTCGACCTGCTCGGGGCTGATGCCCACCGCCGGCGCCACTTCGCTCGCCGGCACTTGGTGGTTGAGCGCCCACAAGCACAGGTCCATTCGGTCGTAGGGCAGGGCGAAGTAGAACTCTTCTTGGGTCTGCGGCATCGAATACGTGTCGGTGGTCGGCGGGCGGCGCCGAATTTCGGGGGGCACGCCCAAGGTCTCGGCCAGCGCGTACACCTGCGTCTTGTACAGGTGGGCAATGGGCTTCACGTCGGCCGTGCCGTCGCCTTGCTTCACGAAAAAGCCCTGGTCGTATTCGAGGCGGTTCGGCGTGCCCACGACCGCGAAGTTGAGCCGGTCGGCGTGGTAGTACTCGACCATTTTTCGCACCCGCTGCTTGAAGTTCGTCGCCGCCACGATCTGCAAGTACGCTTGCAGCGGCATGCGCGCGTTCTTCACCTCGCCCGAAGGCGACTGCACGGTCAGCTGAAACACGTTGAGCCGGTCAGACTCCAGAATCGACGGCAGGGTGATCTTGCACTTCCACTCCGGGCCGTATTCGGGGAACACGGTTTTGATCGCCTCGTCTTGGCGCGCGTAGCAGCCCACGCCTTCGAGCCCCTTGGCGATGTTCTCGGTCACCGCCTTGATGCCCAGCGAATTGGCGAGCAGCTGCCCGAGCTCGAGCGACTCGTCGGCCGAATGCTTTTCGGGCATGAAAATGCCGAACACCTTGTCTTTGCCGAGCGCGTTCACCGCGAGCGCCGCGCACACCGAGCTGTCGATGCCCCCCGACAGGCCGACGACGACGCCGCGCTTCTTCAGCGTGCCCATCACCTGGGCTTTGAACCATTCGGAGATTCTGGCGACTTCAGCCGGGCGATCGAACGACAGCACCTGCGACGAGAAGGTCATGACTGACATGATTTAGCCCAATTCACTCGGTGGTGCGGCCCTCTTTTGCGCGGGCTTTAGCGATCAGGCCAGTTGTTCCACGGAGACGGAGCGTCTTCGGCGTCGAGCGCGCGCAAGAAGGCCAACAGGTCGTCGCGCTCGGTGGCCGTGAGCACGACGGGTTGCAGTTTGCCGTCGACCACGCCCGAGCCCCCAGCCAAATGAAAGTCGACCACGGCTTCGAGTGTCTCGAAGGTTCCGTTGTGACCGTACGGGGCCGTGCGCGAGCAGTTGCGCAACGACGGGGTGTGGTAGGCGCCTTCGTCACGCGGCTGGGGCGAAGGGTTGGTTCGTCACGCGGCTGGGGCGAAGGGTTGGGGGTGACGCTCGGCCCGTCGTGAAACGGCCCGTTCACCGCAAACGGCGACGTCGCCAGCAATTCGAGCGCGGCCGCGCGGGCGCGTTCGGGCGATTTGCCCTCGGCCGGCGGTACGCCCACCACGTGAAAGTCGTCGTCGGTGAGCGTGGGCCCCGAATGGCAGCCCGAGCAGCCGGCTTTGAAGAACACGGCGAAGCCGCGCTGCTCTTGGGCGGTCAGCGCCGTCGCGTCTCCCAAGACGAAGGCGTCGAAGCGGCCGCGCTGGTGGGCGTCGCGGCGCATGTAGGCCTCGAAAGCCTTGCCCACGTTCGCCGCGACCCGGTTGATTTCGAACTGGTCAGACGCCGCCATGCCGTCGAACGCGGCGTCGCCCGGCTTGCCCTTGGGAGGAAACCGCGCCCCGTCTTCGAGCGGGGGCAGCGCGCCGAACACGCTTTCGTACCCGGCGCGAAAGCTCTGGGCCACCCGGTGGGCCAGCTCGAGCCGGGTGAAGTTCATTTCTCGGGGGTTCTCAATGGCCATGAGCGGCTGCGTCCACAAGGTGTCGGCCCGGCCGTCCCACATTTGCCAGCGGTGCCAGGCGGCCGTGAAAATCGACGGGCTGTTTCGGTCGACCGGCAGCTGGCCCAAACCCAATGACGTGGGCCGGCCGTCGCCGAATGAGCGCTCGGGCTGGTGGCAACTCGCGCAGCGAACGTTTTGGTCAGAGCTGAGCCGGGCGTCGAAGAACATGGCAAAGCCCAACAGCGCCGCGCCTTCGTCGTCGGCCTTCGCGTTGCCGATGGCGGCGGGCAGCGCCGTGGGCAGCGCCATGGCCGACGCCGCCGCGCAGGCCTTTTCGTCGAGCCCGGCCAACGTCGTACACGAGGGCACCGGAGTCGGTGGTTGCCCACACGCCAGCAGCGCGAGGGTCACCACCGCGGCCGCGCATCGAGACGCTCGAGGTGATGGGCAGGTGCTCAAAACGGCTGGCAGTGTAGTCACGCCCAGAGCCCGTCTGCAGCTGGCTCCGGCCATACCCAGTTGTTTCACGAACCTGAGCAGTTTGAGGCGCTTATGCGACTTCGATGTGTGCAAATTCGTCTGACGGGAGCGGTAGGCGACTTTGGCGGGTTTGGTGTTCTCGGCACGAACGGTTGTTCAGCTAGAAGGCGGTGCCATGGGCATTGAAGGCTTGCCGATCACCAAGGGCTTCGCGACGCTGCAGGCGCTGAACAATGGCTTGCCCAAGGCGGCTCCCTCGGTCGCTTCGTCGCTGGGCCCGACTGTCGAAAAGGCCTCCGCGCCCGGCGCCGCCGACTGGGGGGTCAAGGCCGGCGCGCTCAAAGGCCAAGACCGCGTCGAGGCCCAAGAACTCCTCACCACACTCGACGGCGCCTTCGGGCCAATTCGCGAGGTGCAGCGGGCCCTCGCGGCCGCTGGGCCCAACAGCCCCGCCGCCACGTCGCGGTCGCACGCTCAGTACTTGCTCGGCGACCGGCCGACGGTGCCCACCCAAGCCAAGGTTTACGACGACGCTTTGGCGCTGATGCAAACGATTTCAGCTCGTCAGCTCAACCCGGCACGCTTGGGGGCCCTGTCGGCGCAGTGCGAAGAGTTCGCGAAGAAGCCGTTCGACTCGCTCGAATTGGGGCGCCGCACCAAGAAAGACATTGCCGACCACTTCAACCCCGCCACCGCGGCCGAAGTCGGCACGCTGCTGGCGTTGGCTGAAAAAGCCAAGGCGGGTGGCAATTCACGGGTCGCGGCCGCGATCGCTGCGTTCGTGCCCCAGGTCGCGAAGCCCGAAGTCACCGACAGCGACCGCCTCCTGGCGCTGAGCGCCGCCGACTTGCCGAGCGTCATGTTGCTCTCGCAGGCGACCGCGACCCAGTTCTTGCCCGCCGACGCAGCCGCGACGACGGCTGCGATGCTCGAACTGTTTCCGCCTCCGCCGCCTGGCGCGGGGCCCGACGTCAAGAAGATGTACGCCGACGGTGCGGCGCTGGTGCAAGAGCTGATCTCGGCCAACCGTCAGCAGTTTGCCGACGCGTACGCCCGCGGAGACACCGCCCTGCAGCAGAACGCTTCGTTCGCGGTCAACCCGCGGCAGCTCGAAAAGTACGCTGCCTTCATCGAACAGGCCCGAAACACCGGCCTCGTGGAGTTGGAGCTCACGCTCGCCGGGCTCGAAAAGCCGCTCTTTCCCGGGCTGGGGTTCGCGACCCCGGCCGAAGCGAAGGCGTTCGCCCCCGCGCTCGCTCGCATTCGGGGCGCGAACAAACACCTCACCGGCGACAACGCGAGCGGCGAACAACGAATTTCGGCCGGCATCGACCTGATGTTGGGCCCTCGGCCGAGCGACTCGGCCAAGGCCAAGCTGTACGACTCGGTCAAACCCATACTGGCCAAGCAATTTGGGCTCTTGCGCGGCAAACCGTCACTCGACGCGCTGAGCGGCGCCGTGGCGATGACGGGCCTGCCGACCGCGGCGATTGGGCTGCGCGAGCAAGCCGTACTCAACAGCGGAGACAAGAAGGAGTTTCTCGCTCTGGTCAACACCGTCAACGCCGCCGCCAAAGCCGGTGACACCCGGTTCGCTCAGGGCCTCGCCATGGCCGGAGTGACCGCGTTTCCGTTTGCGTTGAGCTCGAACGACCCTCAAATGACCGAAGGCGCCGAGCGCCTCGCCGCGGTGTGGAACCTCGAGCCCGTCATTCAAAAGGGGCTGGAGCCGCTGCTCGCGAAATTCACGAGCGCGCTGCCGGCGTTCGACCGCATCGACGCCGAGCAGACCAAGGTCTTGACTGCGCTCGAGAAGAAGGTCGACGCCGAATACTCGAAAGCCCGCCGGGAGGGCCGCGCGCCCGACCGCGAGGTGCTCAAGGCGCTCTCGGCCGAGGCCATTGCCACCCAACAGCAATTCTTGGTGAAGAACGACCGGCACTTCGGCGAAGTCTTCACCGCGGTTGAACGCGACCAACTGGTGGGCGTCGCCCAGCTCTTCGGCGAGGCGCTCACCGCGACCGCGAAAGACGCCAAGCAGGCCACGGCGTACCACGACGACTTCGCGAAGCTGTATGGCCCGAAGTTCGCCAAGTTCTTCGACCAGTTCGACGTCGAACAGCAGCGAACCCGCCAAATCGCGGGCACCATTGAGCGCATTCGCCGCAAGGCCGACGTGGCGAGCGTGGCCCCCGCCGCCGGCCCCAAGCCGGTCGCGGCCAAGCCCAGCGCGAAGCTGTACGACCTCGCGAAGACGGCGGCCGTCTCGGCCGAAGACGTCAACGGCATTTTCGAACGCATGCTGCGCATGCCCCCCGCCCAACTCGACCAAGCGGCCCAAAAACTGCCCGAAGACACCAGCCCGCGCACTGCGTTGGTGCGCGCAATGCTCGACGAAGCGAAGCAGGCCCGCGCGAAACCGTGACCGGCGGCTTCAGTAAGCGCCTTGGTCGAGGCGCCGCCACAGCCAGTCGAGCTGGCCGCTGCGGTCTTTGCTGCGCAGCTCGGTGAACGCCACCCCGCTCAGCGAGGTCGGCAGCACGAGCGGCTGGGCCGACAACACCACCGCGTAGGTCGTGCCCTGCACGTCGCGCTGCTCGAGCAGGACGTTGCCCGCGGTGACGCTCGCCGAGGTGAACGCCGTGACGTCGGCCGCGGCTCCTTTGAAGACGTATTCGAAGCGCTGTTCGAAACCGGCGTCGGCCCCAACGCGCACGTGAATGCGGTACAGGCCCAGCCGCTCTGGGGCCGCCACGAATGACGGGTCTCTCGTCTTCAGAATCGACGTGTCTTTCACGGCGACGTCGGCCAGGGTCGGCACGGTCGGCAGGTCGGCCGCGTTCTGCGACAAGTTGACGTTGGTGACGTTGCTGAACTCGCCCTCGGTGCCGTACGCGCCGTGCACCCCGTCGACCGAGACGTTGTCGGTGAGCGCGATGTTGGTGAGCGGGTCGGCCGCGGGGTTCTGGCCGCTGATCAAGATGTTCGGGTGGCTGATGGTCTGACCGCATTGCGAGACCCAGTTGTGGCGAATGGTGATGTCGTTGCTGCTCGCGCTGCTGTAGCTCGGCTCCGAAGCGACGATGAGGCCGGCCCCGCCAATGCGAATCGCCCAGTTGTCGTGAATGTCGATGTGGTCGCCGCCGATGACGGCGTACCCGCGGCCCCACGGGGCGCCCAGGTGCGTGTTGCCCCACCACTCCATGTCGCCGCACTTGGGGCAGGTCGGGCAGTACGTCACGCAGGCGATGCCGTCGTCACCCTTGCTCGGCAACGCGTTGTACATGAAGTTGCCCCACACCCACGACTCGCGCGACCCGTCGGTGTGGTGAATCGTGTCGGCGTAGGTGAGGTGAACGTAGTTGCCTTCGACGTACGTTCGTTGCGACAGGTTGTAAATGAAGACACCCGCCGAAGCCGAACCTTTGATGTCGCAGCCGACCACTTCGACGTCGGTCGCGTGGTCGGTGGCGAACTGGTTGTCTTCGAGCGCGTCGAACCGGGCGACCGCGTCAGACGTGAAGCGAAGCCCGAAGACGCCGCAGCCGCTGCTGTTTCGACAAATGGTGGCGTGCTTGCGCGTGGCGCCTTGAATCACGCCGTGGAGCGTGGCTTGCCCGTTGGGCGCCCACAGCTTCACGTGGCTTTTGGTGATGACCCAGGTGTCGTTCTTTCGAAACGTCTTGCCCGGAGGAAAGTAGATGAGGCCCCCCGCAGCGGGGAGCGCATTGACGGTCGCCCGAAGCGCCGCGACGTCGTCTTGGGTGTCGTCGCCCAGGGCGCCGTGGGTGAGCGGGTTTTCGACGGCCATCACGGTCAACGGGGCCCACGTCGCCTTTGGGCCGTTCATGACGACCACCGACAGAGCGCCCGCGTCGGCGTCGGCGGTGAACGGTTGGCCGGCCGCGCTGTTCCACCCGTGGGCGGTCACGGTCAACGCGCCGTCGGCCAGCGTCGTCGTGTCAACCGGGCAGCTCGCGTGGGTGCCGTTGCCGTCGACGGTGCAACGAACGAGTCGCACGCCTGACCGAAAGACCTCCACGTTGAGCAGCTTCGTGCCCGCCAACTCGAACGTGGCGACGCCCGAGACCGTCGCGTTGGGGGCCGGAGCGAGCCAATGGAGCGTGAGCCCGGCGTCGTTGGCGCTCGTACCCGCGTCGCTCACCGCCATGCCCGAATCGCCGCCTGGAGAGCCCGAGTCGCCACCTGCAGTGCCCGCATCGTGCACAACTGTGCCCGCATCGCCGGCGGCTCCCGCGTCGTTCGACGAACCCGCGTCGGGCCCGGCACCGGCGTCACCGGGCAAGAAGCATGAATTGTTCAGGGTACATGGCCGCTCGCTCACCGAACCGGCACAGCTCACCCACAGACCTGCCACCACCCACACAAGCCGATTCGAGCACATGGGGCGCGCTGCGGTGCAAGCCCGTGGCCGCGCGGCTGGGGCGAAGCTCAGCGCCAGTCGACGATGTGGCTGACGGTGGTGGCGTTGGTGTTGGCCGGGCTTTCGGCCGCTGGGGCCTCGAGCTTGGGTTCGACGACGGCCTTCACGTCTCCGACCACGCCCACGGTGGTCGGCGCGCCGTTGAGCGCGGCGGCCTTTTTCGCCGCGGCTTTGGCTTGGCGTTGGGCTTCGACTTCGCGCCAGAGCACGGGCCGCCCCGACAGCTTCGCCCGCAGGTTCTGGTAGGCGTGAAAGAACCCGGTCTTGTCGAGCAGCGGTGCCGACCACCCGTTGACGATGCCGTATTCTTGGCTGCCGACCGGCCGACCGTGGTGCCCCCGAATGTGGCGCTCGGGAGAAATGACCACGTTCCACTGCCACATTTTCTGAATGAACTTCGGCACCTTCGTCAGGTCGCGTTGGTGGGCGTACGCGTGCAGCTGCTGAGCGAAGATGAGGCCGACCGACGTGGTGAGGGCCACGGCCAAGCCGGCCCCCGAGCTGGCCATCACCGCCGTGCCCAGCAGGGGAGCGCCTCCGAGCGCGGTGAGGTCGACGTTGCGGGTGAGCGGCCAGTTGGCGACTTCGAGTGGGTGGTCGTGGTGCCGTTGAAATTCGGCTCCGGTTCGACCGCTCGGCCGGTTGTCGTGGCCTTCGTGAAACACCGCCGAGAGCGCGTCGGCGTTGAGCCAGCCGACGAGCAGGCCCCCCACGTCTTTGGTGACCTGAACCACCGCGTCGAACGCCGTCGCCTGGTGGTACACGTCGAGGCCCATTTTGGCCAAGGCCACGGCCGAGAGCGCCGCGCACGCGGCCATGGTGACTTCAGCAGGCGTTCGGGTGGCGTGCCACATGAGTCGCTTGAGGTCGTAGGCGAGGTTCGTGGGCTTCATGGCCTCGACGAATGACTGAAATTTTTCGCGCCAGCCCGCGCGCTGCTTCGGCGTCAGTTGGGGTGCGCGGCCGCGCCAGCCCTCGACGTCGGCCGCCAGCGAGGCGACCAATTCTTTCGACTGGTCGAGCGGCAGGCCCACGTCGACGAAACTCGCGACGGCCTTCGCTTGCCACTCGGTGAGGTTCACGTCGGGCGCGGGGGCCGCGTACCTCGACTTGATGGTCTCGCTGACCAACGGCAGCGCTTGGTCGACTTGCATGGCGTGCGACGCGTCGGCCACGTCGAGCTTCGGTTGGCCGTGGTGCGCTTTGGTGCGCAGCAGCTCGCCCAGGTCGACCTTGCTCTCGGGGCCCAGCTCTTTGAAGTTGGGGCTGCTGTGGGCGTCGAGGTCTTCGGCCTTGGCGGCGGTCTTCACCAGGTGAGCCAGAAAACCGTCGGCGTGCGCGTCGAACGCAGACTCGGTCATCGCCACCAGGCCGCTCGCCCAAGGTTTGAAAACCGAGGCGTGCGCGGCTTCTTGAGCGACGCGGGTCACCGTGGCCCGATCGGGCGCCGCCGGCATTCGTTTGATGAGCTCGGTCTGAAACCAATGGAGGTTGCGCGCGAGAAGCATGACGAAGGGTTCTCGGCCTCAGCAAGCCGTTGTTGCGTGTCTAAGATATTGATTTTATTGTGGCTGACTCGAATCAGTAAACACGTCGTTTACTTCTGACGAGCTGCTCACAGATGTGGGCAGTGGGGCGTTTGGTACTCGGCGGCGCGTTGCGCGAAAAAAAGCCAGAGTGCTATGCGCGCTGACGGAGGGACCCCCATGTCGACGTTCTCGAATGCCCGAAAGACCGCGCAGCTGGCTTGCGCCTTGGTCGTGGCCGGTCTGGTCAGCGCCTGCGGCAAAGGCAACGTGGGTACCACCAACGACGGCGGCGTGTTGGGTGACGGCGGCGTGGTCGACACCGACGGCGGCTCGACGACGGTCGACGCGGGGCCCAAGCCTCCGACCCCGGTCGACCCCGCCGAGCTGCCGCAACAGGTGCCGGCGACGGTGGTCGACCCGCCCACCACGCCCAAAAGCGAAGACGGCACCGCGTTCGGAGGCCCGGCCGCTGCGTTGATGACCGACGTTCAAGTCGTACCGAACCGCGACAGCGCCATTGTCGTGGTGCCGGCCGTGACGGGGGCGGTCGACTACCGCGTCTTTCGGCTCCCCGCGGGCGCGACCGTCACGACGGTCGACGGCGCCGAACAGGTGAATGGCACCGTCATTCACTGCGCGGGTTACCAGCAGCACAACGACAAATTCACCGGCACCCGCGAACTGTTGCGCCAAGTCGAAGTGACCGACCTCAGCCAGCCGACCGACCTGGTGGTCGAAGCCATTGACGCCGCGTGCCCGTTTCCGGGGCACTTGGCGAGTACCCACCGCGACATTCAAGTGACCATTGACGAAGTGCCGGTGGCCGACCGAATCAAGTTCTCGTTCTTCACCGCGGCCGAAATCAAGGCCCGCTTCGGCAGCCTCATCGTCAATGGGCATGGGCCGGGCGCGGGGCTCGGTCAACCCGGCCCGACCGCGCCGCCCAAAGTGCTCGCGCGCACCACCATTCACGTGACGCCCACGGGCAAAGCGACGCCGCGCACGAAAGACTTTTTCGAAGACTTCGACGGCACCGAAGGGCTCGCGTACCTCGGCCCCATTGACGACGTCGGGCGCGCGTACCACCCGGGGCGGCGCTTCGGCAATTCGAAGTGGGACTACTACGTCTTCAACGACAACGTGAGCATGGCCGACCTGACCGTCGACCGCGGCCTGCTGCACGTCGCCTTGCCCGACTGGTTTCAAGACGTGTTCGCGACCGTCGTGGGCGTGCCGCGCCGGCCGGCCCAATTGTCGACCACCGCGTACTTGCACGTGACGTTCGAAGTCGCTTCGAACGCGACCTCGCGGCGCTACTGGTGGCTCGGGCTGTGTGGGGCTGAACAAGCCGGCAAGACCTTCGACGCCGACGGTCACTTCACCGGCAAGTTGGTGCAGACCTCGTTCTTCTATCAACCCGACGGCCGCAACGTGTCGACCGACGGGTGGAACTGTCTGCAGTTCTTCGCGCGAGACGGTTCGCCGTTCAGCATTGCGCCCACCAAAAAACGTTCTGAAACCGACCTGCGGGTCATGGTGAACAAGGCCAACGCCGCCGACCGTGAAAGCGTCGTCAACGTGTCGCCGCCCCAGTACCCGGCCAGCTCGGCGCCACCGGGGTGGTACCGGCAGCAAGACGGCGCGGGCAAGCTCATCGCACCCATACTCGACGACCAGCTGCGCGAGTCTCCGCGCGCCCGCTTCGACGTCTACATTCGGCGCGACCGGCTCGTCTTCTTCGTCAACGGCAACCAGCGCCTGTGCAACGACTTCTCGTCGACCCCACTGACCATGGCCGAGGGCGCAGTCGCTTTCGGCCAAGTGCTCTACCATTCGGCCGCCGAACGGCTCGAATTCAGTCGCAGCTACAACGACCGCACCGGCCAACGGTACTACCTCGAGAACGCCCCCTACGCCGACGAACGCGACTGGGACAACCTGGGTTTCGAAGAGAACGTCGGGGTGCCGACGAACTTCGACGAGGGCAGTTGCTACAAAGCGCCGTAATGCTTGAAACGCCGTTTTCTCAGTGACTGAGAAAGCACCACGAACTTCAGGGGAGCGCGAAACCTGGGCGCCGGCCCCCCGACAACCAGGCCATGGGTACCGTCAACCGCGCCACGCTCTCGCAAATGCACTCGCGTTTGGGGTTGGCCATTGACGAAGCCGACACCCAGAAGAACGTGCCCAATGAAGCGGGCGGGGTGCGCACGGTCGAAGGGTGTGACGACTGGCTGTCTCAGACCGAGCTCAGGGTTGGCGCGAAGGGGTTGACCCTCGCCGACCAGCGGCTGTTCTTCAGCCTCGCTTCGGGGTCGATGCTCGAGGGCCACGGCAACACCGCGTCGACGGTCGAAATGCAAAAGCACCTCGCCGAGGCCGCCGCCAAGCTGTTGGCCGCCGACGCCGAGGGCAATGACAACGGCATCGTTGAATGGGACGAGGTCTACACCTCGGGGGGCAACCCCAAGCGCGGCATCGGTCAGATGGCGGCCCGGCTGTTCGACGCGGCGCAAGACCTCGGCCGGTACACCGACGAGTTGAAAAACGCCTTTCGGCGCTACCGCGAAGCCGGCACGCCGAGCGGCGAGTTTTCGGCGGGCACGGTCATCACCGACCGCACGCTGCTGCCTCCCTCGGTGCGCAAGGCCCACCGGTTGGTGCAGTTCGAATTCGAAGGCGCCAAGGCGTACTACACGCAGAGTGCGCCAGACGCTCGCGGCTTCACCCACTTCGCCTTGTTCGACCGCGCGTTCAACAAGCTGGCGCAAGGCCGGCAGCTGGCCGCCGAAGAAGGCGCCGACTTGTTGTGGAAGTAGGGTCGCCCCACGACGTTGAAATGACTCGCGAATGGGGCCAGCCCTTTGCGCGCCCCCCCAGCGTTGGGTAAGTGACACCCATGGTCGACGCCATCAACCGTGCTCAGGGCCGAACCGACGACTCGGTGGGCCCCACCGCCACCGAAGTGAAGCTGGGAGTATTGTACGCAGCCTACCGCAAGGCCACGACGTCGACCGACGTCGACGCGCTCGAGGCCAACGTCAAGGCGTTCGGCGCCGTGTTCGACGGCCTCGGGGTTCACGACTTGTCGGCGCTCCAACTGGCGCTCGACGCGCGAGGTGACCAGAGCCCGGTGGGCAAGGGGCTCCACACTCGCATCGAGAAGCGGCTCAAAGACCTCATCACCGGCGGTACGAGGTATCTGGTACAGCCCAAAGACACGCTCACCGCGCTTTCGAAGCGCACGGGCGTGCCGGTCGCCGACCTGAAGGCCGCGAACCCCGACTTGCCGCACGACGGAGACTTGCTGGTGGCCGGCCGCACGACGCTCATCGTGCCGAAGAACCCCGCGGCTTCAGCGAGCAACGCGTCAGGCCCGGTGCGAGGCGCGAAGGCCCGACCCCAGCAGCTCGCCCCCGACGACCCGCTCCGGGCGCAGTTTGCCGAGGCCCGCAGCGCCGCAGAAACCGAGCAGCTGTTGCGCGGCTTGGTGAACAAGCACCGCACCGACGCGCTCCACTCCAGCGGCAGCTCGAACCCGATGGACCGAAAGGTCTTGAACGGGGAGGGCGCGCAAAAGCTCATCGCCGACCTGAAGCAACACCCGGTCTCGGTTCAGAAGGCCGTGCTCGAGCGACTGACCCAGCTCGCGAACGCCCAGGGCCTCCAAGCCTCGGCCAGCATCGGCATCAGCGGGTGGGACAGCGCCGCCGGCAACGCGCTGTACGACTACGCGCAGTCGCTCGGCGTGAAGACCTCGTGGCAAAAGCAAGTGCTGTAGGCGCTCAGTCACCTGAGAAGGCCGGTGCTGAGCGAGGCTTTCAACCCGATTCAACCGTGCCGGCCGCGGGGTGTTCGCCTTCGCGCACGACGAACTTCGTCGGGTCGAGCACTTTGACGACTTTCGCGGGCACCCCCGCGACGACCGAAAATGGCGACACGTCGTGGGTGACCACCGCGCCGGTGCCGACCACCGCCCCCCGGCCGATGGTCACGCCGGGCAGCACGGTGGCCTTGGCGCCGAGCCACACGTCGTTTTCGATGAGCACGGCCTTGGGCATGGGGCGCAGCGCGCGGTCGTAGAGGTCGTGAAAATTCGTGTCGACGATCATCACGTACGGGCCGATTCGGCACCGGTCACCGATGGTGATGGCCTCGGTGCAGCCGATGGAGACGCCGTAGTTGATGAAGCAGTCGGCGCCGATGCTCAGCTTGGCTCCGGGCCCACAGGCCAGTTCGACCGGCACGTTCAAGCTGCGCAGCAGCGTGTTGTCGCCAATGGCGAGGTACCCGTCGTTTTCGATGTTCGGCCGATGCAGCGCTCTGACGCCACGCCCCACCCGACTGACGTTGCGCAACCACAGCTGCGCCGCCCCCAGTTCGTACGTGTACCGCAGCGCCTTCGAAGCCAACCGCGCCGGTGACTGGCCCGCTCTCACGTCTCGGGCAAAAGCCGACACCGCGCGCTTGATGACGTCACGCATGACCGATGTTTGTAGACCAAATTGCCCCGCGCAGCCGTGTGCGTTCTCGGCCGACACTCAGCGCTGGGCGAGGGTCTTGAGCAAAATCAGCACGAACTTGGGGTCGTTGACGAGGTAGCGCCGCCACAAGCGCCGAGGCTCTTGGGCCAGGCGGTAGAGCCATTCGAACCCGGTCTTGCGCATCAACGCGGGCGCGCGCTTCACGGTACCGGCGATGAAGTCGAGGCTCGCGCCAATGCCGAGCAGCACCGCGGGCTTCACCTGTTCGGCGATGCGGGCAATGAGCAGTTCTTGTTTCGGGGCCCCGAGCGCCAACAGAATCAACTGGGGCCGGGCGGCGGCCAACTCAGACGCAATGGCGGCGACTTGCGCGTCGTCTGACACGTTCACCAAGGGGGCGGCGGTGCTCACCACGTGGGTGCCCCACTTCTCGCTCGCGATGGCCGCGGCCTTTTCGGCGACCTGGGGGCCTCCGCCGAAAAACGCCACCCGCCATTTCTTTTGCCCAGCGAGCTGCAAGAGCGGCCCGACGAGGTCAGAGCCGGCGACCCGTTCAGGCAAGGGCGTGCCCAGCAGGCGCGAGGCCCACACAATGGGCATGCCGTCGGCGAACGAAAGGTTGGCCCGTTGGTACGCTTCGGCGAAGGCGGGGTGGCTGTCAGCGGTGACGACGTGGTCGATGTTCGGCGTGAACACGTAGCCGCCCTGGCCCGCCTCAACGAGCTGTTCGACAGCGCTCAAGGCCTGGCTGAACGACATCACATCAACCGGTACCTGCCCGAGCTTCAGCCGCATGGGGGGGCGTTATACCTTCTCTTCGTTCGTTGAAGCTGCCGCCATGGTCGAAAGCCCCAAGTGAACGGCGCCGAAAGCCGCCACGCGCGTGCGGGGCGGTCGTGGTACACCCAAAGGTGGCATGGCTTCATTTCGGCAGCGGCTGCGGGAGCGCCTGCGACCTGACGCGTTGGCGGCGTCGGCGGGGCAGCGGTTGCCCCAAAGCGTGCTGCGACGGGTGCTCGGTGAGAGCCTGCGCGGCCTCGGTGCGTCGCTGTGTCTTCACCGGGTCGCCGAAGCCGACCGCCCGACCGACTGGCAGCCAGGTCTCAACTCGCCGCCGGGCCAGCTCGACGAGCTGCTCGAGCTGTTGTCGTCGTCGCGCCCGGGGCCGGCGGAGGGGTGGCTGTCAGCGACATTCGATGACGGCTACGAAGACTCCGCCGCCTACATCGCCAGCCGGGCGGCGCGCTTTGCCCACGTGGAGTTCGTCTTTTTTGTCTGCCCCGAAAAGCTCGAGAAACACTCGGGTTTTCGTTGGGACGCGGCCGAACTCGCGATGAGCGCCGGGGTGCCTCGCGACGAAGCGGTGCGCCTGCTCGACGCCCCGTTGGCGAAACGGCCGGAGTTTCGCCTAGCCTCCCTCGAATCGCTTGATGCGTTGTCTCGACTCCCCAACGTGCGAATTGGCAATCACACGAATTGCCACCTCAGCGCGGCGCGCTTCGCCGACGGCGTGGTGCGTGAAGACTACCGACGCTCCCACGAAACCTTCACGCGGCTCTTCGGCCCGGTTCGCGAGTTCGCGTTTCCTTACGGTACGCCGCACCACCACTTCGAGCAGCGCCACGTCGACATGCTGCGGGCGCTGGGCGACTTCACCATCTGGTCGACCGAGGCTCGGCCCTACCGGCTTGCCGAGCGACGGCCGGGCGCGGTGTTGCCTCGCTACCCGGTCAATGGGCGTCAGTCGGCGGCGCAAATCGCCGGTTGGGTCGCGGCTCGGGCGCTTCGGTTTCGCGCGCGCGGCAGCCCGTACGACTATTCGCGTTGACCCGTTCAGTGCGCTGCTTCGCCAGCCAGAAACGAGCGTGACTTCGTGAGAAGAAGCGGTTGGGCACTTGGGGTGTTGGCGGTGGCGGTCGTCGGCTGTCAAAAGACCGCGGTGCCCGCCCCGGTTGATGCCGTGGGCCCCGCTCCGTTGCGGCGGCTGACCAACAGCGAGTACGCCAACGTGTTGGGCGACTTGTTCGGCGCGGCGGGCGAGGGCCTCGTGCTGCCGGCCCTGCCGGGTGAAACGGTCGTCGGAGGCCTCGAGAACGCCGCCGAAACCCAGCGGCCGTCAGACGTGTTGGTCGCCCGCTTCGAAGAGACGGCCAACGCCTACGCGGCGCAAGTGATGTCGAAGCCCGAATGGGCGGCCGCGCTCATCGGGTGCGACCCGGCCGCGCCCGGGTGCGCCGGCGAGTTTCTCACCCGGTTCGGCCGCCGCGTGTTTCGGCGCCCGCTCACCGCTGAAGAATACAGCCGCTTTTTCAAGCAGTTCGCCGCGTGGCAGCGCGAAGTCGACTTCGAGGGAGCCGTTCAACTCACGGTGAGCGCGTTGCTGCAATCGCCCCAGTTTTTGTACCGCCCCGAATTGGCCGAGTCTCCGGTGTGGGGCCCGTCGGTCGAGGTCGAGCCGTACAACATGGCGAGCCGCCTGTCGTTTCTGCTGTGGGAAAGCGCGCCCGACGAAACGCTGTTGGCGGCCGCCGAAAAGGGCGAACTGCACACCGTCGAACAGATTTCGGCGCAGGTCGAGCGGCTCTCGCACGACCCCCGCGCCCGCCGCGTCTTCTGGAGTTTTCACCGGCAGTGGCTCGGGCTCGAGCGCGTGCTGCAAGACGAGCACGCCGTTCGCACCGCCGAAATCGACCCGGGCTGGTCGGCGCTGAGCCAGACGTCGGCGGTCGAAGAATCGAAGCGTTTCGTGAGCAATGTCTTGTTCGACGACGGCACGTTTCGGTCGGTGCTGACGAGTCGCCGGGCGTGGGTGAATTCAGAAATGGCGCGGGTCTACGGCGTGTCGGTGGCGGCGGGCCCGAACGACTGGGTCGAGGCCTCGCTCGACCCGGCGCAGCGCTCGGGGCTGCTTTCGCGGGTCGCGTACCTGGCTGGGTTTTCGCACCGGGGCGCGACCTCGCCGCCAATTCGCGCGAACGAAATTCAGCTCAAGCTGTTGTGCCAGTCTCCGCACCCGCCGCCGCCGAACCTCGACACGACGCCCCCCGCGCAACTGACCGACGGTGGGGCCGCGACCAACCGGCAATTGTTCGAAGCGCGCACCGCGTCGTCGGTGTGCATGGGGTGTCACACGGCGCTCAATGGCATTGGGTTTGGCTTGGAGCATTACAGCGCTTCGGGGGCGTACCAGGCGACCGACCACGGGTTGCCGGTGAACGCCACGGGGCATTTGGCGGGCAGCGCGGTCGACCGTGACTTCGACGGGGCCGTCGACCTGGCCGAGGCGTTGAGCGAGAGCCCCGTCATGTACGACTGCGCGACGTCGATGTGGCTTCGCTACGCGCTCGGCCGGGCGCCGACCGAAGCCGAACAGCCGTGGCAGCAACGACTGTCGGCCCACTTCGCGCAAACCCACGGTGACGTGCGGGCGCTGCTGGTCGACATTGCCACGGGCGAGAGCTTTCGAAAGCGCCCCACCGAGGTGTTGCCGTGACGTTCAACCGCCGTCAGCTCCTCAAAGCGCTCGGGTTGTCGGGGCTGTCGAGCGCGCTCTTGCGCGGAGGTTCGGCCCGCGCCGATTCGCTCGAGGTGCCCAAGCGCATCGTGTTTTTCATTCAGCCCCACGGCCACGTGCCCAGCGGGTGGAAGATGCCCGTGCCGGGCGCCCAAGCCGACGCGTTCGCCGAGCGCCCGCTGGCCGACGTGCCCGAGCGTGAATTTTCGCAAGTGCTCAAACCGCTGTACCCCTTTCGCCAGAAACTGTTGGCGATCGAGGGGCTGGCGCACACGACGGTGTTGGCCGACGTCATCGAGAGTGCGAACCGACGGGGCGACGGCAACAACCATTCGCTCGCGGTGGCGGGCCTGTTGACGGGTGACTACGCGGCCCAGGTGCCCGGGTTCGCCGCCGCGGGAGGCGCGATTTCGGTCGACCAAGAGCTCGCGTTGCGGCTCGCCGCCCCAGGCCGGTTCAGCTCGCGGGTCTACGGCAGCGACTACGTGCCGAATTCGGTCGTCACCGCGTTTTCGTTCTTGGGCGCTTCGCAGGCCGCTCCCATGGTGAAGGCGCCCATGACGGCCCTCCACGACTTGCTCGGCTCAGACCGGGCTCCGATGTCGGCGCGGCAGGCGAAGATCGAGCACTTGCGCAGCTCGGTGCTCGACGCGGTGGGCGACGAATACCGCACGCTCGCCCCCAAGTTGGGCGTCGAAGCGTCGCGAAAGCTGCAGCAGCACCACGCCCTGGTGCGCGACCTCGAAATGAGCCTCGCCCTGCGGCCCCAGTGCGAGCTCACGTTCGACAACGGCCCCGACCTCATCACCCAGTTCATGCGCATCGTGCGCATGGCGTTCTCGTGCGACCTGACCCGCGTCGTGACGTTCTGCGCCCCGGTGCCGCAGTGCCCTGAATTTGGGTACCCCGCCGAGGCGAATGTGCACGCGAGCTACGCGCACTCGTCGATTTCGGGCATGACGTCGTGCGGCCAGACCTATTCACCGCTGTCGGAGCGCGCGATGAATGACTTGGGTGAATGGTATGCCCACCGCTTCGCCGCCCTCTTGGCCGAGCTCGACGCACAGCCCGAAGGCGACGGCACCTTGCTCGATCACACCGTCGTCGTTTGGCTCACCGAGCTCGCCACGCCCACCCACCAACACCACGACGCCTGCACCGTGTTGGCTGGCGGCGCGAAGGGCTTTTTTCGCACCGGTCGCTACCTGCGCTACCCGCAGGTCAACCCCAGCCCGCTCAAAGACATGCCGCGCATTGGCGAAGGTCACAACCGCCTCTACGTGAGCTTGCTCAACGCCATGGGCGTTGACGTCGACCACTTTGGGTTGGCGCAGGTCAGTGCCTTCGACGGGTCGACCCTGTCTCTGCGGGGCGCTTTGCCCGAGCTGCGCTGAGCTCAAGAAGGCTTCGAGTGACTGGGCCGAAGAAAATGGGCGGGTTGCGCTGAAACGAGACCGCTTTTCTCGCGTTTTGAGACCGTAACATATTGAAAAGGCTTGGGTTTGGTCTTGTCGCGCCCTGGGAGTTTTCGATACGTTCAAAGGCCTGATGTTGAAG
>JBGAIY010000651.1:0-3077 GCA_044225205.1 Myxococcaceae bacterium | reverse complement strand
AGGTTTTCGGCGACGCGCAACAGCGCAGACGCCGCCGTGCTGTCGGGGGCGGCTTGCAACAGTGCTTTTCGAGCACGCACCGCTTGCCAAACCGCATCGTCGTGGTTCACCGCTCCCAAAAAGCCCAATTCGAGGCCAAAGAACTTCTTCCACGCCGAGGCGACGGTGGGGCCGACATCGAAGTCGACCCGGGTTCTCGCCTGGTTCACGACGAGCCACGGGTGAAAGCCGCTGAGGCCCTGTTCGAGCCGGGTGGCCGCTTCGGGGTTCTGTGCGCGCAGCTCGGCCACGACGTCCCAGGGGCTGCGGGCGGTACCGTCACGCGGGGCGAGCGCGGCCCCAACGAGTTCGGCGAAGTTGTCGTCGGGGGCCAGGGTCTGCAAACGCCGAAAGAACGCCGCTTTGATGAAGCGGTAGGCATTTTCGATTGACGTGGGTTCGGGCAACAACACGACGATGCCGGTGTCGGCGACCAAGAAGAAGTCGAGCACGTTGAAGCTCGTGCCGGCGCCCAAGTCGATCACCACGTAGTCGACGTCGAGCGTGCGCAAGTGTCGAATCAACTTGGTCTTTTGCGCGTGTTTGGGGTTCGCGGCGTCGAGCCCGTCCATCGCTCCTGAGACGATGCGCAGCCGTTCGATGCCCGTGGGCACCACCACGTCTTCGAGGTTTTCGATTTTGCGCTCGATGAAGTCTGACAGGGTGACGTCGGGCTGAGCGACGCCCAGGCAGGTGTGGAGGTTCGCCCCGCCCAAGTCGGCGTCGACCAATATGACGTGTGCCCCGCGCTGCGCGAGGGCAATGCCCAAGTTGGCCGACACCATTGACTTGCCGATGCCGCCCTTGCCCCCACCGACGGCGATGATGCGCCGAGCCCGCCCCTTGCGCGCGACCTGCCGAGCGCGAGGAAACTCGATGACGGCCCCCTCCATGTTCACGTTTTGGGCGCGGGCTTCGTTTTCAGCCATGACTCACTCGTTTTTCAACTCGACGTTCCAATACGAAGCGTCTGGCAAATTCATAAACGGGAGCCAGGCGCGATGCGCCTCTCCTTTGCCAGCACGAAACAACGACGTCCACTTTGGTCGTTCTGGCGCGCGAAGCAACTTCATGTGCGCCTGCTCGGGCGTTCGCCCGCCTTTGCGCAGGTTGCATTCGATGCATGAACAGACGACGTTTTCCCAACAGGTGGTGCCTCCTTGCGAGCGTGGCCGCACGTGGTCGAGGTTCAAGTCGCTGCGCTTGAGTTGCCGCCCGCAGTACTGACAGGTGTCTTGGTCGCGCGTGTAAATGTTGATGCGCGAGAACCTGACGCGCACCTTCGGTATTTTTTCGAATGCGGTCAAAACCAACACCCGTGGCACCCGAATGCGCCGCTGCACCGTCGCGATCGAGTCGGTGTCGTTCGCGGCCGACAGAGCCGCCCAGTCGTCGAAGTCGTACAGCCGGTACTGGTCGTCGATGTGAATGGGTTGGTAGTGCCGGTTGAGTACGAGAACAGAGCTGTTCAGCATGCGCTTCCTCCGGTGGCGTGCGCGACGGCCCGCGCCACCAATTCGAGTTCGGCTTCGGCGACACAGCGAACGTCAAGCAACACGGCGCCGTCATGAAGGCGCGCGACGACCGCCGGCGCGCCCGAGCGCAGTCGGTCGTGAAATGCCTCGGGCTGCGGCACCTCGAGGGCGACCCCCCAAGACGGCAGCGCCGACAGCGGCATCGCACCTCCACCCACTTGACTGACGCACGGCACCAGCCTGCCCCCGGTCGCCGCGGGCAGCAGATCGCGCAACCGCTCGGCCCGCGCGCGCAACCGTTCGACGGGTTGCACCAACAACGCGTGAGCGGGCAGCTCGGTGGCCTCGGCGTGGTCGCGGTAAATTTCCAACGTGGCTTCGAGCGCGGCGACGGTCAACTTGTCGACGCGCAGGGCGCGGTTGAGGGGGTGGGCGCGCAATTGAGCGATGCGCGCCTTGGTACCGACGACCACCCCCGCCTGGGGGCCGCCGAGCAGCTTGTCGCCCGAAAACGAGACGAGGTCGGCACCAGCGGCGATCACCGAAGCCACGGTGGGCTCGGTGGGCACGCCTTCGCCGTGAACCGCCCGCACCACCCCACTGCCGACGTCTTCGTACAAAGGCACGCCATGTTGGTGGGCCAACGCGGCCAGGGCCTTGGTCGGCACCGTCTCCGCGAAGCCCACTTGCGCGAAGTTCGACTGGTGCACTTTGAGCACCAACGCCGTTTCGGCGCGCACCTCGGCGGCGTAGTCGCTCAGCCGCGTTCGATTCGTGCTGCCGACTTCGACCAAACGCACGCCCGCCTGGCGCATCACGTCGGGTATGCGAAAAAGACCGCCAATTTCGACGAGTTCGCCGCGCGAGACGATGGCTTCACGCCCGGCGGCGAGCGCCGAGAGCACGAGCAGCACCGCCGCCGCGCCGTTGTTCACCACCAGCGCGTCTTCGGCTTGAGTCAATGCGCACAACAGTTCGACCACGGGGGCGTACCGGCTGCCGCGCTCACCTTCGTCGAGGTCGAGCTCGAGGTTGCAGTAGCCGGCCGCCACGTCGGCGAGGCGGGCGACGGCGCGAGCGGCCAGCGGAGCCCGGCCCAAATTCGTGTGCAACACCACTCCGGTGGCGTTGATGACCCGGCGCAACTTGGGCTGGGCCACCCGCGCAGCCGCTCGGGCCACGGCGTCGTCGCCGACCTCGGGCACGGCGGCGGCGTCGCGCAGCACGCGTTGGCGCACCTCGTCGACGGCTTCGCGGCAGGCCTGCACCGCCAGGGCCCGCGACATCGTCGCCCACAGCGGCCGGAGTGAAGCGCGCGCCAACACCTCGTCGACCGAAGGCAGCTCTCGGAGACGCTCGGCGAGCGACGCATCGACAACCCCACGGGTGGGTGGTTCGCGCATACGGCTCACGTGATTGTAGCGAACTGTTGCGAAGCGCAAGACTTCTGCCCGCTTGAACGCACTGGCGCCCAGTTCCCTACATGTCGGTGGGCGCTACTGATGAGGTGCGAGCTGCCAGCTCTTGAGCTTGCGATAGAGCGTGGCGCGATCGATGCCCAAC
>JBGAIY010000650.1:0-3079 GCA_044225205.1 Myxococcaceae bacterium | reverse complement strand
CGCGTCGGCACGTTCGATTCGGAGATGTTCGCGCGCGCCAAAGAGAGCCACGTGTCGCGCGGCTCGTTCATGGCGTTGTTCAAGAACGGGTCTGACGCGGTGAAGTACCTCTCGTGCATCTTGGTGGGCGTGCCGGTGTGGTTCGTCGTGGGGGTCTTGGTGAAGTTCTCCGACACGTTCGCGACGCTCGGGGGCGTGACCGGTCAGGTCGAAACCGGCAAATGCATCATGTGGGCGTACCTGGGGCTGTGCTTCGGAGACACCGTCAGTGGCGCCTTGAGCCAGTGGCTCAGGAGCCGCCGCAAGGTGGTGTTCTGGTACCTCGGGCTGACCGCGGTCTTGACGGTGATTTACGTCTTCGCCCGGGGGCTCGACACGACCACCTTCTACGCCCTCTCGTTCTTGTTGGGGGCGTCGACCGGCTACTGGGCGCTGTTCGTGACCATCGCGTCTGAGCAATTCGGCACCAACATTCGAGCGACGGTGACGACCACGGTGCCCAACTTCGTGCGGGGCGCGGTGATACCGCTGGTCTTCGCGTTCAAGTCGCTCGAGGGCTCGCTCGGCAGCGTGAACGCCGCGCTCATCGTCGGGTGCGTGAGCCTCGCGCTGGCGACCGGCGCGACCGTGGTGCTCAAAGAGACCTACGGCAAAGACCTCAACTACTTCGAAGCCCACTGAGCGTCGGTCTCCTGGCGTTCAGCAGCCGACGCCGCACACTTTGGTTTTGCCGTTGGGGCAGGTCATGGCCGCGCCGGTGTACGGGTTTTTGCGGTCGCACCAGACATTGCACGCGGCGGGGTCAACACAGCTGACCGAACAGCGCCCGCCATTCGAGCAGTCGACGTCGCACGACCCAAGGCAGGTGACCGCGCAGTCGGCGGCGCCTTCGCACCGCACTTCGCTCGCGCGGTTCACGGTCGCTCGGCAGGGGCCGGTGGTGTGCTGGCAGGCCACCAAGCAGTTTTGGCCACAGGTGGCGGTGCAGCTGCCGGCGCCTTGGCAGAGGGCCGAGCAGTTGGCACCGCAACTCACCGAGCACTGGGGGTTGGTGTTCGCGCAGTCGAGTGCGCAGTTCGGCTCAAAGGTGCAGCTGTGACTGCACGACGTGCCGGCGGGGCAGTAACAAAACCCCTCGGCATTGGCGTCATTGCGGCAACCCACGTCGGGTGTGCCCGAGCACGCGCTGACGAACATGAACACCGCTGTCAGGCGAACCGTCATGGTGGCCTCCTGCGCTTGGGCTCGGCCGCGAAGCATCTGCGCTGACAGTGACTTTGGTTGGAGTGAATTTCAGGCGAAACCGTTGCGCCGCGACGCAACTCCTGCGGCGCAACCGGTACCGTCAAAGCGCGAAGCGGCGATTGCGGCGTTGGGCGAGCCAGCGCTCGAGGCTGAAGGCGCCGCCTCCGTGGCCATAGAGCATCAACAGGCTGCCGGCGA
Organism: Myxococcaceae bacterium; assembly: GCA_044225205.1. Taxonomy (GTDB): domain Bacteria; phylum Myxococcota; class Myxococcia; order Myxococcales; family Myxococcaceae; genus JAEUJT01. The sequence continues at coordinate 1,636 of JBGAIY010000650.1, read as the reverse complement.
AGGCGACGTTTGCCAGCGCAAAGGTGCCATTGAAGCCCGCGGCGAAGTCATGGAGCACCAAGACGGTGACGCACGCCAGGTAGGCGATGAGCGCCACCGAGACCGCTCGGGTCAACAGCCCGATGAAGAGCAGTGCGCCGCCCACGAGCTCGATGGCGATGCCAGCGCCCAACAGAATTTCAGTGTCGGCCAGCCCGAGGTCGGCCATGCCGCGGGCGGTTTCGGAGAAGTGGGAGAGCTTCACGATGGCGCTGACCACGAACAGCACGGCGATCAGCATTCGCCCGATGGTGTACGAGGTCGCGTGGCGAAGGTTGACGCGTTCTCTTTCGTGTTTGAGCTCTGCGTCACGCTCGGCCAGCGCGCGAGCCGCCGCTTCGGCGTCGTGGTGCATCGCGTGGGTATTTCGGCGGTGTGCTTCATGAACGACGGGCTTCAGGTCAATGAGTTGCTCAGCCATGGCAGACCCCTCTTTCGTTGCCCTGGTTTCAGTGCATTCGGGGTGCCACCGCCGCCCACCTGAGACTGCATGGTCGTACGCGCAGCTTTTGCGGCCAAGCCCAACAGAGCGCTATTTCGTGAGCCGTTCGATCAAGTACCAGCCGGTGTCATAGCGGGGCCCGGTGACGAACTCGAAGCCTAGCGAGCTTTGAATCACCGGCACTTCGTCGCGCGGTGCGCCGGTCGCGTCGAGCGCCCAGACGCGGTAGCGCCCGGTCGCGGCCACATGCACTTTGCAGGGCACGGCTTCGACCACTTGTGCGTCGTTGCCCCACGACCAGTCGGAGTCGCCGGGCTGACGCGGCCACTCTCCAGGTTCAGCGAAGTGGCCGGCTGCGGTGAAGAGCATTCGCGAAGAGGGCAGCGGGTCATTCACCAGCGAAGACAAGGCCAACACCACCTGGTGGTTGAGCGTCGTACCAACGGTGACGTCGACCGAAGCGCCCCAGCTCATGGTTTTTTGGTCGAACGCGCCAACGGCCATTTTGGTTCGTGGCGCATCGACCACGAATTTCGTGTCGGCCCCGTGACCGGGGTTCCACGTCACTTCGTTGGTCGAAGTCGTGAACAGGCACGTGTCGGTCGTGCACGGCCCCTTGACCACGGCCGCTTCGGCCTCGGTGTCGACGATTTCAGAATACACGTTGAGCACGAACGGCGCGCGGGCTTGCCCGCCGAAGTCCGTGTTGCTGGGGTCGAGCGCGGCACGCGCACCGTTCGTCGACCGCAAGACGTTGGCCGCCGCGGTGAGGTGCGCCGCTTTGGTTTGGCGCACGAGGGCCGGGGCGCCCGGAGTGAGATCTCCTCGACGAAACGCGAGCGCCGCCGCGACCCGCGTCAAGGCGGTCACCGTCGTGTTGTAGCTGCCCATGTACGTGTTGGTGACCGTGTACGCGTTCATGCCGTGGTAGTTGAACTGGTAAACCGCGTCGAGGTCTTGAAAGCCGGCGTACGCGACGACCACGGGCTCCATTTCTGCCATGTGTTGGTTGCCGTTGTAATAGGCGTATTCCGACCAGAAGTTGGGCTTGCTGGGCGACTTGCGCGAGTTCGGGCCGATGGTGTCTTCGCCGGCGGGTTTGACGACCTGCAACAGCGTGCGGTTGTCGGAGATTTGAACGGGCCGGCCATTCGT
>JBGAIY010000649.1:0-3081 GCA_044225205.1 Myxococcaceae bacterium | reverse complement strand
CTCACCGTGGTGCCGCCGTCGTCGAGCTCGGCGGCGGTGACCCAGAAGAACCTCGACCTGAGCTCGGTACCCGGCAAGTCGACGCCGACGACCTGCGCGGCCCGGCCGGTGTTGACGGGCCTGGTGCGACGCCCCGACGACACGCCCGCCGCCGGAGTGAAGGTGCATGCCAGCGAGCAGTCATCGAGTGGCCGACCGTTGCCGCTCAACGACGTCGAGGTCGTCACCGACGCCACCGGCTACTACCAAGTCGCGCTCGACGTCGGCACCTGGCGGCTCGACTACGTGCCCGGTGAAGACTTGCCGCAGCTCAGCCGCGTCGTCACGGTCACCGACGCCGAAGGGTCGACCGCGCTCGAGACGTTGTATTTGCCCAAAGGGCGGCGGGTCACCGGTACGGTCAGCAACGTCAGCTCGACGTCAGAAGACCCAATGCCCAATGCGTCGCTCCGTTTTTTCCGCGTGACGCAGAGCGGAGGGGTGCCAGTGAGCTTTCTCCTCGCGACGGGCGTGGCCAACGCCAAAGGCCAATTCACCGTCGTGGTGCCCACCCGTTGATGTTTCGAGGCAACTTTTTTCGACCCAGTCGCGAAAATGCGTTCGTTGGCTGTCAGCAGGGAGCCGTCGCTCGCCCCCTCCCGAGCGGCGGCGTTGTTTTTTTCAAGCCGGCCTACTTGCTGAGTTCGCCAAGCGCCGTCTTGGCAGCGTCGAGCGACGGCCCAATTTCACCCGCAAATTGAACGGCCTGCACGGTGTACAAGTCGAGCAGGTGGTCGAGCCGCTCGAACGCCACCTTGAGCTTGGCGCGGCTGGGGTCATTCACCTCGCAGCGTGACTGCAGGGCCTTGAGCCGGGTCAGCCAGTCGGTTCGAAAATGCCCCCACCGGAGGTCGGAGTCGCTGGCGTTCGGCTCGACCGAGGCGTGGCGGCGCCGGCCGTCGAGTTCGTCGAACAGGGTCGACAGCTGAGCGCCGCACTCGGCCTCGGTGAGTCGCTCGTTGGTCGCCGCGGCGGCGCCGGGCGTCATCGCGATCACTGACCGAAAGACGCTCCAAATGATCAGGCTCGAGAACCCGACCGAAAAGGTCAAATAGACCGCGAGCGTCACCACGCGAAAGGTTCGAAACTTGGGGTCGGCGCGGTTGTCGGCCATGGGGTGCCTTCAGTGCGGCGACGCGGGCGCAGGCGGCGGCGTGGTGGGCGCGGGGGCTGGCGCGGCGGGTGCTGCCGGGGCCGGCGCGGCGGCTTGGCGCTGAGCCAATTGCAGGCGGTACAAGAACTGTTGGCGAAATTCGCTCGCGGGGTACGAATTGACGGCGTCTTTCGTCACTTCGAGCGCTTTGTCTTTCTGGCCGACCGTGTCGTACGCCTGCACCAGCAAGAGCATGGCGAAGTCGCGGTTCTTCGCCTTCTTGTCGCCGTCGACGAAGCGTTGGAGCGGCTTGATCGAGTCTTCGAATTTTCGGCTCTGCAACAGCGCGTTGCCCAAGAAGAACGAGGCTTCGAGCGCGTCGTCTTCGGGCGGGTTCATCGACATGAAGCGGGTCAACTGCTCAATGGTCTCTGGCCAGTCTTGCCGACGAAACGCGAGTTTGCCTTTTTCGAGTATGCCGGCGCCGACTTCTTTGCGGAGCGTGAGGGCGCGGTCTTGGAGCACCTGGCGCTCGAAGGTCGAGAGCTTGGTCAAGTCGGTCTTGGCGAGCGCGTCGACGCCCTTGAGGCGCTCGTCACCCGTGAGGGTCGTCATCATCTTGTAAATTTGAGCGGCGGTCTGCTCGGCCGAGGCGAGCGCGGTCGCGTCGGCGCGCTGCTTGTCGACTTGGGCGCTCAGGTCGGTCACCTGTTTTTCGAGCCGCTCGCGGTCGGCCGACGCGTTGGCGGCTTTCGCGTTCGACAGCGCGATGGCTCCACCGACACACAGGGCGATGAAGCCCAGGTACGCCACGCCGCTGCTGAACCACGAGCGCTTTTGAAAGTCTTGCTGCTGCTGCGAGACGGCCTTCAATTCGGCGTGCAGCGTCTTGAGCGCGTTGTCGGTCTTGATCGTCATGTTGCGAGATTCGATGACTTCTTTTCGAACCTCGTCGAGCGGCTTCAACAAGTCGGGGCTGTCAGACATGGGCGCGATCTACCATGGGTTTAGAACCCGGGAACTGAAAGGTCTTTTCGCTCCGGGCTCCCGGGGAAATAGACGGTCGCGCCGATCGTGAAAAAAACACCTCCGATGTTGGCGCCCGAAATGTTGGCGGCCTGCACTCGGGCGTACACCCAACGCACGTCGGCAGTGATCGCGAAGCGCTCGGTCAGCCGGTACGACAGCCCGGCGTTGACCGAATACGTCAACAGAACGCGCTCGGCGCTCGGCGCGGTGATGCTCGTAATTTGAGCGACGGTCGGCCCCGCCTGCACGCCGAAGTGCGGCACCAGCCCGCGAAATGGCGCGTCGAACACGGTCACCCGCGCTCCCAGCAAGCCGCCGTAGATCACCGACGAAAACGGCTGGTGCCCAGCGAGGGTGAACGTTTCCCACCCTCCGAGGAGGTCGATGGCGACTTCGAGCCACGACGAGACGCCGTACCCGAAGCTCGCCGAGCCTCCGAGCCCAGGCGTGCGCGACTCGAGCGGGTACCCCGCCGCGGCGGCTTTGCCTTCGAAGTACCAATTGGGTGTCCACTTGTAGCCGGCGGTCACGCTGACCCGGCCCATGCCTTCAACGCCCAGACCGGCCGCCGAGACGGGGGCCGAGGCCAACACCGACGCCAACACGACGGCACCGAAAAACGCCCGAATTACCACACCTTCCACCCGTCTGGGCGGGTGCGCACGCCGACCTGCATGGGCTTGGGCGGTCACCGCCGCGGAGTCGGAGGCGCGGCCGAGCCCGCGGTCTTCTCGTGCTCGGGTTGATTGGGCGCCGCCGGCGGCGGCACTTGGGGCGCCACCATGTCGACCCTTTGCTTTTCTTCGAGCAGCTTCACGTACATCTTCAATTCGGCGATCGCTTGCTCGCGCTCCATCAACCGGCGGTGCAGGTCGACGCGGCGCTCTTTCTCGTCCATCAACTCCGAATGGAGCTGCATG
>JBGAIY010000061.1:0-24930 GCA_044225205.1 Myxococcaceae bacterium | reverse complement strand
GCTTGGGCAGCCCGCGGGCCACGGCGTCGGCGTCGAGCTCGAAGTACAGCCGCTCGTCGAACGTGATGGTGCCGCGAATCGCCGGGGAGAGCAGTGGTATGAGCCGCCGGGGCAGCGCCATGGTCGCGAGCTTCGACGAGTCGAACACCCCTTCGACGGCCCCCACCCGCACCGCGAGGGTCGGGCTGGCGTCGAGCACGAGGCCGGTAGTCAGCTGTGCGTGGCGCTCGCCCCCGAGTACCACAGGCAGGTCTCGCAGGCTCAAGTTGCCGTGCAACGCCTCGTCGCCGGGCTGGGGCCGGGCGACCTCGAGCACCCGCACGGCCTCGATTGCATATCGGGTGCCGACCGCTTCGAAAAAAACACACAGACGACGCTCGTCAGTTTCCACGGCGGTTGGCCTCTCTGGTACGTACCGTCAAGCATGGCGCAGATTTTGTTGGTCGACGACGAGAAGGTTGCTCGCGCGCTGTACGCCGACTTTTTGATCGGCGCGGGCCACGTGGTGACTTCGGTCGCGTCGGGTGCCGAAGCGCACAAGATGCTCGACAAGCAAAAGTTTCAGGTCTTGGTCACCGACCTGATCTTGCCCGAAGGCGACGGGCTCGAGCTGTTTCAGTCGATCAAAGAGCGAGCCCCCGACATCGAAGTGGTCGTCATCACCGCGCTCGACAAGGTCGAGCCGGCCGTGCGCGCCATCAAAAGCGGCGCTTCAGACTACCTGGTCAAGCCCATTACGCCCGAAGTGCTGGCCCACGCGGTCAACCGCGCGCTCACCCAGAGCTCGTTGCTGCGTGAAAACGAGTCGCTCCGGCGCCACGTGGCCCTGCTCGAAGCGGGTCAGCGCATCGCCACGACGCTCGACCGGGCCAAGCTGCTCGAGGCCGCCGGCGCCTCGTTCACGACCATGTGCGGCGCGTCGGCGGTGGTGCTGTTCGTTCGCGAAAACGGCGCGCTCGTGTACGCCGCCCAGCACGGCGTGCCCGAAGACCAGCGCGACACCATGAAGCTCGCGGTCACCGGCCCGGTGTTGCAAATCGTCGAAGAGGTCGAACGCCACGGGCAAGAAGTCGCCATCACCTTGCCGGTCGGCTGGCAGTCGTCGTTCTTGGTGCCGGTGTACGAGGGCGACGTGCTGCTCGGTGCCGTGCTGCTCGTCTTCAACGCCGACATGCCCGAAGAGCGGGTGCTCGAGGCGCCGTACCTGACCCGACACTTGGCGCTCGGGCTCAAGAACCTGGGCAAGTTCGCCGAGGTCGAAGACCTGGTCTACCTCGACGACCTCACCCACCTGTTCAACAGCCGCTACCTCGAGCTGATTCTCGACAAAGAATTCAAGGGCGCGACGAGCGACAAGCCGTTTTCGCTGCTCTTCACCGACCTCGACTACTTCAAGTCGATCAACGACACCCACGGCCACGTCGTCGGCTCGAAGTTGCTCGTCGAAGTGGCGCGGGTGTTGAAAAACTGCGTGCGCGACAACGACGTCGTGTGCCGGTGGGGCGGCGACGAATACGTCATTTTGTTGCGGGGCACCGACTCCGGGGGCGCGCTCAAGGTCGCCGAGCGCATTCGGCGCTCCATCGAGGGGCACCGCTTCTTGGCGCGCGAAGGCTACGGCCTCAACATCACCACCTGCATCGGCATCGCCAGTTTCCCCGAGCATGCGAGCGAGAAGAGCACCCTGCTCGACTTCGCCGACCGAGCCATGTACCGAGGCAAAAAAGGCTCGCGCAACATCATCTACATGGCGGCGAAGGGGCTCGAAGCGACCCCGGCGGCGCGGCACCAGTCGGGCCCGCTCCCCAAGGTCACCCCGTAGCCCATGCGCCTCACCCTGCTCGTCGGCGCCCTCGTGGGCTTCAGCGCCTACACCGTCGGCGTCATGGTGACGCACGGCGGGCCGCTGGGGTTTTTGGCCCACGCCCGAGAGCAGGCGTGGGGGCTCCAGTTGCTGCTCGACCTGTGCCTGATGTTGACGCTCTTCGGGGCCTGGCTGTGGCGCGACGCCCGGTCGAATGGCATCACGCCCTGGCCGTTCGTCGCGCTGCTCACCCTCGGCTCACCGGGGGCGCTGGTGTACCTCGTGTGGCGAGAACACAAGCGCCGACGAGGCGAGCTCAGGCCGCCCGACGGTCGGTCGGCTTGACCTGACGCTGCACCCGGGCGTCGCTCTTCCACAAGGTGAGGTCGATGACGCGGTCGTGGTCAATGGCCAAGAGCCGCTGCAAGTCGTCGACCGAATTCACCGCGTTGCCGTTGAGCTGCAGCACGACGTCGTCGGGCTCGAGGCCCCCTTCGGCCGCGGGAGACCTCTTGCCGATGTCGACGATGCGCACGCCCTTGGGTTGCCCCACCTTGGTCGCCAGTTCGGAAGCGAACGTCTCGTTCTTCGCGGCGATGCCCAAGTAGCGTCGGCGCACCTCGCCCAGGCGCAGCAAGATCGCCGCGACCCACGACGCGGTCGACGACGGCACGGCGAACCCAATGCCTTGGGCCCACGGCAACATGGCGGTGTTGATGCCGGCGACCTGGCCGCGCACGTTGAGCAACGGCCCACCCGAATTGCCCGGGTTGATCGCGGCGTCGGTCTGAATCAACCCGTCGAGCGTCGAGCCGTCGCGGCCGGTGGGCAACCGGCGCTCGAGCGCGCTCACCACCCCGAGCGACACGCTGCGCTCGAAGCCGAAGGGGTGACCCAACGCCAACACGACTTGCCCCACCTTCACCTGCGCCGCCAACGCCAACGACAGCACGGCGAGCTCGGCGCGGCCGGTGCGCACCACGGCCAAGTCGGTCAACGCGTCGCGGCCGGTGACTTCACCTTCGCTGACCTGGCCGTCGTGAAACCGAATGCGCACCCGGTTGGTGTCTTTCACCACGTGCGCGTTCGTCACCACGAAGCCGTCGGGAGTGAGCCCGAACCCGGTGCCGTTGCCGCGGCGGTGTTCGATGGCGACCACCGCCGGCGCGACCTGGGTGACCAGCGTTTCGAGCTCGTCACTGAACAGCTCGAGCGCCTTCATTCGCGCTCCTTGGCGCCCAGCGTGACCTGGGCGTATTCGACTTTGCCTTGGCGAAAGTACTTCACCGGCACCTGTTGGCCCACGCGGTCGGTGCGAATGTACGCGTACAGGTCGGCCAGGGTTTTGACCGAGTCGTCGCCCAAATGCAGCAGCGTGTCGCCGTACTGCAGGCCGGCCTTCGCCGCCGGGCCGTCGGCGTCGACCCCGGTGATGAGCAAACCGATTTCTTCGTCGGTCACCGTGCGCACTGCTTCGGGCAGCTGCACGGGCTGCATCGACAACCCGAGGTAGCTCTGGCGAACGCGGCCGTGGGCTTCGAGCTGGGCGACGACCCGGCGCACCGTCGCAGTGGGTATGGTGAGGCTGGTGTTCTTCACGAGCGCGGTCGTCGTCACGCCCAACACGTGGCCCGCCAGGTTCACCAACGGCCCGCCCGAGAACCCCGGCTGGTGCGGAGCGTCGGCCTCGAGCCACCGGTCGATTTCGCCTCCCCGCGCCGAGCGCCAGGGCTTTTTGCCGATGGCGCTCAGTATGCCGCTCGTGGCCCGCACGGTTTCACCCGGCCGGGCCAAGAGCAACGCGAAGTGCCCGACCTTGGCCGCCGCGCCGTCGTCGAACGTCGCGACCGGCAGCGTGCCTTCGACTTCGAGCAACGCGAGGTCGGTGGTCGGGTCGACGCCTTTCACCGTCGCCTTCAGCGTGACGTCGGTCGCCCCGACCATGACGTGGCTTGCACCCTCGAGGCCGTGCGCGACCGTGACCACTCGGTTCGCCGACCACACGACGCCGCTCACCGGCCGGCGGTGCCGCCCTTCGACCCGAACGACGCTCTTGCCCACGCTTTCGACAACGCCCGCGAATGTGTCTGACAGTTCTGAAGCCGAGATGCCCATGTGTGCGCCCCAAAGAAGCGAAAACGGCGCCACGAGAGTGTGACGCCGAGCACCCGTGACGGTAGGGGCCGAACTTTCAAAACAAATCAGTCGAACGGCCAGCCGCCCACCGTTCGACGGGGCGCGGTTCGCTCCGCATGTCACACCCGAACCGACAGGTCGAAGTGCGGTAGCCTCGAGCGCCCATGGCCGAGCCGATTGTGTTCATGCAGTCGTACGAGTCGCTCCGGCGCCTGTTGAACGACGAACTCCGCTCGAACCCCGCGCTCGCCCAGCAGTTCAAAAAGCACGGAGTCGACTTCGACCGGCTCTTGCCCGCATACCCGCTCGAGGCTTGGCTCCAGTCGCTCGTGCTCACGCTCGACACGCTCTACCCCGGCCAGCCGGTCGACGAATCGACCTTTCAGTTGGGCCAGCGGCTGTTCGACAGCTACGGCGAAACGGTCATCGGTCGCGCGCTCATGGCGATGCTGCGCATTCTCGGGCCGCGGCGCGCCCTGCTCCGCATTGACCGCAACTTTCGAACGATGAACAACTATTCGTCGACCGTGCTTCGCGAGTTGGGCCCCAACCAGTTCGAGCTCGACGTGAACTTGGTTCAATACCCGCACTACTACCGGGGCGTGCTCGAAGCCGGGCTCCGCTGGGCCGGAGCGAAAGACGTCAGCGTGCGAGTGCTCCGCCACGACCCGGCGAAAGTCGCCACGTTTCGGTTGGAGTGGTCGTGAGCACGCCGCGCGACCGCCTCGGTCGAAGCGGGGTCTGGGCAAAATGAAGCGCGGCGCCGCTCGAAAAAAGCGACGCCGCGCGGGCAATTCGAAGAAAGCTCGGCTCTGGGCTTACAGGTGAATGATGCCCATTTTGGCCGCGCGAACCACGGCTTCAACCCGCTTCTGCGCGTTCATCTTTTGCAGAATCGAGTTCACGTGAAACTTGGCGGTGTGCTCTGAAATTTCGAGCTTGGCGGCGATTTGCTTGTTCGACAGGCCGTCATTGGCGAGCGCCAACACTTCGTGCTCGCGCTTGGTGAGCGTGTCTTCGCCCGGCACGCTCGTCACCGCCACCGCGCCATTGAAGTTGGCCGGCTTGGCTTGGGCGACGCTGGCGAGAAACGCGGAGTCGACCACGGCGAGTGACTCGTGCACGGCGGTGAGCGCCGCGGCAATCGCCTCGGGTGCGCTGGTACGGGCGATGGCCCCAGCCGCCCCAGCCGCGAGCGCCTCGGCGGCTTGACCCGCGTTCACCAACGCGAGAATCGGCCGGTCGAGCTGGAGCGTTCGAATCGACTCGAGCGCGGCGGCGGTGTTTTGGGTCACGTCGACCAAAATGACGTCAGCCTGGGTGACGCGAGCAGAAATTTCGAGGCTCGTTTCGACTGGGCTGAGAATGAGAGATTCGGTTTGCGCCGACAGCGCATCGACCAGCGCGTGATCGGCTTGTACGGCAACTCGGAGCAGCATCGTTTTCGGTGGTAGGCCTTGCATGATGACCTCAGGGGTAACGCACGAATGGGCAGGTGCAACCTTCTCGCACCCACTGACGTGTTTGATGCCCAAGCCCCCCGAACGGTTTCGCTTTCTGGCCGCGCGCTGCGTTGAGAAGCGTTAAGACCGCGGCGTGTTCGACCTCATTCTCGTCGGCGGGGGGCTCGCAAATGGCTTGATTGCCTGGCGTTTGCGGCAATTGCGCCCCGAATTGAGCTTCGTCGTGCTCGAGGCCGGTGCCAGTGCCGGCGGCAACCACACCTGGAGCTTTCACGGCACCGACGTCACCCGGGCGCAACTCGAGTGGCTTTGGGTACTCGTGACCAAGTCGTGGCCATCACATGACATTTTGTTCAAGGGCCTGAACCGGCGAATCGGCGGTGGGTACCATTCGATTCGCAGCGAAGACTTTCACGCCAAGCTGCACGAAGTGCTGGGTGACCGCCTGGTGCTCGGGGCCCAGGTGACCCAAGTCGAAGCGACGCGGGTGACACTCGCCACCGGCGAGGTGCTCGAAGCGGGAGCGGTCATTGAGGGGCGCGGATTTGCGGCATTGCCCCTTTCACCCGCAACATCATGGCGTTGCGGCTACCAAAAGTTTCTCGGGCTCGACGTCGAGCTCGAGCAGCCGCACGGCCTCGAAGTGCCCCTGCTGATGGACGGCCGCGTCGACCAGCACGGCGACTTTCGCTTCGTGTACCTGTTGCCGTGGAGCGAGACCCGGGTCTTGGTCGAAGACACGTATTATTCGAACGTCGCCGCGTTCGACGCCGAAGTGCTGCGCGCCCGCATTCGGGCCTATTTGGCCGAGCGAGGGTTCTCGGTGAAGGCGGTGCTGCGCGAAGAAGCCGCCGCGCTGCCGATACCCCGAGCGGGTGAAGCGCCGGTGCACGCCCGCCCCACGGTCGGGGTGGCCGCCGGCCTCTTTCATTCGACTACGGGCTACTCGTTGCCCATGGCGGTCGACGTGGCCGAAGCGTTGGCGCACCGAGAAGACCTGTCGGCCGCCGGGCTGACCGCCTGGCTCAACGAACACGCCAAGCGCCACTGGGCGAGCCACGCGTTCTTTCGGCTGCTCAACCGAATGTTGTTCGACGCCAGCGCCCCCGAGTTGCGCGTGAACATCTTCGAGTCATTCTACCAACACGACGAGGCGGTGCTGGCGCGCTTCTACGCTGGCACGTTGAACACGTTCGACATGGTGAAGGTGCTCTCGAGGGGCGCACCGACCGTACCGACCTGGCGGGCCATGCGGGCGGCGCTCGCCACGGGCACCGGCGGGCCCGCGGGGCCGTAACGACATGAAAGGCGCCGAGCCCCAGCTCGAGCTGTTCCCTCCTCCGCCGCTCGACACGAGCGCCGACGCGGCCCTCGCGGCCCGCCGCCCGAAGTGTCTTCGAATTGGCACGTCGAGCTGGTCGTTTCCCGGGTGGGCCGGCATCGTGTACCGGGGGCAACCCACCCAAGAAGCGCTCATCGCTCGCGGCCTCGAAGAATACGCACGACACCCGCTGTTCAACACCGTCGGCATCGACCGCTCGCACTACGCGCCGCTGAGCGTCGACGAGCTGGCTGGCTACGCGAAGCAATTGCCGAAGGGCTACCGCTGCGTCACCAAAGTGTGGAACGCGGTGACCTCGCTGGTCGACCCGCGCACCCGCGCGCCGAACCCGCATTTTCTCGACGCACGTTTCTTTCGCGATGCGGTGTTGGCGCCCTCAGACGCGGCCTTTCACGAACACCAGGGGCCGTTCGTCTTTCAATTCTTGCCGCTGTCACCAAGCGAGTTGCCAAACCCGAACCAGTTCATCTTCAAGCTCGAGCGCTTCTTGGCGCAACTGCCCAAGCACTTCGAGTACGCGGTCGAAGTTCGCAACGCCGAGTTGCTGACACCGTCGTACTTCTACGCGCTCGCCCGGCACCACGTGGCGCACGTGTTTACCCACTGGGAGCGCATGCCGCCCTTGGGCAAACAGCTCGACCTCGCCGGCAGCCTCACCGCGAACTTCGTCGTGGCGCGCCTCAACATTCCTCCGGGCGTCGGGTACGAACAAGCCCGCGAGGCGTACGCGCCGTTCAACCGAATTCACGACGTCGACCTCGTCATGCGCGCCGACATCGAGCGGCTCATTCGCACCTGCGCGGCGACCGGGCGCACCGTGTGGGTGACGGTGAACAACAAAGTCGAAGGCTCGAGCCCGCTCACGGTTCGCGCGATTCTCGAGCGCGTGGCCGACGCCGACAAAGCGGGTACACTGGCCGATTCATGAACGAACCGGCGACCGACCTGCCAGCCCAGCAGGCCACGTGTGTGCTTCACCCGGCGGCGGCGGCGAGCGGAGCCTGCGAGCGGTGCGGCAATTTCGGCTGCCCGCGGTGTCTGTCGCTGGTCGGCACGCAACGCCTGTGCACGACGTGTGCGGCGCGCGCCCTGGGCGAGTTGCCACCGCTCGACACCCGCGCGTTGCTCGCGACCATTGGCCTCGGCGCCACGGGGTTGCTGCAGCTGGGCCTCGGGCTCGTTTCAGCGGTGACCCCCGAAGTCGCCGACGGCGAGTTTTCGCTCGGCACGCTGGTGTTGGGCCTGCTCGGGCTCACCTATTTCCCCGTGTTCGTTCTCACCATCGTCTTTTTTTGTCGCTGGTTTCACCTGGCGTTTCGCTACGCGCGGGCCAAGGGGGCGTTCGACGGCGTGACGCCCGCCTCGGCGGTGGGTACCTGGTTCATACCCTTCGTGAATTTGAAGCGCCCGTTCGACTACACCGAGTCGATGTTGGGCGTGAGCGCGGGGTCGACCGCGCTGGTGCGCCCGTGGCAAGTGTTGTGGGTCGTCGGCAACATCGCCTCGAACGCCAGCACGCGCATTCAGTCGACCGCGCTCGACCTGATTTCTGCGGCGATGATCGCGGCGGCGGCGGCGCTCGCCATTGGGGTGGTGCGAGAGCTGACGCGCGTCAGTGTTCAGCCCAGCTGAACGCGCCGCTGGGCTTTGAGGTGATCGGTGAAATGCGCGGCGAGTTCGGCTTCGCTGAAACCCGATCGCCGGGCGAGCGACTCGATGCAACGGGCACGTTCGGCCCTCACCAAGCGGCGAACCGCCCAGCGGGCCACCGGCACCCCGACCGAGAGTGCCGCGCCCGAACCCGCGGCCACGGCGAACGAAATCGACGACGCGTCAACCAAAAGCCACTGCAACATCACGAACGTGCACGTCAGCACGAACGCGAGCAACACGGTCGAAAGCCCCGCTGCGAAATAAGCCCAACGCGCCAACCGAGCCGCGCGCCACGCCATGACGTTGACCGCCTCACGAAGGGTCATGACGCGCGTGTACCTCGCGCGAGCTCAATACGGAGCGTCTTTTAAGTCGCCGTCGTCGGGTTTTGGCGGTCTGTGACCAGCCGGTGACGTGGCCTTTTTCTTCGGGAGCTCGACGACTTCTTTCGTGTCTTTGCTCAACACGAACGTTCGCGTCACGTCGGCATAGCCCGCGTGGCGAAACGTCAGAGTGACCGAGCCCGGGGCGCGCCGGTACGGCAGCGGAGTTTCTCCGAGGACGACTTCGCCCTCGAGCACGGTCGCGCCAGCGGGTCGCGAATTGAGGTCGAGCACGACCAAGGCTGGCTTGACCACGGGCTTCGCGTCGGCCACGACCGGCTTCGGGTCAGCCACGACTTGCTTCGCGTCGGCGACCGGCTTCGCGTCGGCCACGACCGGCTTCGGGTCGGCGACGGCTGGCTTCGCGTCGGCCACGACTGGCTTCGCGTCGACGACTGGCTTCGCGTCGACGACCGGCTTCGCGTCGACGACCGGTTTCTCGGGCGCTGGGTCAGTCGGCTTGTCGGAGTTGGCAACGGGCGCCTCGACGGCGTCGCCGTCGCTCGCGGGGGGCGCTGGAGCCCGGAGAACGAACAGGCCGACGCCGAGGGCGACCAGCGTCAGCACGACGATGGCCGCGACGAGCGGCGTGCGCGAAGCCTTGGCGAGGCGAACGTCTGACTGCTCTGCCGACTGCTCGCCGGGAGGCTCGTTGACGACCTCCGGAGGTGCGGCCCGTTCGACTTCGGCCGTTTCACGCGGCGGCGCGTCTGGGCGGCTGGGGCGTGGCTTCGCGACGATGTCGGTCGACGAAACCTTCGCGCGGGGCTGCCCCTTCGACGGCGTGGCTCCTTTCGGCACCGCCTTTTGCGCAGACGTGATGCTCTCGAGTCGCAGCAGCTCTTCGAGCGCGTCGACGACTTCGAGCATCGACTGGGGCCGCTCGTCGGCTTTCTTCGCGAGCATGCTCATGACGAGCTGCTCGAGTTGTTCGGGCAGGGCCATGCCGAGCCCCGACGTCACCAACCGGGGCGCCTGCGTCACGTGAGCGACCATCACCAATGACGGGGTCTCGCCGACGAAGACCGGCGCTCCGCTGATCAGCTCGTGCAAAATCAACCCGAGCGAATACACGTCGCTGCGCGCGTCGACGGGCAGCGCGGCCGCCTGCTCGGGCGACATGTACTGCGGCGTGCCGACGACCATGCCGACCGCGGTGTGGCCGCCCTTGCCTCGGCCGTCGGTGACTTTGGCGACGCCGAAGTCGAGCACTTTGACGAAGTCTTTGTCGCCGTCGCGGGTGACGAGCACCACGTTTTCGGGCTTCAAGTCGCGGTGCACGATGCTCTGTTGGTGCGCCGCCGCCAGCGCCCGCGCAATTTGAAGGCAAATTTTCACCGCCCGGTCGACGCGCAGGGCGTGTTCGCGGGTGATGACGTCGGCGAGCGTGCGCCCGTCGAGGTACTCCATAACGAAGTAGAACCGCCCGTCAGACGTGCGGCCGAAGTCTGAAATGTCGACGATGTTCGCCTGACCGATGCGCGACGAAGCCACCGCTTCGCGCTTGAAACGGTCGACGAATTCAGGGTCTTGGCTCAGCTCCTGCTTCATCACCTTGAGCGCGAAGATCTTGCCGAGTTCGGTGTGTTCGGCCTTGTACACCTCGCCCATGCCGCCCGCGGCCAGCTTGTCGAGCACCCGGTACCGGTTGTCGATGACCTGCTGGGGCAACATCACCGAGCGCATCACCGTGTGGTCGACCAACGGCGTTTCGAGCACCGTGGGCGCCACCTCACTCGGCAATTCAGAGACGACCGACGGCAACGACTGGCTGGCCCGGGCCGGTACCGAAACCCCGTGGGCCGCGGGCCCAAACGAAGGCTGCGCTTGCGCCAGCGAAATGCGCGAGCCCGGCTTGAGCGTGCTGTCGTCGGGAGCCCCGTCGTCGCGCAGCCCGACAGGCGCGACGTCGCTGATGGCCGGTCGCATTTCGGTCTTCAAGTTCGCGACCCGTGACCGACCGCTGGGCGACTTCGGCACCGAGTTCGACCCCGACGGAGTCGTCGCGACCGACGCTTCGCCGAGCGGAGTGACCCGCACATTCGGCGCCCGCACCCGAACGCCGCTCTGGCGTTGGTGAACCATGAATTCGGTGCCGCCCAGCCGCAAGCGCGACCCGTTGGGCAATGCCACCTGGCTCACCGGGGCGTCGTCGACCAACGTTCGGCCCCCCGAGAGGTCAGTCACCCAGAGCGAACCGTCTCCGGTGACGTCGACCTGCGCGTGCGACGGTTGAACCTGCGGGTCGTCGAGGCGTACCGAGTTGTACGCACCCGACCCAAACGTGGTGCTGCCGGTGATGGGTACCGAGGCGCCATCGTTCGGGCCGCCGACAACGATCAGCTCAAAGGGTGCAGTTGACTCCATGGCGAGCCCTTTAGATTTCGCACGTTCAACGGCAGCGCGACAAGTTCTTCGGCCCCGATTTCGCTCGCACTTTACTGCGCCAAGCGCCCGTCGGCCGCCAGCCGCGGCAAACCGGCCACCGCGCCCAGCTTGCGCACCACCTGCGACCCCACCACACACCCGAAACGAACCAAGGGCTCGAGTTCTGAAATCGACGCGTTGGCCAGAGCCTCTCGGTTCGAAAACGACCTCGACACACCTTTCAGCAGACCAGCGGTGAAGCCGTCACCCGCGCCGGTGGTGTCGACCACCCGCACCTTTCGCGCGGGCACGCGTCGGGTTTGGCCGGCGAACCGAAAGGCGGCGCCCTGCGCTCCGAGGGTGACGACGGGCAGCAGCACCCCCCGCCGCTCGAGCCGCTCGAGCGCGCGGTCGACGTCGTTGGTACCGGTCACGAATTCAATTTCTTCGTCAGACAGCTTCACCACGGCGCACAGCCCCAGCACGTCGTCGAGCAGCTTTTTGAGCACCTGGGGTTTGGGCCAGAGGTGCAAACGCAAATTGGGGTCGCACGAGACGAGCTGCCCGGCTTTGAAGCGGGTCTCGAGCACCGCGCGAACCGCCGCCCGTGACGCCGGCTGCACGAGTGAATTGGTGCCCGCGTGCACGACGGTCGCTCGCTGCAACAGCCGCTTCGACCCGTGCGTGTCGCGGGTATCGAGAAACGTCTCCGCGGCCCGGGTTCGGTAGAAGGTGAAGCTGCGCTCCCCCGATTCGGTCAACGACACGAAGCCGAGGCCCGTCTTGCCTTCATCGGTTTGCCGCAAGCCCGTGACGTCGACGCCCTCGCGCTCGAGGCCTTCGCGCAAGAAGCAGCCGAATTCGTCTTGGCCGGTCACTCCGACGAGGGCGCTCTTGGCCCCCAGCCGCGCCAGCCCGACCGTCACGTTCGCCGGGGCACCGCCGAGGCACGGCTTCCACTGGCTGACTTCGCGCACGCGTTGGCCGCGCCGGGCCGGCAAGAAATCGACGAGGGCTTCTCCCAAGCACACCACGTCGGGTGTGTGGTGCTTCACGGGCGACATCGCGCCGGCACCGTACAGCAGGCCCGGCGGCGTCGAAATGGGGTTGCTGGCCGTCGGGCCGGCCGTGAACGAACCGTGACCACATGGAGGGGTCGAGCGCATGGCGCGAACTGACGGCCCCCGCCCCAGAACATTCACGGCTTCGGCTCGGCACAAGCGGCTACATTCGCCGACATGCGCGTGCTCCATGAGGCAGGAGAAGTGCGGGTTCGACAGTGTCGCCACGGCGCCATGGCGTACTTGAAACACGACGAGCACGTCGGGCGCGCGCTCGACTTGTACGGAGAATGGGCCGAGGGCGAGCTCGAATTGCTGTCGCTGTTCGTCAAGCCAGGGGCCGTGGTCGTCGACGTGGGGGCGAACATCGGCACGCACGCGGTCGCGTTGGCGCAGAAAGCCGGGCCCTCCGGAGCGGTGTTCGCCTTCGAGCCGCAGCGGGTGGTGCACCAGGTGTTGTGCGCCAACTTCGCGCTCAACGGCCTGCTGTCGGCGCGGGCGCTCCACGCGGCGGTGGGCGCGACTCCCGGAGGTCTGCGGGTGCCCGACATCGACTACGCGGTGACCGGCAATTTCGGCGGTGTGCCGCTGGGCGGGTGGGCCGAGGGCGAAACCGTGCCGGTGCTCACGCTCGACGGGTTCGACTTGGCCCGCTGCGACCTGCTCAAAATCGACGTCGAGGGCATGGAGCTCGACGTGATGCGCGGCGCCGAGCGCACGCTGGCCCGCCTGTCGCCCGTGCTCTACTTCGAAAACAACGGCCCCCACGGAGCCCCCGAGGCGGTGAAGTTCTTACAAACACTCGGGTATTCGCTGCACTGGCACTTTTCACCGTTCTTTCGCGCCAACAACTTTGCCCATTCGAGCAACAACGTCTTCGGAGCGCTCGTCGACGCCAATGTGCTGGCAGTGCCACCTGCGCTTCACAGTGCCGTCGGAGCGCTCGCGAAAGTGCAGGGCCCTGACGACACGGCGGCCGAGGCCTTACGCCGTGGCCTCAAGACCGTGTAAAGAGCCCCGCTGTGAAAACGGCCTTCGTTGAAGCGGTGCTGGTGGCGATCGCGCTCGCGACGCTCGGGGGGTGCGGTGCACCCAAGACCGCGTGCACGCCGTCGAGCTGCCCGACCGGGTGCTGTGAGTCGGCGACCAACACGTGCGTGCCCCAGCAAGCGCAGTCGCGCAACCAATGCGGGTCGCTCGGCAACGAGTGCCGGCTGTGCGCCGCCGACCAGGTGTGCTCGCTCGGGTTCTGCGAGCTGGGCACCGGTGGTGGTACGGGCGGTGGTACCGGGGGTGGCACCGGGGCCGACTCGGGCGTGCGCGACGCGGGGCAGACCAATGACGCCGGCACGAGCCAGAACGACGCGGGCTCGACACGCGACTCGGGCACGGGCACCGACGGCGGTAGTCGAAATGACGCGGGCTCGTCGGGCGACGCAGGCAGCGACGTGGTCGTCGTGACGCCGGGTCAGGTCAAGGCCCTGAGCCCGTGCACCGGCCGGCTGCGGGTGGTGTCGGTGGTGGTCAACGCGGTCGACGACGTGTCGACGTCGGGCGGCGCCACCACGGCGCGGTTCTGGGTCACCGACCCCGCCGACCCCAGCAACGCGATCTACGTCGAAAAGTACTCGACCGACCTGCCCACGTCGTACCTGCCGAACATTGGCGACCTGGTCACCATTGAAGGGTACTGGAGCGCGATGCCCTCGGCGCAAGACCGCATCGCCTACCGACCGGCCCTGCGGAGCGGCTACGCGTGCCCTACCCCGTTCAACCCCCAGAATCTGGAACTGACGGTCTTGGGAGCCACCAGCCCGCCAGCCGACTACGTGGCGGGTGCCGACTTCGGCAACGCGCTGGGCGGAGAGCGCAAAGCGAACGCCGCCTTCGCTGGGCGGCGGGTGTACCTCGCCGGGCCGCTGAGCATCACCACGCTGCACCCGAAGGCCTTCAAGCGCGTCAGCGACTCGACGACCGACACCGTGTCATTCGGCTACGAAGTCACCGGCGGCGTGCTGGTGGCCGACTACAAGACCTACGCTTCGCCCTTCGTCGACGCCGGCACCCGGTGCGACTACCAGGCCATCGCCGAAGACGGTGGCGTCGTCACCTTCGTCAACGGCATTCGCGGCGTGTGGGAAACGTATTCGCACGCGCCGTGCCTGTTCGGCACCCCAACCTGCTCGTCGGCCCCCAGCGCGCACGACGCGGGTTCGGTGCCGGGCACGACCAACGACTTCACCTACGTGCTGTACCCCCAGAACTGCACGACCGACTTGGTCGGTACCGTGCAGTAACCCGGCGACCCGTGAGCCAGTTTGGCGTCGTTCGGGGTCGTTGTTCTTCTGATGAACACTTCACGTCTGGCAATGGTGTTGTTTCTGTCGGCCGCTTGCGGGCGCGACGCACTCGACGAAGCGCCTCCCAGCACCACCACCGCCGTGCGGCTGAACGGGGCCCCTTGGCCGGTCACGAGCGCCATTTACATGTCGTTTCAGTGGGGCTTCGCTCCGGTCACGGTGGTTCTCTTCAGTGGCGCCTCGACGAAACTCTGTATGGACGTGTCGAACACCGCCACCACCTGCAACGCGAAGCTCATGCCCGACGTCGAACTCAACGGCATCGGCTTCGCGCGACCCTCCGTCTCGAGCGCTGAATTCGGGTGGCTCGGCCTGCGCGACTCCGCAGCCGGGTCGACGAACCTGGCGCCCGACCTGTTCGGTTCACACTTCGGAGCCTCGCTGACCCCAAAAACCGGCGAAACGATTCATGGGCAGCAGAACAGCGCGACCATCGAACGCATTGTCTTCGGCGGAGAGGCGACCTTCACGTTCGATTCGGTGCTCACGACTGGAGCTCACTTCGAAGGCCGCGTCGTCGCGACCTGGTGCCCTGCCCTCGCGGCCGAATTCAGTCAGCGTTTCCCCGC
This sequence comes from Myxococcaceae bacterium, assembly GCA_044225205.1. Lineage (GTDB taxonomy): Bacteria > Myxococcota > Myxococcia > Myxococcales > Myxococcaceae > JAEUJT01. The sequence goes on along the minus strand of JBGAIY010000061.1, from coordinate 9,792 downwards.
GAACGTCGGTGGTTCGGCCTCGTACCAATACGACGACGCGTCGAACCTCAAGCATGCCTCGTTCGTGGGCACCTGCGAGACGCAGCAAGCGAACGCCGAATGCGACGTGACCCCAAGCGACGAGGCAACGTGTTCGTGCGAGTTGCCACACGCCTCGGGCGAAGCAGGCCAACGCACGTCTTGCACCACCACCAAAGAACGCCTCTGGCAGCGTTCATGCTGCCCCATGCGCTTCGGTGACCCGCGTTGAGCGGTGCCAGTCGCATCGAACGAGGGGTGACCACCGTTCGCGCCGTGCCTGTTCGGCACCCCAACCAGCCCCGTTCCGCGCACGTCGGTACCGTGCAACAACGGCGCGCCTCAGTCGTCGCCCACGGCGTCGTGCAGCTCACCGGCGATTTCGCTCAGCGTCACCGCGAGCGCGGCCCACCTCCGGCTCGCCTCGCGGTCGACCGTCACGGTCACCGCCGCGATTCGCTGGTTCGGGTTGGCGGCGGGGTCGCCCAGGTAAATGCCGGGCTCGAACCCGAGCTCGACGAGCTCCCCCGCCCCCGCGGTTGAGCGTGACGTAGCAGCCACCCCCGATTTGCTCGCCCCGCAACCACTGGCGTTTTTCGAGGCCCATCAGCGCGCCCGTCGTCACGGTTCGGTCGACGTGGGCCCGCAGGGCCTGCTCGAACGCGGCGACGTCGTCGAACGACGCCACGCGACGCTCGAGTTGTTTGATGGGCTGGTGGGGCAGCCGCTTTCGCCACCGGGCCAGGTCGCTGGCGTTCAGTTCTTTGGGGTGCACGAGCCCCACTTTCACCTCGGTGCCCAGCGACTTCGGCATGTCGTCGACGGTGAAGGCCTCGAGCAAGGCGCCCTGCGCGGAGTACACGCCCCAAACGAGTGCGTTCGCCAACGGCCGCGCGAGCCCGTGCATCAAATACACCTCGGTGAAGTGCTCGGCCGACATGCGCTCACCGGTCGCGAGCCGCGTCTCGAGGCGCGCCGCGATTTCACGAAGGAGCGACGAGGCCTTCTTCTTGAGCTCGGCCAATTCTGAAGCGACCTCGGGGTCTTGCGCTTCGGGGAGCGACTTCAGCGCCCGGCCGTCGCCGTCGACGAACTGGGCCTTGAGCCCGTCGACCACCAAACGCACCTGGGGGCTCAAGCCCGGCAACACGCCGTCGGGAGAAACACCGAAGTCGGGCACCAACCGTTCGGCCAATTCGAGCGGCGCGAGCCCCAATGACTCAGCGGCCGCCGTGAACACGAGTTCGGTACGAGCCCGAAACGCTTTCGACCGCACCTTGCGGCTGAGCTGGTGCACGAGCTTCAGCGCCGTTCGCGTTCGCATGGCGGCCAGCACTTCGACCATTTCTTGGGCTCGTGCCGACAGGCCGCGCGGGGCGATTTCGGCCGCCGTCTGCGCCAGAAACTGGGCCAACGCCTCAGAAGGAAAGTGGGCGCACGACCACAGCGCCCAGCGCTCTTTCGGCGGGCCCGAGAACAACAGCCAGGCGCGCGTCAGCGCCGAGGCCAGGGCGGTCAGCGACTCCGCGGTGAAGGTGGCCCGCAGCGCATCGACCCAGGGCGCGCTCTCGAGGGGCGTCGATTTCAAGAGCGCCAACAGGTCTCGCACCCCTTCGGCCGCGAGCAACTCTCCGCGCACCGTGAACACCGGCGGCAAGCGCTGAGGGCTGGCCCATGCGGGGAGTTCGGGCTTCTTCGCGGGCAACTCGGCCGCCGCATCGAGCGCCTGTTCGACGGCCGCTTGAACGTCGGGCGCGTAGTACGCCAGCCCGCGGGCAAACCCTTCGGTCGCCACCGTGCGAAGAAACCGCAGCGACTTCAACGCTCTTTGAACATCACCCTTGGCGCCGGCCAGCGCGCGAGGCACCAAGCCAACCGTCGCCGCTTCAGGAAACCGGGAGAACCAAGCTCGCGCGAAGACGACTTGGGTGGGGCGACCTGAAAACGCCGCGGCCATGGGCTCGGCCAAGCGCGGCGATTCGACCGACGCGAGGGCACCCAACTCCGTCGCCGGCGCCGCCGCGACCAGGCGGAGCGAGGTTTCAAGACCGGCCAGGCCAAAGCGAATGACCGCGGGCCCCAAGTCGTAGAGCCACAAGCGCCCGGGCTGAAGCTGTTGCCACGCCTCGAGTGCCAGCTCGTCACTCAGTTGCATGAGCGCAGGCAGTCGGGGCCAACGCGCCCATTCCTCCAACATTTCGCGATCGCGTGCCTCGTCGACGGGCACCGGCTCGACCGCCCCGTGCACCCGCTCGGCGAAGGCGGCCACTTCTGGTGCCTTGATCTTCTTCGACTTTTTGGTCGCTCGGCCGAACGGCGCCGACCACGTCGCCACCGGAACGGCCGGCGGTGGGTTCAACTCGAAGTCGAGTCGACCCAACATCGACCGGGCGGCCTCGGCGTGTTGGAGGTGAAGGGCGGGCGCCGTGTGGAGCGCGTGGGTCAAGGCCGCGTGGGCCACGGGCGCTGGGAGCGCTTCGAACAGGTCGACGACTTCGGGCTCGGCGGCGTGGCGGGCGAAAGCCGCGAGCACCGCTGGGTCGCGCAAGCCGGCGCGGTGCACGGCCCGAATGTTCGCCATGGTCTCGACGACGCCGCTCCAATTGTTGTCTTCGTCGGGGTCGGCCGGCCCGAGCGGCTTTGACAACAACCGGAGCGCGGTAGACACGCTCGAGTCAGCGAGGAAAGAAACCGTCTGGGCGAAGAGTTCCTGATTCACGGTTGCGTTTTGCCTCCCGCTGGGTCATACGCCGAGCGTTTTTTGAAGTCTGACGAGGGGAGGTGACAGTTCAGATGACCACAGTTCGCGTCAAAGACGGTGAGTCGATTGAAGCCGTGATCAAGCGCTTCAAGAAGGCGACCGAGAAGGCCGGCATTCTCTCGGAGATTCGCAAGCGAGAGCACTACGAGAAGCCCTCGGTGAAGAAGAAGAAGAAGTCGATCGCGGCCAAGAAGCGCGCCGTAAAGAAGAACAAGAAGTTCTAAACGCGACATTGGCTTTTGCGCTGTCAGCACCTTCGGAGGTCGGCCGTCTGGTCGACCTCCGATTGTCTGTTGGACCTGCTACACCCCAGACCGAACCCGTCACCCGGAGCCTCTGACATGGCCACCATTCGTGAACGACTCGACGCCGACCTCAAAGACTCGATGCGCGCCAAGACGCAGGTGAAAACCGACGTCATTCGCAACATCAAGAGCGCCATCAAGTACAAAGAAGTCGAAGGCGAAGCCAAGGTGCTCGACGACACCGCGATTTTGGGCGTCATCACCTCGCTCGTGAAGCAGCGCCGCGACGCCATTGACGAGTTCACCAAAGCAAACCGGCAAGACCTGGCCGACAAAGAAGCCGGCGAGTTGGCGATTTTGCAGAACTATTTGCCTGCCCAGCTCAGCGCCGAGCAGCTGACCGCCGAAGTGGTGAAGGCCATTGGCGAGGCCCAGGCCAAGTCGATCAAAGACTTGGGCGCGGTGATGAAGATCATTACACCCCGACTCAAAGGCCAGGCCGAAGGCCGCGCCATCAGCGATGAGGTGAAGGCACAGTTGGCGAAATTGGGTTAACTGCTGAAGCCAGGTGATACCCGAGTCGAAAATCGAAGAAATTCGCGAGCGGGTCGACTTGGTCGGCTTGGTGCAGCGCCACGGCGTCGAGCTCAAGAAGTCGGGCCGCAGCTACAAGGGCCTGTGCCCGTTTCACCAAGAAAAATCGCCCAGTTTCTACGTCTTTCCTGAAGGCAAGCGGTTCAAGTGCTTTGGCTGCCAGGCCGGTGGTGACGCCATCAGCTTCGCGCAGCGCCTGCTCGGCAAGACGTTTCTCGACACGGTTCGCGACCTGGCCAAAGAGCTCGGCATCGACCTCGAGTCGGCCGTCGACCCGGCCATGCGCGAAAAAGCGCAGATCAAAGAGGCGACCGACTTCGCCGCCCAGCGCTTTCAACAACACCTGTGGGACCCCGCGGTCGGCCACCACGCGCGCGAATACCTGCGCAGCCGCGGCCTGACCGAAGACGTGATGAAGGCCTTCGGGTTGGGCTGGTCTCCCATGGCGTGGACAGACCTGGCCGACAAGCTGCGCGAACACGGGTTGCTCGCGTTCGGCGAAAAAGCGGGTCTCGTTTCTCCGCGGCAAAAGGGCGACGGCTACTACGACATGTTTCGGGGCCGGTTGATGATTCCCATTCGGTCTCCCGAGGGCCGCACCATTGCGTTCGGCGGGCGGTTGCTCGAAGGCGACGACGGGCCGAAGTATCTCAACTCGAAAGACGCACCGACCTGGCCCGCGACGAAATTCGCAAGAAGAAGAGCGTCGTGTTGTGCGAGGGCTACTTCGACTGCATCGGGTTGCACCAAGCCGGAGTGAAGAACGCGGTCGCGCTCTGTTCGACCGCGCTCACGCCGGGGCACTTGGCGCTCTTGCACCGGCTCGAGGCCAAAGAATTGGTGCTCTTGCTCGACGGCGACGAAGCCGGGCGCAAGGCCGTCGAACGGTTGGCCGGGCCGATTTTGGCCGCGGGGGTGTCGTCGCGAGTCGCCGTGTTGCCCGACGGAGAAGACCCCGACACCTGGGCTCGCAAGGTCGGCCCCGAGGCCGTGCACAAGCTGGTGAGCACCGCGTCGACGCTCACCGAGCACCTGTTCAGCACCGTCTTGCCCGAAGGCCCCGCCGCGTCGTTCGAGGCGAAAATGGCCGCGCTCGAGCGGCTGCGCCCCATCGCCACCATGCTGCCCATCGGGTTGGTGCGCAGTGCGTTCTTCGGGGCGCTGGCCCGCCATTCGGGGCTCCCCGCGTCAGAGCTCGAGACCGCAATGCGCGGCAAGCCGAGCCAGCCGGTGAAAGCCGTGCCCAAACCGGGCGCAAGCCAAGTCAAAGAGACTCCGCCTGATCAGCTCGAGTCGGCCTTCGCGGCAATGGCGCTGCGCAGTCGAGCGCTCCTCGCGAAAGACGTCTTTCGCGTGGCCGATGAATTGAAGCACATGGGCGTGCGCACGTTGGTGGCCGGGCTCCAATCGGGGCAAGCGCCCGAAGACTGCCTCTACGAGGCGTCGGAGGTGCTCAAGGCGTCGCTGCAGAAGTCGAACGACCTGTTGCCCAAAGAAGACGCGTCGATGGAGCAGGCCTTCGGCACCGTCTGTCGCAAGCTCAAGCTGCGGGCCATTGAGGAGCAGCTCCAGCGCATCGCGCGCGAGACCGGGCAGGTGCCTGGGGTGAATGAACTGACCGCCGACGCACGGGTACTGCTCGAAGAACGCGGCCAGCTGTTGGCCCTCAAACGGCAGCTCCTGGCGCAAAAATAGTCAATTCTTTCGCGTCTTTCGGCGGTAATGCAACGAGTCGGGCACCGCACCGATCAACGTCTTTCATTCAAGGAGCCGCAATGATGGCGAAAGCAACCGTGATGGGCGAAGCGCTGGTTCTGGTGATGCTGGCGAGCGCCGCGCAGGCGGCCGAGGTGAATGTGTCGACGAGCCAGCAGCTCATCGACGCCATTGGCCAGGCGACCGCGGGTACGACCATTCACGTGGCGAACGGGCACTACTCGCTGTCAGCCGCCGTGTGGACGAACGCCGCCGGTACGGCCCAAGCGCCGATCGTGTTGTCGGGCGAGTCGGTGGCGGGCACGAAGATCGACGTCGACGCGCTCGAGGGTCTGGTCATCAACCACGCATACTGGGTGGTCGAGAAGATTTGGCTCAACGGCGTGTGCACGGGGGGCTGCGTCGACTCCGCGGGCTTGCACATCAAAGCCACGGCCGATCATTTCATCGGCCGCTCGATGCACGTGAGCAACTTCGGCGAAGACATCAAGGGTGACCGCACGCCTTCGACCGAGGTGTCAGACTGCGCGATTTTGAATTCTGAAATCGAGAACACCAGCCCCGACATGGGCGAGGGCGGCACCGGCATCGACCTCGTCGGCGGCAAGCGCTGGCGCATCGTCGGCAACTACGTGCACGACTACGCGCGCGACGGCGTGCACTACGCCATCTTCTTGAAGGGCGGCACGTCAGACGGCGTCATCGAAAAGAACCTGGTCATCGGCGCGAAAGACCTGCCGCACGGCAGCGGCGCCGAGGTGGGCATTTCATTCGGCGGCGGTGGTACCGGGCCGCAATACTGCGCCACCGGCAATTCGGGCGCGTCGTTCTGCACCTGTGAAGATTTTGGCGGCGTCGCGCGAAACAACTTCGTGATCAACGTCAACGATTCGGCCTTTCACACCAAGGTGGCCTGCGGCAGCTCGTTCGTGAACAACACCGTGTACGGCTCGAGCCCCGGGCTGCAAATTCAAATTGCCGGCGCCACCGGGTCGATCGGCGTGCACAACAACGTCTTCAGTGGCGGCATCTCGGGCACCGTGTCGGCGAGCGACAACGCGCTCAACGTGTCGGAGACCGACTTCGCGAAGTTCTACGCGAACCCGGCCCAGCTCGACTTCTCGCAAGGGCCCGCCCCCTCAGGCATCAAAGACAAAGGCCCTGCCCTCGCCCTGGTGACCGACGACTATTTCGGCACCGCGCGATCAGGCACGAATGACTGGGGCGCGGTCGAATTTCCCGCCGCAGGGGCCGTGTGGCCGTGGGGCGGCATGTCGCAGCCGAGCGACGCCGGTACGGGTGGCGGCGCCGGTGGTGGTGGCGGCTCGTTGGGTGACGCAGGCGCTGGTGGCGGCTCTGGCAGCGACGCCGGTACAAGCCACGACGCAGGTTCGGGCGGTGGCGCTGGCGGTGGCGCCGGCGGCGGGGCTGGCGGTGGCGCCGGCGACGGGGCTGGCGGTGGCGCCGGCGGTGGTTCTGGCGGAGGCGCCGGGGGTGGTTCTGGCGGCGGTGGCGGAGGCCAAGACGCCGGTTTGAACGCCGATGCCGGCGTGACCGGCCCCGGCCCAGCAACGGGCTGCGGGTGTACGAGCGGCAACGACCTGGCCAACTGGCTCGTTTCAGTGGCGCTGGCACTGCTGGTCGCGCGAAGAATTCGCCGTCAAATCAATAACTTGCATGAACCCGGTCAATGAGCCAGCCCGGGAGTCATGAATTTCAGTGAGCCGTTGTCACTGAATGAGCAGATCAGACGTTGAAGTTTCAGCGGTTATTTGTCACAGGGCCGGCTCCTGAGGTAACAGCCGGTCGCTCTTTTGCCCGTTTGCCCGTTTACCCTTCACGGGGAGTCTTCGAAATGCCGAACAAGTCCACGCCTTCACGGGGAGTTTCGCCTTCGAAAAAGTCCGACAAGGACCTTCGAAAGAAAAAGAAGGCTGACGAGAAAGACAGAAAAGAAAAAGAGCGCGACGAGAAGGCGGCGAAGGTTCGCGCCGACGCGGCCGAAGCGGTGAAGGCGGCCGACGCCATGGCGGTTGCCCGCGAGAAGCTCAAGAAGCGCGGCAAGGGCCAACAAGAAGTCGACGGCGACGAAATCGAAGAAGCGGCCAGCGCGTCGATGCTCGACGCCGAAGTCGACCCCGACGCCAAGGCCGACGAGGTCGAAGAAGAGCCGTTGACCGAGCGCAAAGAAGTTCGCGACCTGCTCGAGGCCGGCAAGCAAAAGGGTTCGGTCACCATCGACGAGGTCAACGACGCGCTGCCCGGCGACGTGGTCTCGCCTGATCAAATCGACGACGTCATGTCGATGTTCGGCGACAACGACGTCGAAATCGTCGACGCGCAGAAGTCGGTCGAACAGACCGAAGTGAAGCCGACCGTCGCGGTCGAAGAAGAGAAACAAGAAGAGAAAGAAGAAGAAGAAGAAGAGAAGGTGCAAGACGAGCCCGGCGCGAAGTCGAACGACCCGGTTCGGTTGTACCTGCGCAAAATGGGCTCGGTTTCGCTGCTCACCCGCGAAGGTGAAGTCGAAATCGCCAAGCGCATCGAAGACGGCGAAAAAGAAGTCATGCGTGCGTTGCTCGACTGCAAAGTCGCGGTCAACGAAATGCTCGACATTGCCGCGCGCCTGCGCACTGGCAAGCTGCGCGTTCGCGAAGTGTTCAAAGACGCGCCCGAAGAGCCGCAGCGCGAAGAAGAAGAAGAATCTGAATTCGAGCCGGTCGAAGGAGAAGGCGTCGAAGGCGCTCCTGAAGGCGGCGAGAAAGAGATTCAGCTCAACCAGGCCGAGCTCAACCGAATCGAAGCGATCAGCAAGTCGATCGAGAAGCTGAAGAAGCTCGCGAAAGACGCTGAAGACATTCAAGAAGACCTGGCCGGCCGCAAGAAGCTCTCCGAGGTCAAGCGCAAGGAACTCAAGCAAGAAGACAAAGACCTCCGCGAGAAGATGATGGAGGTGCTCGAGGAGATGCGGCTGTCGAAGAAGATGATCGACCGCATCACCAACTACGTGCGCGACATGATCGACGCGGTCGACAAGGCCGAAGACGAGCTGCGCGACCTCGAGCGCCAATACGGCGTGCCGCTCAACGACCTCAAGGTGTCGCTCAAGGAGTCGATCGGCAACCCGAACGCGGCGAAGCGGCTGCAGAAGCGCCTCGCCATTGGCGAAGACCAGATGGAAGCGCTCGACCGCGACATGCGCACGTCGCTGCGGCGCATCAAGAAGGTCGAAGAAGACGCGGGCATGGAAATCGACCTGCTCCGTCACAAGTTCGAGGCGATTCGCATGGGCGAGCGCCGCGCCGAACGCGCCAAGGCCGAGCTCGTCGAAGCGAACTTGCGCCTCGTCGTGTCGATCGCCACGAAGTACACGAACCGCGGCCTCCAGTTCTTGGACTTGATTCAAGAAGGCAACATCGGCCTCATGAAGGCGGTCGACAAGTTCGAGTACAAGCGTGGGTACAAGTTCTCGACCTACGCCACCTGGTGGATTCGCCAGGCCATTACCCGCGCGATCGCCGACCAAGCCCGCACCATTCGCATACCGGTGCACATGATCGAAACGATCAACAAGCTCATTCGCACGAGCCGCTACCTCGTTCAGGAAATTGGCCGCGAGCCGACGCCTGAAGAAATTGCCGAGAAGATGGAGTTGCCGCTCGACAAGGTGCGCAAGGTCTTGAAGATCGCGAAGGAGCCGATCTCGCTCGAGACGCCGATTGGCGAAGAAGAAGACAGCCACCTGGGCGACTTCATCGAAGACAAGGCGTTGGTGAAGCCCGACGACGCGGTCATCAACATGAACTTGGCCGAGCAGACCCGCAAGGTGCTCGCCACGCTCACGCCGCGCGAAGAAAAAGTGCTGCGCATGCGCTTTGGCATCGGCGAAAAGTCAGACCACACGCTCGAAGAGGTCGGCCAAGACTTCGAAGTGACCCGCGAGCGCATTCGGCAAATCGAAGCGAAGGCGTTGCGCAAGTTGCGCCACCCGTCGCGCTCGAAGCGGCTGCGCAGCTTCGTCGAAAGCTGAAGCGAACCGGGGCCTTGCTTCGGCCAGGTCGGTCGTTACACCGTTTCAACTGCGCGGGCTCTCGTCTCGAGGGCCCGCGTTGTTTTTGGCGCCCCTCAGGCGAGGTACGGTGTGCACGTGAGTGAGACGAAAGACGAACTGCAGCGACGCATTGAGGTCTTGGGCCGACGGCTGCTCGAAGACATCGAATCGTGGGAGGTTCGTTCGCGCGGGGTGAGGGCCAAGGCGCTCGAGCGGGTGACCGAGCGGGTCGAAAAGGGCCTCAGCCGAGCGCTCGACCGCCAAGCACGCCGAGAAGCCAAGCGAGAACGGCGCGCGGCCCGACGCGCCGAAAAGAAGCGCGACGAAATCGAACACGCGTCGAAACTCGGTGGCTTGGTGATGTTGGCCGTGGCGGTGATGTGCGCGGGGTACGCGTTCGTGCACCC
>JBGAIY010000060.1:0-25085 GCA_044225205.1 Myxococcaceae bacterium | reverse complement strand
AGAACGAACGAGCACGAAGTCAACGCGACAATCGCCGCGGTCGCGGTCGGGGTCATCACCGAAATTCGGGAGAACATGCGCGAGAGACTGCTCGTGCACATTCGCTCGGTCAAGAAGACTGCGGGTGGGTTCGCGAACCACACACGCCCTGCGGCAGGCCGTGGGTCAGCGGGGAGTTTTTCCATGTCTCCAGTGGAGACGTCTTGATCAGCGGTCGTTTTGCGAGTGTGGGCATGTGTGGCTGTGTCGGCACCGCGTTGTCGAACTGCTGGCGCGCATTCGCGGGGCCCATGGTGCGCGGTTGTTGGCGGCCGGCCGAACGAGCTTCACGGCCGGGTTGAGGCTTCTGACGGTGAACCATGGTCTCTCGTGCCGCTCTCGTCGTGGGGTTGGGGGTGTGGGCTGGCACGGTGGGCGCCTGTGCCGGGGTCGCCAGCGGGCCCGACGCGCCCGTCGACGCTGGGCAGCCGTGGCCCGTCACCGACGCGGGTCTGGCCGACTCCGGAGTCGACGCCGCGACGGCTGAAGCCGACGCGGCCACCTCGAACGATGCTGGCACCGATGCCTCGGTGACCACCGACTCCGACGCTTCGGTCGACGACGCCGGGGCCGACGCGGGCACGCTCGTCTACATCGTCACCGGCCAAGACATGCGCCACCTCGTGTCGTTCGACGGGCTCACGTGGCATCACGACGAATACGTGCCTGCCAACGGGCTCGACAACGCCTTCACTGGCGTCGCCATTGGCAACCACTGCATCGTCATTTCGGGCGACCCCGGGGTGTACCGAAGCGTCGACGGCATCACCTACACGAAGGTGGTGTCGCCGGTGGCCGGGCTGAGTTTTCACTCCTCTCAGGCCCTCTTTGCCAACGGCCAATTCTTCATCGTCAACGGGGCGTGGTCATTTCGGTCACCCGACGGCCTCACGTGGGAATCGAAAAAGGCCACCGAAGGCAGTTCGGGCCACTGGCACGCGTTGGTCTTCGGCGCCGGGCGCCTGCTCGCGCTCGGTGACGGCGTGCGCAAGGTCTCCGAAAACGGGCTCGACTGGCACGACATCACCCCGTTCGAACCTGGGCAGTTTCAAGCGGTGGCGTACGGCAACGGCCAATTTCTGGCGGTCGGCAAAGTGTCGACGACGGTCGACGGCGGCCCCGAGACGGCGGGCGGCTGGGTCGCCACGTCGGCCGACGGGCTCAGCTGGGTCGCCAAACCCGTCGTGCCGACCGTCTACAACACGGGCCTGGCGACGGTGGCCTTCGGCGACGGGCTGTTCTTCACCAAGCGCGCGGGTGACGTGCTGCAGAGCGCCGACGGCGAGACCTGGTCGGTGTTCACCAAGCCGGCTCCGGCGGGTGACTTGCGCTACGCCCGAGGCCGCCTCGCCTCTGCCGGTTGGCGAACCGAAGCGAGCGTCTACCTGCCCGACGCCGGCCGCTTCGTCTCTGGTTATTCGGGTACGCACCCCAACCGGTTCGACGACGCCGGCATCGAGCCGTGGTTCACTGGCTTCGGGGTCGGCGAACTGTAGCGGCCGGCTCGGCGTCAGCTGCCCGAACCAATGGCACCGAGTTCGCTGGGCGCGACTTCGCGCGTGGCGGCGACCCAGTCGCGGTCGGGGCCTTCGTTTTCAATGACCACCGGCTGGCCGTCGAAGCGCAGCCGTTTGCCGGGCCAAATGAAGGCGCGAAACATGTACGCCGCCAGCGAGGGCTCGTCGAGCCTCGGGTCGATGGTCGGCTTCACCCGCTCGGCGTGGGCCTGCGGCAGCAAGCTCCAGTGCAGCCCCGGGGTGATGTGGTGCATGCCGTGGTAGCCGTTGTTCAACGTAAACCAGTTGAACAGCCGCCCCACGAAGTTGCGCGAGTGGTTGACCGGGTGCTCGGCGTCGCAGCCGTCGTGCTGCAAGTAGTTGACGGTGGTGATGCCCCACACCGCAAAGAAGTGGGGAATGATGACGAAGCAGAGCGCCTTGCGCCAGTCGAGCAGCAGCAACACCGCCTTGACGCCCCACACCGCGATGATTTCGACGGTGAGCTGGCGGTTCCACTGAGGCAGGCGCTCTTTCATGGCGCGGGTGTACCGGTAGTTGCCAATGGTCACGCCCGGGCCGACGGCGAAGAAAAACAGCAAGAAGTTCAGCAGGTTCCACCGGTAGTTCACTTTGGTGGTGCGCATCACGTCTTCGCGCCCCTGCATGTAGCGGTGGTGCGAGAGGTTGTGCCCCGGCACGTATTCAGAAATGGGAAAGCCGTATGACAGGCTCACCCAGACCTGAAAAAGCCGGTTGAGCCAGCGCTGTTTGAAGACGGGGCTGTGCACCGTGTTGTGCGCTGCCACGGCGCACAGCCACGAAACGACGCAAGTCGCCACGACCCACGGCACCAAGAGCCAGGTGGGAGGGTTGGCCAACCAGCCGCCAATCGACAGCGCGGCAAACGTGCAGAGCACTCCAATGGTTCGGAGATCGGCGCGATAGCGAAGCATGCGCGTCTTCTCTAACCATTCACTTGGCGCGTGTCGACCCGGTCTTGGGCTTTGGCGTGATGGCGTCGACCTGGTTCGCGCGAGGGTTTCGGGCCGCGAGTGACGCTCAGTCTGGTAGGTCGTCGTCGCTCGAAACGTCGTTGTGGCTGGGCCGAGAGGCGAATTCTTTGGCCGCCCACATGTTGTCGACGAGGTTGGGGTAGCGGCGCCCCGCAGCTTCGGCGCGCGCCCTCGCCGCGGCTTTCGCCTCTGGGCTCAAGGGTTTACGGCCTTTGGCCGCCCCCGGCTTCTTTCGCTGCCACGGCGGTGTCGAAGTGCCCATTCAAGCCGTCGTACGTTCGGGGGCTCTGAATTGTTTCTGGTACAGCTCGGCGTACAGGCCGTTGGCCGCGAGCAGCTCGGCGTGGGTGCCCCGCTCGGCGATGCGCCCTTGGTCGACGACCAAAATCAAGTTCGCGTTCGTGATGGTGCTGAGCCGGTGGGCAATGACCACGGCGGTGCGCTCGGTCAACAGCGCCGCCAGCGAGCGCTGAATGAGCGTCTCGGTGCGGGTGTCGATGTTGGCGGTGGCTTCGTCGAGAATCAAAATTCGGGGGTTGACCAACACCGCCCGCGCAAAGGCCACGAGCTGTCGCTGGCCTTGGCTCAGCGAATTGCCCGCTTCACCCAACACGGTGTCGTAGCCCTTGGGCAGGCTCGAAATGAAGTCGTGCAGGCCCACCGTTTTCGCGGCGCTTTCGATTTCGGCCCGGGTCGCCTCGGGCCGGCCGTAGGCGATGTTGGCGGCCAGCGTGGTCGAAAAGAGAAACGGCTCTTGCGGCACCAAGGCCAGGTGCGAACGCAGGCTCGAGCGCTTGATTCGGGTGACGTCGTGCCCGTCGACCCGCACGACGCCTTGGGTCGCGTCGTAGAACCGCGGCACCAGGTTGGCGATGGTCGTTTTGCCGGCACCGGTGCGGCCGACCAACGCGACCACGTGGCCTTTCGGCACGTCGAAGCTCACGTCGTGCAGCACCGGCCGGGCGGGGTCGTACCCGAACGACACGCCCTCGAATGAAATGCGGCCCTCGAGCGACGGCAACTCGAGCGCTCCCGTCACGTCGGGCGGCTCGACCGGCTCGTCGAGAATCGCGTAGAGCCGCTCGGCCCCCGCCAAGGCCGATTGCAGCAGCGTGTACACCGACGCCGCCAGTTGCACCGGGCGAAAGAACTGCTGCACGTAGAGCAGAAACGCCGTCAACAAACCGAGGCTCAGCGACTCGTGAAAGACGAGCCAGCCCCCGAACCCGATGACGAGCGCGTTGGCCAGCGTCGACAACACGTCGATGGCCGGAGAAAACGCCGAGGTCACGCCGGTCGCCGACACGTTCGCGTCGCGGTTCGCCGCGTTGCGCTCGCGAAACCGCGCGATGTTCACGTCGGTGCGGTTGAACGCCTGCGATTGGCGAATGCCGACGATGCCCTCTTGCAGGTCGGCGCTCACCTCGCCCACGGTCTGCCGGGTCTTGCGGTACGCCACGCGCGCCCGGGCCGCGAAGAACGCCGTCGTACCCACCATGACGGGTATGATGGTGAAACACGCGAGCGCCAACTTCACGTTGAGCGCCAGCATCGCCACCATGATGCCGACGAGCGCCAACAGCTGGCCGACGAGCTGGGTGAGCCCTTGGGCGAAGAGCTGGTTGAGCGTGTCAACGTCGCTCGCCAACCGGCTCATCACGTCTCCCAAGGGGCGGCGGTCGAAGTACGAAATGGGCAGCGACTGCAAATGGCGAAACAGCCGCTCGCGCAACGACGCCAAGACCCGCTGGCCCGTGCCGCCGATGAGCAGCGACTGCGTGCGCTGGGTGACCGCGCTGACGACGTACACCAGCAGCAGCACCAGCATCGACGTCGCCAAGCCCACCGTGTCGCGCGCGGCCAGGTCGTGGTCGATGGCGCGGCTCACGAGGTACGGCGCGAACGACTGGCACGCCGCCGCGACCGTCACCAAGAACAGCGCCGCCGTCAGCAGCCGCCGGTGCGGCTTGAGCTCGCCGAGCAGCCGCTTCGACACCGCGCTTCGGTTGACCGCGCGCTGCACGGTCGTCTCCGCGAGCGACTCGATGCCTCCGGGCCGTCTCATGCGACCTCCGGGCGGGCCACCGTCGCCGGTTCGGCGTTCGCGCGAAACTGCGTGCCCAAAATCTCGTTGTACTGCGGGCTGTTGGCCAACAGGTCTTCGTGGCGGCCCTGGGCGACCACCTGGCCGTCGTCGAGCACGAGAATGACGTCGGCGTCGCGCACGGTGCTCATGCGCTGCGCAATGACGAACGCCGTCTTGTTCGACCGGTGCATGAGCGCGTCGAGCGCGCGTTGAATGCCCAACTCGGTCTCGGCGTCGACCGCCGACGTGCTGTCGTCGAGAATGAGCAGCTGGGGGTCGGTCAACAAGGCCCGGGCAATGGCGATGCGCTGGCGTTGGCCGCCCGACAGCCCCACCCCGCGTTCACCGACCACCGTGTCGTACCCCTGCGGCAACGCTTCAATGAAGGCCGCGGCTTGCGCGGCCGCGGCCGCTTTCTTCACCTCGTCGAGCGTCGCGTCGGGCCGGCCGAACGCGATGTTCGCGCGCACCGTGCCCGAGAACAAAAGCGCCTCTTGCAAGACGATGCCAATGTGCGAACGCAAGCTCGAGAGCGCCACGTGCCGCACGTCGTGCCCGTCGATGAGCACCTGGCCGCTCGTCACGTCGTAGAAGCGAGGTATCAAATTGATGATGGTGCTCTTGCCGGCGCCGGTCGTGCCCAAGAGCGCGACGGTTTGACCCGGTTCGATGGTGAAGGTCACGCCCCGCAGCTGCGGCTTCTCGGTGCCCGCGTACCGAAACACGACGTTCTTGAACTCGACCCGCCCCGAAATCGTCGGCAGGGTCACCGCGTCGGGGGCGTCGGTCACCTCGCTGGCGGTGTCGAGCAATTCGAAGACCCGCTGGGCCGACGCGGCGGCGCGCGAAATTTGGGCCGCCAAAAAACCAATGGTCATGATCGGCATCAACAAAAACGCGAGGTACCCGTTGAAGGCGACCAGTGAGCCCAAGGTGAGCCGGTCGTGCAAAATGAGGTACCCGCCGACGCCGACGACGGCGATGGTGCCCGTGTTCGCGAAGAAGTTCACGAAGGGAAAGTTGGTCGACATGGCGCTGACGATTTGCAAGTTCTGGTCGCGCAACTCGGTGTTGAGCGCGGCGTAGCGGGCGGCTTCGCGCCCCTCTTGCGAAAACGCGCGAATGACCTTGAGCCCCTGCAGGCTCTCCTGCAGCACGGTGCTCAACCGCCCCAGCGTCGCTTGCAGCCGAAAGAACAGCGGCCCCACCGACCCCACGAACCGCCGCAACACCACGAAAATGGGCACCACCGTCAGCAGCGCGGCGAGGCCGAGGGTCGCGTTCATCGACAACAACAGCACGACGGTGCCGACCAACATCGCCAGCGCCGCCGCCAACTGAACGACCCCCGACCCGACGAAGGTGCGCACCTGTTCGACGTCGTTCGTGAGCCGGGTCAACAGGTTGCCGGTTTGCGCTTGGTCGTAATAGCTGAAGCTCAGCTTCTGAATTCGCGTGTACAGCTCGTCGCGCAACAGAAACGCCACGCCTTGCGACGCGCGTTCGGCCAAATAGCCCTGCAAGAAGTTGAGCAAGCCCCGAACGACCGCCACGCCCACCAACCCGAACATGGCCAGCCGCACGTTCGACCAGTCGTTGGCCGCCAGCCCGTGGTCGATGGCGAAGCGAATGAGCTGCGGGGCCGCCAGGTTGGTCGCCGACACCAGCAGCAGCGACAAGAGGGCCCCCGCGGTGTCGACCCGAAAGTGGCGCAAATAGCGAATCGCCCGCATCAACGCCGCTCGGTTGAGGGGTGGTCGTTGCGCACCAAGGGGAGCACGTTCGTTGGCCACGGCTTGCGTATAGCGCCGGCCGCGAGCCACCGGGCGAGACTTTTGGGCAGGCCGGGCTTCAGGCATAGATTCGGGGCAGCCGATCGGCGACGACCATGACCAATGACTTCGAGCGGGTTGTAGAAGCGGCACTCCACGGCGATGAAGCCCGACTGCAGACGTTGGTCGCAGGAGGGGCCGACATCGACGAGTACAACACGGCCGGGCACACGCCGCTGACGCTCGCCGTGTTCCGTGGCGATCGCGAAGCCGTCGAGCTTCTTCTGCGGTGTGGTGCTGACCCGAGTCGGCCGCGCAGGGGCGATGTGACCGCCACGCCCTTGTGGCACGCCACGGAGGACTTCGGGCTCGACGAAATCGCCGGCGTTCTGCGACGCTTCGGGGCCAACCGTTGACGGCCCCGGGCGACCAGCGCCGAACTGCTGTTGCGGAGGCGCGGTAACGAGATGTCTTCGCTTCTTCTGCTCGTGGTGAGTTCGTTCGTACAGCACAAGACGTGGAACGACCGGTCGTTGCTTTTTGGTACGCCCGTCGAGCGCGACGGTTTTCACCTGCAGCTGACCTTGGGCCTGGGAGGCGCGGCCAACAACGAGGGGCTTTTTCACACACTCGAAGTCGGCAAGACGTTTTCGAACGGGTTGACCGTGGCGGCGATGCAAGCGGCGGTTCAAAACCGCGGGGTGCTCGGCCCCGACCGCGGCGCCGACGCCATTGGGGCCTGGCTCTGCGAACTCAAGGTGCCCGTCGTCTTTCCTGAATTCGAAGTGAAGGTCGCCGCGGGGGTCGGGTGGTTGCTCGACGAGCTTCGAGGCTGGCGCGTCATACCCGGCTTCGGGTGGGCCTACGGGCTCGACGTTCACCTGCCGTTCTTCGCTTCGTCGGGCGCGACGGTGGGGCTCACGTTCTTGCACGCGCTCGTGCCGGCCCACTACTTCACCGTGGGTGTCGGCGTGGGGTACACGTTTTTTTGACCCGGTTCTTCATGACAGCTCGCCTCGCGCTCTTGTTGGTGTTGGCCGCCTGCCAGGCGTCTCGGCCGCCACCGTCGTTCGCGGCCTGTGAGTCGGTCGTGCCCGAAGTGGCCCGGCCGGTGCCCGCGCCGCTGCACACCGACGGCGCGTTTTTCAAAGACGCCGCGGGCCGCGTCGTGTTGTTGCGCGGCGTGAATCTCTCGGGCGACGCCAAGGTGCCTCCTTTCGCGACCGTGCGTTCGGCCTCCGACCTCGACCCGCTGCCGGGCTGGGGCCTCAACGTGCTGCGCCTGCTCTTCACCTGGGAGGCGTTCGAGCCCCAGCCGTGCGCCTACGCCGAAGACTACTTGGCGTACATCGAGCGGGTGGTGGGCTGGGCTGAAGAACGGGGGCTCTTCGTCATCGTCGACTTTCACCAAGACGGCTATTCGCGGTTTTCGCTCGACGGGTGTGGCGAGGGCTTTCCTCAATGGGCGGTGCTGTCGTCGATGGCGACGCACACTCCCGACAATGGGCCTCGCTGTGACGGCTGGGGCGTGAAGCTGACCTTCGACGCGGCGAACGTCGACCTGTGGCGGGGCTTTCACCGCGACACCGAAGGCGCCCGCACCCGCTACCTGCACAGGGTGGGGCGGGTCGCGGCGCGGCTGTCGTCGCACGCCAACGTCATTGGGTACGAGGTCCTCAACGAGCCGTGGGGCCAGACCTACGAGCTGCACGACTTGTTCGAAGACGTCGGGTCGGCGATTCGCGCGCAAGACCCCGAGCGCATGCTCTTCATCCCTCCGCACGCGCTCGGGCTGAACGCCGAGAAGGTCAGCCACGCCAACATCGTGTACGCGCCGCACTACTACGACAGCGGCGTGTACCTCTCGAAAGCGTGGGGTGGCGGCAGCGTGAGCGAGCCGCTCGAACGTTTGCGGGGCGTGGCGTTGGCGTGGGCGAGCCCCCTGCTGCTCGGTGAGTTCGGAGCAAACGAGGGCTCTCGTGACGAGGGCGCCTACCTCGAAGCC
Organism: Myxococcaceae bacterium; assembly: GCA_044225205.1. Classification (GTDB taxonomy): domain Bacteria; phylum Myxococcota; class Myxococcia; order Myxococcales; family Myxococcaceae; genus JAEUJT01. The sequence continues at coordinate 16,671 of JBGAIY010000060.1, read as the reverse complement.
ATTTACACTTGGCTCGACGAACGGTTCGCCTCTGGCACGCAGTGGAACTACACGCCCGGCTGGTCGCCCACGCGCAAGACGGCTTCGACGCCGAAGACTACAGCATCGCCGGCGACGCCCAGCGACTGCGCCCGGGGCTGTTTCAGCCGCGGCCTTTTCCTCAGAAGACGGCGGGCGTACGGTCGACTTCGCCGCGACGCGCACGGTTTCCACCTACCGCTGGCACCACGACGCCGCGCTGGGCGCCACCGAATTTTTCGTGCTCGAGGGGCAACGCGTCGTCGACCAGACCGGGTGCCGCTCGATTGCGTTCGAGACGGCCACACGCTGCGCACGAGCATCGAATCGGGCGAGGCGAGCCTCACCGTGAGCGACTGATTCTGGCTGGCCGAGACGTTCGCAACCGGAGTAGATGTCACGGCCATGGCCCTTCGCGTCGACGCTCCCCGTACCGCTTCCACCGCGGCTCCCAAACCCGAGACGGGGCTGTTGCACGAGCTGGCGCCCGTCGGTGCCATTGCCCTGGCCAACGCCGACGGCGACGTGTGGAACCAGGCCTTCTATTTGGCCGTCGCGAAAGCGCTGCCGCCCGGAGTGAAGCTCTTTCAGTTGCTGGGGTCTGACAGCAATTTCGGTCGCCCGGTCGAAGACGAATGGTCGAGCAAGTGGCCGCGGGCGAAGAACGACTTGGTCACCCAGTCGTTGCCACTCGACAGCCCGTGGACGCGCGATTTCTTTCCCGAGTTCGTGCGCGGGGCCGACGGCAAGGTGCGGCTCGTCGAGTTCGAATACGACTACGAAAAGTCAGACCTCGCCGCCGGCCGGGTGGCGAAGCAACTGAAGCTGCCGGTCGAGAAAGTGAAGCTCAGCCTCGAGGGCGGCAACCTGTTGGTCGACCAAGGCCGCCTGTTCGTCTCCGACAAGGTGCTCGAGCGAAACCCGGGCCAGAGCCGCGAGCAAATCGTCGAACAGCTGAAGAAGGGGCTGGGCGTCTCGGAGGTCGTCATCTTGCCGCGCATGCCCGGTGAAATGACCGGCCACGTCGACCTCTTCGCCAAAGTCGTCGGCCCCAAGACCATGATGGTGACCCAGAGCGACAACCCCACGACCGAGAAGACGCTCAGTCAAACGGCCAAGGTGTTCGAAAAGCTCGGCTACAAAGTCGTTCGCGCGAAAATGGCGCTCGAGGAGCCGGGGCGGGTTGCGTTCAGCTACACCAATACCGTCATCGTCAACGGGGTCGCGCTCATACCGTCATACGGCGCCGACATGCCCGACCACCCGACCCGAAAGAAAGTGCTGCAGCGCGACGAGGCCGCGAAAAAGGCTTACGAGGCGTTGGGTTTCAAGGTCGCTCAGATACCCAGCTTTCAGCTGAGCCAGAAGGGCGGCTCGATTCACTGCATGCTCCATCAGGTGCCGCCTGGGGTCAGCCTGCCTAAGCCGTAAGCCCGAGCGCCGCCGCGCAACCAGGCGCCCCGTTTTCGGTACCTGCCGAAAAGGGGTGCCGGCATGGGTCGAGTCGAGTGGAAGGCGTCAAAATCATTGTGGAATTCGGCGTTCATGCTGGGCGCCTGGGTGCTCGGCCCGCTGACGTTCACGGGGTCGGCGTTCGTGGTGTTCGTGGCTCTGACGAGTTTCACGCTGTGTTTGGGCCACTCGGTGGGCGCCCACCGGCTGCTCATTCACCGCAGCTTTCGCGCGCCGCGCTGGCTCGAATACTCGCTCGTCACGTTGGGGGTGCTGGTGGGCATGGCCGGGCCCTTGGGGTTGGTGCGCTTGCACAACACGCGCGACGCGCTTCAAAACGAGCCGCAGTGTGACTGGTTTTTTCGCAGCCACCCCTCGCCGTGGACAGACTGGTACCACGCGATGCACGCCAGTTTCGTTTTCGCGGTGCCGTTCGAGCCCAGCGTCGAAGCGCGCGTCGCGAACGACGCGTACTACCAGTGGCTCGAGCGACACTGGCGGTGGCTTCAACTGGTGTGCGCGGTGCCGCTCGGGCTCGCCGGAGGCCCCGGCTGGGTCGTCTGGGGCGTGGTGGTGCGGGTCTGGGTCTCGGTGACCGGCCATTGGTTCGTCGGCTGGCTGACCCATTCGACCGACGACGGGCGACACCTGCCCGCCACGTCGCGGTGGCGCAACGAAGGCAGCGCGGTGCAGGGCGTCAACTCGCTGTTGTTCGGCGCGCTCGCCATGGGTGAAGGCTGGCACAACAACCACCACGCCTTTCCCCGGTCGGCCAGGCTGGGGTTGCTCTGGTACGAGCTCGACCCCGGCTGGTGGGCCATCGTCGTGCTTCGAACGTTGGGCCTGGCGCGCGACATTCAAACGGCGAATGCTGACACACGATTTCGACGACGCTCGCTTGCAAGTTCAAGGGCTTCGGCCAAAAGTTGAACTCTTTTGCGCGGTTTTGGGAGCGGGCCCGTCAGGCCTCGCATGACTTTGGCGAATTTCTCGAGAATTGGCGTCGTCGCGCTCGTGGTGCTGGCCGCCGCGTCGTGTTTCGACGTCGACCCAAGCCACTACCTTTTTACCACCGGGAGCGACGCCGGCGTCGAGGCGGTTGGGTGCGCCCGCGCGTGCGACACGCCGCCTCCGGCGAAGTGCGTCTCGGCCACCGTGCTCGAAGCGTACCCCTCACAGGGGCGCTGCACCGCGGGTTCGGGGTGCGGGTACAACCCGGTGCACGTCACTTGCGCCAACGGGTGCCTCGACGGTCACTGCCTGGGTGAGCCGTGCGCGGGCGTCTTTTGCGACCAGCCGCCCGCGGCGACCTGCAACGACTCGGCGCATTTGCGCACGTACGAGACGCTGGGGTCATGCAACGCCGGCAGCTGCACGTACGGCGTGACGGTGGTCGACTGCCCGGGCGGGTGCTCGGCCGGCGTGTGTGGCCAGAACGCGTGCGCGGGCAAAGTGTGCCAATCGCCTCCGGCGAACGAGTGCCTGTCGGCCCACAGCCTGCGCGCGTATGCGAGCCCGGGCTCGTGCATCGCCGCCGACGGGCACTGCGCCTACACCGCCTCCGAAATGAGTTGTGCCCAGGGGTGCCAAAACGGCGCGTGCTTGGCCGACGCGTGCAGCGGGGTGTCGTGTGCCCAGCCTCCGGCCGATTCGTGCGTGAGTGACACCCAGGTGAGGTCGTACCAGCCGACAGGGGCGTGCTCGCAGGGCGCGTGCGTGTATGGGTCGACCGAAACGACGTGCGACCCCGGCATGAAGTGCCTCGGCGGTGCCTGCGTCATACCGTCTTCGAGCTGCAACAGCGCCACGTGCGACGGCTGCTGCGCGGCGAATGCTTGCATCACACCGGCTGATCAGACCGTCACCCAGTGCGGCTCGGGGGCGGCGGCCTGCGGTGCGTGTTCGACCGGTTACGTGTGCGCCAACGCCTCGTGCCAAGACATCGACGAGTGTGCGACCAACCACGGAGGGTGTGACGTTCACGCGACCTGCATCAACGTGCGCGGCGGCCGAACGTGCGAATGCACCTCGGGGTACGTGGGCAACGGCCTCTCCTGCACGCCCGCGGGAGCCGACGCCGGGGTCTGCAATTCGTCGAACTGTGACGGCTGTTGCGCCGGAGGCACCTGCAAGCAACGGCCAGACTACACCCAGTTTCAATGCGGCAGCGGCACGCCGGGCACCGCGTGCGTGAGTTGCCTGGGGGCTTGCGACCTCGACGCCGGGCAGTGCGCTTCTGTCACGTTCGACGGCGGCTTTCCTCTCGTGTGCGTCGGCAGCAGTGACTGTGGGCCGGGCAAATGCTGCGATTCGGGCCGCGGGTTCAGTTCGTGCCGTGCCGACGGCGGGGTGTGCTGGTGGAGTGACCTGAGTGGTACCAAAAAGTGCAATGGCACGACCGGGTTGTGTGAGTGAGCTGTGGCCGAACCGCGGTTCACCGAGTCTGAAAACAGGTGAATGACCGGTTGACCGTGCCGCTCGCAGTGGCGGCCAGTGTGCTGTTGAGTTGTGGTGGCGGTGCGGCAGTTCGAGGCTTTCAACCCGTTTCGAACGGGGTGTGCGCTTCGGGGCAGCAGTGGTCGGGTGGGGAAGAAGGCTCCGAGTTGATGAACCCGGGCTTGGCGTGCCTGGCGTGTCACCGCCAGAGCCGTGAAGGCCCGCGCTTCGTGCTCTCCGGTACGGTGTTCGGCAAGGTGAACGAGGCCGACGGGTGTCTCGGGGCGCCCGAGGGGGTGTCCGTGGTCGTCACCGACGCCAACAACCACGTCATCACGTTGACTCCGAATGCCGCGGGTAATTTCTTCAGCCAGGCGGCCGTCGTCGCGCCGTACCGGGTGACCCTGCGCTTTGCCGGCGGCGAAAAGCAAATGGCCACGCCCCAAACCGACGGCGATTGCAACGCCTGCCATACCGCCGCGGGGGCGTCGGGGGCTCCGGGGCGCATTTTCGTGCCGTAGTTCGCAGGGGTGAGAATTCGTCGCAGCGAAGACGCGACTTTGAGGGTGCGGTGGCATCTTGCGGGTGTGAAGCTCCTGACCCGACGCGGCGTATTGAAGGCGGCTGGCCCCTTGGTGTTGGCGGGCTGCGGCATTGACCTGAAGCTGTCGGCCCAAGCGTCGTACGACGAAGTGCTGGCCGCCATTGACCGCACCGAGCCTGAACTCGGCGGTGGCTCGAACCACGCGCCGATGGCCGCCGACGCGCTGGCGGCCGGTGGCCGGGGAGACCTGGTCGCCCCGTGGGTCGAGCGGTACGGCGCCCGCCTGCAATTCGCGTCGCTCACGGGCGCCGCCATCGACCTCGCCGCTCGGCCGGCCGCGCTCGGAGACTACAGCCGACGGTTCGACTGGGTCGCCACCTTCGCCGCCGAGCTGCAAAGCAGCACTCCGGCGCAAGTCTTCGCCCAAGCGTGGCCGTTGCTGGGGCCTGGCTTTTTCGCCGCGGGGTGGCACGGCTTTCTGCGCGCCGCCCACGCCTTTCGCGCGGTGCAACGCGAAGACACCCCCGCCCGCCGGCTCGAATTGGCGCACGGCTTGGGGTTCTGGGCGGCCCGCCATGAAGTGCTGCCGGGGGCACCCGGCGCGTCGCCCCAGTCGGGCCTCACCGTCGCGCAAGCGTTGGCCCAGGTGCCGTTGGTGCCCAACGCCAGTCGTGTGCCGAATGGTCTCATTTCAGAGCAAGTACAGGCCGTGAAGAAGCTGGGCGCCTTCGCCGCTTCGGTCGAAGCGGTCGACTTCGCCGCGCACCCACCGGCCGACGCGCTGACCGAGCTCGTTGCCGCCGCGGCGAGGCTCTACGTGAATGACGGCTCGAACGACATCGTGTTGCTGCACGGCATCACCGGCAGCGCCGCGGTTCGGTTGGTGTGGCCCGCGCTCGATGAAGCTTCGCAACGCGAAGCGCTCGGCTACGCGTTTCGGGCGGTCGCTGCGGCGTACGCGGTCAAGGCCAAGGGCCCATCGGCGTTTGACGCCGTCGCTTCCCCCAAGCACTCCGCCGACGTGTTGCTCGAGCGCGGCTTGACTCGAGAAGACGAACACGACCTGAAGCTCGCCGAGGCCTGCGTGCGTGAAAGTCGGCTGGGCGCGCCGGCCGAAGTGCTCTCGGCGGCCGAGCGGCGGCTGGCGCTCTGACCGAGGCCATCGCCTTGATGTCGTTGGTGGTTTCTTCGACGCCAACCGACTCATCGCCCGAGGAGAAGACCACGGGCGGAAATGGGCATTGGCATTTCGTGCCGTACCGAAGTGACCTGCAGTGCGCGCTCGATCGGGGTGGTCGCCTTCGGTGGCGTGGGCCATAGGGCCGCCGGAGCGCCGAGAACGAATTCATCGCTCGATGCGTTGCCCGGCCTTGAGTGCGCGTCTCACCTCATTTGTGTCGGCACCGACAACGGCGCGAGTCGCGGGCCGGTCGGTGTAGTCTCACCTCCGCCGTCATGAAGTCGAACTCCCTTCTCGTCGCAGAGCTGGGCCCTACCAACACGGGGAAGACCTGGCGCGCGATCGAGCGCATGCTGGAGCACGACAGCGGCATGATCGGGCTCCCGCTGCGGCTGCTCGCGCGCGAGGTGTACGACCGGGTGTCGGCGCGCGTTGGCGAGGCGCGCGTGGCGTTGGTGACCGGCGAAGAAAAACGCGTTCCTCCGCACCCGGCGTATTGGGTCTGCACCGTCGAGGCGATGCCGGTGGGGCAGCCGGTCGACTTTCTCGCAGTCGATGAGATTCAACTCTGCGCGCACCGCGAGCGAGGCCATGTCTTTTCTGACCGCCTGCTGCACGCGCGGGGCCGGCGAGAGACCTGGTTTCTCGGCGCGGAGTCGATGCGCCAAGCGTTGAGGGTGTTGCTGCCCGAGGTGACGTTTCGGCGAAGTGAGCGGCTCTCTTCGCTCACGAGCTTCGGCGCGCGGTCGCTCAAGAGCGTGCCCCCGCGCTCGGCCGTGGTCGCCTTTTCCACCGAGCGGGTCTACGAGCTCGCGCACGCGTTGCGAGAACTCCGCGGCGGCGTCGCGGTGGTGCTCGGTGGGCTGTCACCGCGCACGCGCAATGCCCAGGTCGCCATGTACCAAGCCGGTGAAGTGCAATACCTGGTGGCGACCGACGCCATCGGCATGGGGCTGAACCTCGACCTCGAGCGCGTGGTCTTTGCGTCGCTCTCGAAGTTCGACGGTTTCGAGCACCGGCCGCTCGCCGTCGACGAGCTGGGGCAGATCGCCGGGCGCGCCGGCCGTCACGTGCAGAACGGGCAGTTCGGCACGCTCACGTCGGCTCCTCCGCTCGACCCGCGCAGCGTCTCAGACATTGAGGCCCACCGGTTTCCCTCGGTGCAGCGGTTGGTGTGGCGCAGCGTCGAACTCGACTTCAAAAGCCCGAGCGCGCTGCTCGATTCACTCTCGGCAGCGCCCGACCAGGAGCTGTTCACCCGCGTCGAGCGGGCCGACGACTTGGACGCGCTCAAAGCCCTCGCCGGCGACGACGAGGTGGCGGGGCTCGCGGCCGACCCCGACGGCGTCGCCCTGCTGTGGGAGGTGTGCCGCATACCCGACTTTCGCAAGGGGCTGTTGGGCGAGCATGTGCGCATCGTGAAAGACGTGTTTCTGCAATTGAGCAAGGGGCACGGGCGGCTGCGCGAAGACTGGCTCCGCCAGAGAGGCGCCGCTCGATGACCTGAAGGGTGACCTGCACACGCTCACCGCCCGCCTCGAGGCGATTCGCACGTGGACGTACATTTCTCACCGGTCGGCCTGGGTGAGCGACGCCGCGCACTGGCAGGAAAAGACGCGCGCCATCGAAGACGCGCTCGGAGACGCGCTGCACCAGCGGCTCGTGGAGCGCTTTGTTCAACGGTCGACGCAGGGCGCGAGGCGTCGGCACCCGGTGGTGGCGGCCGCGGCGGCGAGCGGCCCCTTTGCTCAGCTCGCCCGTTTCGTCGAGACCGGGCCGAGCCTGGAGGAGTTCGTTCAACGAGCCACGGAGGCGCAGGGTGAGGCGCTGCACATCGACGCCTCGGGGGGCATTTCGTTCGACGGTGAGGCGCTCGGCCGGCTCGTGCGAGGCAGCGACCGGCTCAAGCCCGGCATCGCGTTGGCCGACGGCGACATGTGGAATGGAGGGCAACGGGCGCGGCTCGAGCGGCGGCTCGCTGCGTGCGCGCGTGACGTCGTGGCCCAGGCCATGGGCGGTTTCCCCGCCGAGGCGTTGACCGCCGAGGGCCGGGCCGCCCCCTTGCGGGCCATCGCGTGGCGCTTTGCGCGGGGGCTCGGCATCGTGAAGACCGATGCGGCGCTGCTCGAACAGGTGCGCTTGCTTGACCCGGAGTCGCACCGCCGGCTCGACGAACTCGGGGTGCGGCAGGGTTGGCGGTTTCTCGTCGTGGAGGGGGCGACCACGGCGGCCGCGCTCGAGCGTCGCGCCATGCTGACCGCGCTCTTCGATGACGAGCCTCGACCTGCCGGCGTGCCTCGCGTCGCGGTCGTCGGGCGTGAGGTGATGGGGGGCCGCGACGCGGGGGCGTGGGGCTACGAGTGGCTGGGCCCCGTCGCCGTGCGCATCGACGCGCTCGAAGCCATTTTTGCGTCGCTCTCGAACCAACGACGGCTGACGCAAACGTTCGACCACCTGGGCGTCGACGAGCCGCAGCGGGCCGTGGTGGTGAAGCACGCTTCGCGCGCGCAACGCCGCTGACTGGCAGGGCGCAGGTGGCGACCCTGGCGAGAATGTCGCGAAAGCCACGCTCGTCGTGAAGGCCCTCACTCGAGAAACAGCTGGCACGCAACGCGCATAGCGCCGCCGTCATGATCACCGCGACTCGCAGCCTGCTCGTCTTCTTGCTTTCGACCTTCGCCTTTGAGGCGCGAGCCAATTGCGCACGAGGCTCGGGCTACGACGTTCACGTTGACGCCAATACCGTGCGCATCTGCCCCTGGGAGCCAAGCGTCTGCGGAACCCGCGGCGGCATGCTGCGCCAAAACACCGTGACCGGCGAGGTGGTGAAGGTCGCAGACGCCTGTCTCTCGTCGAGCGATGGAGACTGTTACCAAGACGAGTGTGTCGCACCGGGCAGCTACCGGTATGGGTTCGCCACGCCGTATGACTGTAGCCAACGAGGGTGCGGAGGGTCGGTGCCCTCCTGGGAACCGGCCAGCGTCTCGAGTCAGTTGGGGGCCTGTACGCGTACGGTCGATGGCGGCGCACCAACGGCCTACCCCGCGGGTGCGCCGTGGCCGAACGAGCACTACCGAGCGTGTGTTGGCTGCGGCTGCTCGGGCATGGGCACGACGGTCGTGCTGTTTCAGGTCGTTCTCGCCGCGGGAGCGCTCGCGTGGATGGCGCGGAGGCGGAAGCGCGCGTGATGCCCGCTTGGCTCGCGGCGCTCGTGGTGACTCTGGTCATCGAAGTGCCGGTGGTCGCCTCGTTCTACCCAGGGCAGCGCCGCAAGATGGCCACGGTGGCGGCATTCAGTACCACCGCGACCAACCTGTTCTTGAATCTCGTGCTGGTGAAGGCGCGGTGCTTGAATGAACAACACGTGATCGTGGGTGAAGTGCTGGCGTTGGTGCTCGAGGCTGCCGCGTATGCGTTCATGTCGCGACCCCGAGACGTGCCTCGAGGCGTCTTCGTGTCTGCACTCGCCAATGCATTGAGCTTCGCGGCGGGCTTCTCACCTTGGCTTGCACGGCTCTTCGACTAACCAGCGCCTCCGCTCGTTCGCCCAGTAAAATCGAATGCTTGGGCGAGCACTGACGCTTCTTGAACAACGTGTGACGGGAGCCGCAGGTGACGACACTCACTGTTGTGTGAGCCAATCGTTCTGCCCGATGACGTCTTCGCGCTCTCAGCAGGTCGCCCGCTTGTACGACGCGCATGCGCGACAGATCTGGCGAGCGCTCGTGCGGCTGGGCGTACCTGCCGAGCAGGTTGAAGACACCGTGCACGATGTTTTTGTCACCGCGTACGTTCGACTCGATTCGTTTCGCCATGAAGCGAAGGTGAGCACGTGGTTGTTCGGCATTGCCGTGGGCGTCGCCGCGAATGTTCGCCGCTCACTGGGGAGGCGTCAGGCGTTGGTGGAGTCGAGCCCGGAGGAGGCATGCGCCGCACTCCACGACGCACTGGTCGACCCGGGGCTGCCTCCCGACGTTCGGCTCGAGCAGGCGTTCGCGTGGCGAGAACTCGAACAAGTCTTGGGGCGGTTGCCGGGCGCGCTGCGCGAGGTGCTCGTGCTCATGGAGCTTGAAGAATTTACCGCGCCCCAGGTCGCCGAAATGCTCGAACTCAACGTGAACACCGTCTATTCGCGGCTGCGCCAGGCACGGGCGGCACTCAGTCACTCGCTCCAACGAGCAGCGGAGAAAGCCTCATGAGCCACGAAGTTCCCGACCTCCCCGACGTGTCGTCTGACGGCCGAGCGTTTCTCAACCGTCATCGACAGACCGGCGCGCCTTTGGGCGATGCGGTGGCCCGAGGCCGGTCGCGCCTGGTGACTGAGCTGGCGCGGCTCGACATGCAAGAGCGGCAATTCGCGAGAAAGAAGACGTTGCTGCCGGCCGAAGTCATCGGGGCAGCGGCGCTCTTGGTCTCCATCGTGACGGCGAGTGTGCTGTACCAACGCGCGACGGCGGCTGCCACCGCGGCGCCATCAACCACCCAACCCGCCGCAGAAGCGTCGAACGAACCGTTGCGCGCCGTCGAAGCGGCGTACCTGGGTGGCAACCTCGACGAGGCTCTGAGCCTCGCCATGCGCTGTGCCACGACCAACGTCGTTTGCGCACGACGGGTTCGTACGCTCACTCAGATCATTCAACTCAACGAACAGTTTGACGATCTCACTGACAACGAACTGCGCGCGCTGGCGCAGCTCGACCGAGAGTTTGCGCATGAGTCGATCAGCCCAGTGGGGCTTCGCCTCGCGCACCCTCCGACCGCGCGTTCGCGAGAGCTGGTGTCAGAGGCGAGGTACCTCCGGAGTCAGAAAAGGTACTCCGATGCTTTGGTGCCTCTGCACAAGTGCCTCGAGCTCGACCCCGATGACCTGAGGTGCATCAAATTGATTGCCACCACCTACGCGGCCGTCGCGACCCAGAACCTCGATTCGAATTCGACCGACAAATCGCGCGCATACTTCCTCCGCTACCTGGAGGTCGCGCCGCCCGGCGACCCGACCGCTCGGCAAATTCGCACCATGCTCGGGGCTGAATGACTGACGCCCACGTCGCAGCGGCCTACGGGCCCGTCACGAGCGCCGAGATGTGAATTCGCACCAAGGGCCAGGTGTCTTCGTCGTAGACAATGGCGTTTTCACCGTCGGTTGAGCGGCGAATGACGACGTCGCTGAAGCTCGGTGCCGATTTGCCGCCAAAGGCATACAACCGGCCCGCCGGGTCGAGGCGGGCGCTTTCATACGCACGAAGATTCGGCGAAGCGGGGTACTCGCCAAGTTTCGTTGCGTGGCCGGTCAGCACGTCGAGTTCGTACAGAAAGTCGCTGCCGTTGGAGTGAACGGCCACCCGAAACGCGTTCGGCTCTTTCCACCGCGTGGTCAAAACCTGGTGGCCCGCGGGCAACCCGGTGACCGCGAGCTGGGTGCCGTCGGTGAGACTCACGACCCGTTTGAGCCCCAGCCCGTCACTGACCAAGACCTCGCCCCGACCCCACGCCGAGACTGAATCATTCGCGCTGTCGAAAACCGCGGCGCCGGTCTCGTCTCGCCACGTTGCGTATGAATACGTGCATCGGTGAAAGACCGCTCCGTCGGGAGACACGAAGAAGCCAGTCACGAGGTCGCCCATCATCGTCGACGGGCACGGCGCTGTGCGCGGCGTGTCGTTCGCCAAGACGTTCTGTGGGTATGGGGCATTGGGGCTCACGGCACAGTCGTCGCAGTGGTACTCGCGAATGACGCCCTCGAAGGTGTTCGTGTAGAGCAAGCGCTTCGTGGTGGGGTTCACGACGCCCGAGCGTTCGTCGAAATAGCAGTCGAACCCGGCGCTCGCGGTGTTGGGCGACAAGACCGGCGCCAGCGCGTCGCGGTAGCAGGCCCCTTCAGACAGCGTACCCGCGAGGTACACCTCGTTCGGGTCGAGCAGGTCGGTCCCGGCGCCCGTGCCCGCGTCGAGCGTCGGCGGTGAGCCGGCGTCGAGCGTCGGCGGTGTGCCCGCGTCGAGCGCGTGGCCCGCGTCGAGAGGCACTCCCGCGTCGACCAGCGGGCCGGCGACCTGCAACCTCGACAGGGCGCGGGGGCTGTGGCGGCCGTCAGGCGTTGAAACGACCAACCCCACTTCCCACGTGCCGGGGGCGTCGGGCTGCAGCTGCGTCTTGAGGCCCACCCCGCCGAAGAAGGTGGCCGCGCTCGCGGCCGGGCGGGTGACGACGAGCCACTCGAAGGTGAGCGGCTCGCCCTCAGGGTCGTAGCTGGCCGAGCCATTGAGCACGACCACCTCGTTGAGGCGCAGGTCGGCCGTTTCGGGAGTGACGACCGCGACCGGCAGCTGCGGGCCGAGAACCACGCCGCCGTCAGGCTGCAGCGCGAGCAGCTGCGTTCGACCGCACGAAAGAAGCAGCCCCAGCACCACGAGTCGTCGAACCCTCATTGGTGTGCCGCGTACGACAGATGCGACCCAATTGCGCTTCGATTTGCGAGGTCTTCGGCGCCTCGTCGAGCTACCCCGTCGCGATGGACGAGACCGCAGTTGCCATGGCCTTGGCGGTGAAACGCATTTCTCTATTTCGCGGCGTACACGCGCACTTCGGGAGCCGCTTCAAGCAACGGGGCCAACGCCTTGACGACGTCGTCGTTGAACAACGGGCTCTTGAGGTACGCGGCGGCGTGCTCGGGCGTGTCGAAGCCGTGCAACACCTGAACGTCTTCGTCGCGCACGAGCAGCTGCTTGCTCTTCGCCCCTTCAACCTTCGTCAGAAACGGGGCTCTGTACTTTTGGTAGACGGCGGCTGCGGCGGGTCGATTTTTCGCTGCGACCTTCAAGGTAATTTCGAGAAACGCCGTTGGTGAGGCTTCAGCAGCTGAGGCGGTGGTGGTCATCATCAGGGCTCCGAGAAGAAGTGATTTCGGGTTGAACATGAGTACCTCGGTGTGGCCGACGACATCGTCGGTGGCCAAGAAATGCTTCAGGTCACCGTCACCCGGTAGAGGTCGCGGCTCGATAAGTCTTATTTGCTTCTTGAATGAATGGCAGACCCACCGAGTGCTACCGTCGCTGGGGTGACTCCTGACCAAGCACGCCAGCTGCTCGCCGTCGCCAAGCACTCGTCGTTTTCTAAGGCCGCGCGAGAGTTGGGTCGGAGCCAAGCAACGGTGTCGAACGGAGTGGCGTCAATTGAGGCCGAACTCGGCCTTCGCTTGTTTGAGCGCACGACGCGCTCGGTGACGCCCACCGCCACATTTCGTGCCTTGCGCGCGGCCCTCTCTCGTTTGGTTGCCGCCGACGAGGCCATTCGTCGGCTCGCGACGGCACACGCCCAGACCCAAGCCCCGGTCGTGCGGGTCGGCGTTTCGCCCGTTGTCGACGCAAACGTTGTCGACCCCGTGTTGGAGGACTTCGAGAAGACCACCGGCGCCCGTGTCGAACTGGTTGAATTGAATCTTCGCGAGCTCGAAGAGGGGCTGCGGCACAAAGCGCTCGACCTCGCGCTCGCGCCGATGACGTCTCGAGGTTCATTTCGCGCGCTGCCCATGTACGCAGAGCCACTGTGGGTGATTGGCGCGCCCGGGCAAGACGTCGGGCCGATTGCGCTGCGTACCATCGAGTCGCACCCCATTCTCATGATGCCCGACGCATGCGGCCTGGCACGCACCACCGTTCGTCTCTTTCGAGAGGGCCGCGTGAGGCTTCGCCGTGCCTCGACCCGTTCAATGGGCTACGCGTTGCTCGAGCGCTCGGCCCTCGCCGGCCGCGGTGTCGCGATTCTGCCGCGTTCCAAAGTCGGCCGGGAGACGCCAGCTCGCCAGCTGATTCTCAACAACAACGACGCGGCGTTGCTCGAGGTCAGGGTGCTTCACGCCAAAGGGCGAATTGAGCCAAGTGTGCGCCGACTCGCCCGAATGCTGACCGAGCGAGGAGCTTGGGGGGGCGCCAGAGGGTCTCAAGAAGGTGGCTTGATGGTGCGCCCCTCGACGCAGGGCCAGCGCAAGGCGTCATGAAGACGCCCGCGTTCTTCGGCACGTTGCCGGCGCGCGCGTGCTTCGAGGTCATGCCGTGAGGTTCTTCTACCCGCTTGATGTTGTTGGGTATTTGACCCGCCGAAAATGAATCTTCACCGAAATGGGGGCTCGCGCCATTCACTGCCATGTTTGCCGAGTTCATGGTGGTGGTGGCGGCTGGCGCGCTCGACGCGCCGGTCACCGCGGTTACTGTTTTTGCCGACCAGGCCCGGGTCACCCGAACGGCTCAGCTGAATGTCGCCGCCTCGCCGACGCTCGAGTGGCCCGTGCTGCCCGACAGCGTCGACGTCGCGTCGATTCGGGTCGAGGCCTCGGGCGCCGAAGTGCGGCGCGTCGACATCGACCGGGTGACGCCGGGCGAGTTTCGCACCGCCGACGCGAAGGCGTTGATTGCCGAACTCGACGCCCTCGAGCTCGAGCAGGCCCGAGTTCGTGGCGAAGTGAAGGCGTTGTCAGAGCAGCGCGGCGTGCTCGAGAAGCTGGTGCCCGCCGAGGCGCCTCTCGACGCCACCCACCCGTTGCCCAAGCTCAATGCCTCGTCGTGGCCCGCGGTTTTTCAATTCGCGAACGACCAGCGCGCCAAGGTCGAGCAACGGCTTCGAGACCGTGAAGCGCAAGACCGCCAATTGACCGAAGCGCGGTCGCGCGCCGCCGCCAAGGCCCGCGCCCTCGGCAACCCCGAAACCGCCTCGGGGTGGCGGGTGAGCGCCCAAGTGGCTGGCCCGGCGGTCGCCACCGTCACGCTGACCTACGTCGCGCGAAACGCCCGGTGGGCCCCGACGTGGGACCTGCAACTTCAGCCCGCCACCAACGTCGTGACCCTTGCGCTCGCGGGAGTGGTTTCTCAGGCGACCGGAGAAGACTGGGCGAATGCCTCGTTGGTGCTGTCGACCGCCCTGCCGTCGAACGCGGTGACGATGCCGAAGCTGCCCACGTGGAAGATCGGCACCACCGAGCGGTTCATTCCCGCTCCGCAGCCTCGGGCCGACGTCGTCGCGCCTCCGCCGGCCGCGCCGAAGGTGAGCGACGGGTCAGGGGCTGAGCAACCTGAGGTGCGCCGCCGGCTCCTGGCGCTGATCGGGGCCGCTCCAGCCGAGGCCAAGCCCGCAGCGCCGTCGGGGTCGCCGAACGCACCCGGCGTCGTCATGGGTACCGTCACCGACAAGAACACCGGGCGAGGCGTACCCGACGTGGTGGTCTCGGCGACCTCAGCGGGGCGAACCGAACAGACCGTCATCACCGACGCGGCCGGCTCGTACCGAATGGTGGGCCTGCCGAAGTCGCCCTGGCGGTTGGCTTTCGAACGAGAAGGCTACCGAACCTACAACCGAGAAGGGGTCGTCGTTCGCGACGAGCGAGCCGTTCGGGTCGACGCGCGCTTGGTGCCCGAGCGGGTGAGCGCTGAGTCGATCACCGTGAGCACCGGTTCTTCATTCAGTTTCAACTCGACGGAACTCTCAGAGCCCGTTCGTGAGACGGCGTCGTTCAACCTGGCCGCTCCGGGCGGGTGGCAGCCCCCCAGCTCCGGAGCCGACAGCCCCATCGCGCTGGCAGGCGGCTACGACTTGACGTTCGCGTCGCTGCAAAAAGAGACCATCGCCAGCGGCCAGGGGGCTCGGCGGGTGCCGTTGTGGTCTGCGCGTTGGCCGGTGACGGTCGAACGCACCGTGTTCCCCGCGGTGTCGGCCGACACGTATTTGGTGGCCCAGCTCAAGAACCCGTCGACGCAGGTGCTGCCAGGAGGCCCCGCCCACCTCTTCGTCGGCGCTGACCCTGCGGGCGCGGCGTCGCTCAAGCTCGTGTCTCCGGGAGAGCCGTTCACCCTACCGCTGGGCATCGACCGGGCGGTGACCTCGGTTCGCAACGTGCAGGTCGTCGACTCGACGCAAGGCGTTTTCTCGAAAGACGAGGTTTCGACGTACACCGTCACCATCGAGGTGGTGAACCCGTATTCGGCACCCATTGCGTTGCGGGTGGCCGACCAGTGGCCGCTCTCGAACACACCCGACGTCGAGGTGAAGTTGCTCGACTCCAAACCCGGAGCCTCGGCCGATTCGCGCACCGGTCACCTCGAGTGGCGCTTCTCGCTCGCCGCGAAAGAGACGAAGCGCTTGTCGTTCACCTACTCGCTGAAACGGCCGCAAGGGTCGCGGCTTTTCCAGTCGGAGACTCCATGATCTTCGCCGCCCTGCTCTTGAGTTCGGTACCGGCGTCGCTGACCGCCCCGAACCAAGTCGTCGTCTTTCCCGACCGGGCGCAGGTGACCCGCGTCGCCACCGTCGTCTGCGGCCCTCATGCGAACGTGCACTTCGAGGGCATACCGCCGTCGGCCGGAGCCGATTCATTTCGGGCGCGCATCACCGAAGGCACCGTCGACGGCTTGCGCGCCGAGCTCGTCACCCAAGACGAGCAATTCGCTCCGAAAATCGAGGCGTTGAACAAGAAGCTCGAGGCGCTCCACGACGAAGGGCGGGCGCTCGCCGACACCGTGCGCCGAGCACAGCAGCAACAACAGACGGCCACCCGGCTGGGTGAGCTCACCGCCGCCGCGATTTCTCGAGAAATGGTGCACGACAAGCCCGACTTCAAGGCCTGGCAGGTCGCGCTCGACGCCACGTTCACCGCCTCGGTGACCGCCTCGAACAGCGACGCGACCGCGAGTCAGCAGCTGCGCGACCTGGCGCGCCGCGAAGAAGACCTTCGCGCCGAGTTGGCGGTAGCCGAGTCAGGCTCGAGCAAACAGTCGCACGTCGTCGACGTGCTGGTGTCGTGCCCCGCCGGCGCGAAAGCCGAGGTGGCGCTGAGCTACGTCGTCGGCGGCGCTTCGTGGGTACCGGTGTACGAAGCCCGAGGCGACGGCGTCGGTACCGTCGAGTTTTCGACCTACGCGACCGTGCGGCAGGTCACCGGTGAAGAATGGGCCGACGTCGACCTCGTCTTGTCGACCGCGGTGCCCGCGCAAAACGCGACCCCACCCGAATTGCAGAAGCTGCTCGTGTCGGCGGCCGAGCGCGCGCCGGTGCGCAT
>JBGAIY010000059.1:0-24871 GCA_044225205.1 Myxococcaceae bacterium | reverse complement strand
ACCGTGACCGTGTACGGGCCGTTGTTCTGCCAGGGAATGCTGGTGGTCGCGCCCGTCGCCGTACAGGTGCCGGTGTACGCGCTCGGAGTGGCCTTTGAATAATACGCGGCGGGGGTGGGGTCGGTCCACGCGGCGGCCGTCGAAGTCGTGCCGGCCGCGCGCACGCGGCACCCTTCGCTGAGGTTCGCGCTGCCAGCGGCAATGTTGGTGCACGCCATGCCACCGGGCACGGCCCCGAAACCCGCGGTCGACCACAAGAGCCGGTCGGTGCCGTTGACGGCGGTCGTACCGTCGGGCCAGGTGCAGCCGGCGTCATAGGGTCGGGTCATTTGGGCGACGAAGACACTGCCACCGTCACGCGTGAAAGGCCCCGTGAGCCCCGTCCCCCCGTCGATCGACGTACCCGCGTCGGCGTAGATCCACACGACGTTGAGTTCGCTGTCGGCGCCTCGGGTTTGGTCGGTCGTCACGGTGATGCGGCAAGCGCCGTTCGAGGTTTTGCACGCCGTCTGCGCGTTGGTCAGTGAACCCCAGGGAGCGATGTTGGTGGCCGCGAAGCTCGCGCCCGTTTGTTTGTACAGGCTCATCACCGGGGTGGCACCGCTGCCGCCGTTGGTCGACGTGTTCCAGAATTTCGAGTTGATCAGGGTGCCAGCGGCGACGAACGCGCCGGTGGTGGCACCGGTGGCCCGCCAATAAAAGTCGCCCGCGGTACAAGTCGCGCCACGCGCCATCTGAACCCAGGCGTTGCTGTTGGTCGCGTTCGTACCGTAGGGAAAGAAGTCGACCCCACCGTCGAGCACGAAGTTGTTGGTGGCGGTGCAGTTCGTGTCACCCATGTTCGAGTACGGGCCACCACCGGCCTGGGGCCGGTAGGCACGACACAACACCGGGTTGCCGCCGTCGACCGCGACTTGAGTAAACGTGTACTGGTTCTGCGGTATGTCAGAGCAAATGGTCTGGTTCGGCTTCGGTCGGGCCGTGGCGGTCGACCAGCCCGTGGCGGTGTCGGTAAACGTTTGGTTCTTCCCCGGGCCCGCCAGCACGTCGTAGTAGCAAGCGGTTGAACCGGCGGGCATCGTCCACTGGGTGCGGTACTGGTAGTAGCCGGCCACGCCCATTTGAATCGAGTCGGCGTACGTCGGCATCGTGTTGTAGAGCACCCGCTTGGCAATGCAGAACCGGTTCGCGCAGCCACCGTCGGGCGAGCCGTTGCTGGCCGGGTTGAAGTCGTCGTTCGTATAGTCTTGCGTACGAACGATGCCGCCATCTTCAGAGAAGATCGGCGTGACCGACGGGTTCGTCGAGAGGTCGGTCTCCGGCAGGCGCCGCATCGACGTCGAGGTGTCAAAAATGATGAGCACCTTCGGGGGCACACCACCACCCACACCCGGTATCAGGTTCGACTGCGCCAACGCCGGGCCGCCCAAGGTCATGAACACGACCACCCAGGCCGACAACACAGCGTTCAGTGCAGTTGAAAATCGAAAACGGCGATTCATGTGGGGGCTCCCGTGGCTACCCGCGACGTGGGTTCGGGTAGCAAACCCGAGACCACTCCGTTCACTGGGGCCGTGAGGCTGAAGTCGAGGCGCGTGCAACTTTTTCAGGTTCGCACGCGGCGATCAGACCGCAAGTTTTCTGGAGCCGATGAAGGCGCGTGTGCGCCTCCCAATGACCGCTGGGTCAGTTGTGCGCCCACTGGTCGAGCCAGGCGAGCACCGCGTCGTGCCACTGAATGCTGTTGGCGGGCTTGAGCACCCAGTGGTTCTCGTCGGCGAAGTAAATCAGCCGCGAGGGTATGCCGCGCCGCTGCAACACGGTGAAGGTCGACAAGCCTTGGGTGTCGACGACCCGGTAGTCTTTGCCGCCGTGCACCACCAGCATGGGCACTCGCCATTTGGCCACATGGTCAATGGGGTTGTGCTTCTGGTAGCCGGTCTTGTTTTCCCACGGCGTGCCCTGGTGCTCCCACTCGGGAAACCAGAGTTCTTCGGTGTCGTAGTAGGCCATGACTTCGTCGAGGTTGCCGTCGTGGCTGACCAGGCATTTCCACGGCTCGTTCCACACGCCGGCGATGTAGTTCACCATGTACCCGCCGTAGCTGGCGCCGAGCGCGCACATGCGGTTCTTGTCGATGAACGGGTACTTCGCGAGCGCGGCGGCGAGGCCCTTCTGCAAGTCTTCGAGCGGCTTGCCGCCCCAGTCGCCGCGAATGGCGTCGGTGAAGGCCTGGCCGTAGCTGGTCGACCCGTGAAAATCGACCATCAGCGCCACGTAGCCGTGCGCCGCGTAGGGTTGCGGGTTCCACCGGTAGTGCCAGTCGTTGCCGAACGTGCCTTGCGGCCCGCCGTGAATCAAAAACGCGAGCGGGTACTTCTTCTTGGGGTCGAAGTCGACGGGCTTCACGACATAGGCGTACACGGTGTCGTCGTTGGCGCCCTTGAACGAGAACTGCTCGGCTTCGCCGATTTTGACTTGAGCCATGACGTCGGCGTTGAGCGCGGTGAGTGGCTTGAGGGTGGCTTTGCCGTCGAGCGAGAGCGAGTACAAGTCGCTCGGGCCTTTGAGCGACTCGTAGGCCACCACGAGCTGCCCGCCCGCCTGCTCGACGGCCGACACGGTGCCCTGGCTCAACACCTTCGAGACCTGGCCCGTGGCCACGTCGACGGCGAAGACGCCCCGCTGGCCCAGGTCTTCGGCCAAGGCGTAAATGGTCTTCGAGTCGTTCGACCACGCGAAGGCGGCGACCGAGCGGTCGAACGAGTCGGTGAGGCTCTTGGCGGTGCCTCCGGGCAACGCTTGCACCATGAGGCGCAGCTTGTCGGCCTCGAAGCCGGGCCGGCTCATGGCCAGCCAGGCCATGCTCTTGCCGTCGGGCGAGAACTGGGGGTTCGTGTCGGTCGCCCGGTTGGTGGTGGTGAGCTTGAGCGGCGGCTTGAGCCCGTCGACGGGGGCGACGAACAGGTCGAGGTCGGTGCTCCACGCTTCTTCACGGCCGACGTCGCGGGCGGTGAACACCACGGCGCGCCCGTCGGGGGTGAACGTGTATTCGTCGGCCCCGCCAAACGGCCGCGACGGCGCGTCGGCGTTCATTTTCTTCATCACGTCGACCGGGGTGCCCTTGTCGATTTTCTGGGCGAAGACGTGGTTGCGCCGGCCGTCACCCCAACTGTCCCAGTGGCGAACCATGAGCTGGTCGTACACCTTGCCCGACGCCTTGTTTTTCGCGGCCTCGTCGAGCCGCTTTTGGGTGCACTCGAGCGTGTCGCACTCGGGGTAGGTCGCCGCCGAGAAGGCGAGCCACAGCCCGTCGCGCGCGAGGGTGAAGCTGTCGACGTCGACGGGCGACTTGGTGACTTGCACGGGCTCGCCACCGTCGAGAAACAGCCGCCACACTTGGCTGGTGCCGCCGCGCGCCGAAAGACCGACCCGTCGACGTTGACGAGCCAGAGGTCTTGCCGGCCGCGGTTGGCGTCGAGGTCGGTGGTGCGCACCTGCAGCACGACCTTCGTGCCGTCGGCCGACACTTTGAACCCCGACAGCCGCTTGAGCGCGACCTGGTCGCGAATGGTGTAAGGGCGCTTGGTGGCGCCGGGGGTCGAGCCCGCCGCGCCGGCACTGAGCACCACTGCCAACAACATCACCGATGCAGACATGAAGCCTCCCGAAAGAAGGCGTCTCGTCTAGCGCGAAGCCGCGACCGGCGCTCAATACATTTTGCGGAGCCTCGCGGCGAAAAAACCGTCGAGCCCCTCGGGGCCGGGCAAGGTGCGCAAGTAGCCCTGCCAGGTGGGCAGGTGGCCCACCGCGCTCTGCACCGGTGGCTCGCTCGTGAATTCGGGGTGCGAGCGCAAGAACATTTCAACCTGGTCGGGGCCTTCGGTGGTGTCGGTGCTGCACACCGCGAACACCAGCAGGCCGCCGGGGGCCACCGCGTGCTGGGCGTTCTCGAGAATTTCGCGCTGCAGCGCCGTCAGCTCGGCGAAGTCTTTTTCAGAACGCCGGTAGCGCAGCTCGGGGTGGCGGCGCAGCGTGCCCAAGCCCGAACACGGCGCGTCGACGACGACGACGTCGAATTCGGCCAGGTCGCCGGGCAACGGCTTGGTCGCGTCGCAGGCGCGGGTCTTCACCCGGTCGGCCAGGCCGAGCCGCTTCGCCTCGCTTTGAATTTTGGGCAGCTTGTTGGCGTGCAAGTCGAGCGAGACGACCGGGTTGGTTTGCGCGAGGTGGCACGACTTGCCGCCCGGCGCCGCGCAGACATCGAGCACCCGCGCCGTCGCCGGCACGTGGGCGTATTCGCCGACCAGCTGCGCCGCTTCGTCTTGCACCTGCCACAGGCCCTCGGCGTACCCATAGAGCTCTTCGATTTTGCCGGGGTTTTCGAGCGTGACGCCCAGCTTCGAGAGCGTGGTCGCGCGGGCTTTCACGCCGACCTCGGCGAACTGGGCGAGCAGCTCGTCGCGGCCCAGCTTCGTGGTGTTGACCCGCACCACGACCGCGGGCGGCTCGTTGTCGGCCACCACCATGGCCTCGGCCCGCTCCGGGCCGAACTGGCGAAACCAGCGGCGCACGAGCCACTCGGGGTGGCTCTCGGCAATGGCCAGGTCGGCCGCGCGGTCTGACGAATCGGGCTTGGGCAACGTGTCGCGGGCCGCGAGCTTGCGCAAAATGGCGTTGACGAACCCCGCCGCGCGCTCGAGCCGAACTTCTTTGAGCGCCTCGACGGTGTCTGACACCGCCGCGTGCGAAGGCACCCTCATGAAGAAGCGCTGGTACGCACCGAGCCGCAGGGCCGCCAGCACCTTGTCTTCGAGGGTCTCGAGCCGCCGGTCGCAGTGCAGGCGAATGGCGTAGTCGAGCGCCATCAGGTGCCGCATGGTGCCGTAACACAGCTCGGTCACGAAGGCCGCGTCGCGCGGGTCGGCCGGCTGAAATTCGTCGAGCACCGAATCGAGCACGACGTTCAAGTAGGCGTCGGTGGCGGCGACGCGCGCGAGCACCGAAATGGCCAGCGCACGGGCGCTCTGCGGCCCTCGGTGCTTCGCGGCGGGCGGGCGTTTGGCAGAAGTCTTGGTCATCGGTCGAGCGTGGCGATGGTTGACAGCAGGGCGTGGTCGCTCGCTTTGGCCGAAGCGGCCAAGGTCAGCAACACGTCTTCGAGAGTGTCTTTGGCGCCCGGCTCGACGGTCGCGCCGTTCACCAGGGCTTGCCACTGCGCGCGCGCCCAGCTGGCCAGGGCCTCGGGCGCCAGCTTGCCCGAAAGCCGTTCGCTCACCTTCGCCTTGACGATGGCGCGGCTGAGCGTGGCAGGGCCCGTGGGCACCGCCACGGCCGAGCCCGCGGTGCGCCCGAGGGTTTTCTTCGGGGCTTCGGGCTCGGCGGGGCGGGGCTTGCGGCCAATTGACTTGCCGGTGCGCGAAGCGAGCGACCACGCGACCGGGCGCGGCGCGGCGACGTTCGGGGGAGTCGCGGTGGGAGCGGCGGGCGCTCGGGCGCTGCCCACGGCGTCGAGCGCGTCACGGTAGGCGTTGGAGCCCTCGAACACCTTTTCGACCGAACCGGCCAAGGCGCTGACCCGCCGCGGGGCGGGCGGCCATTGCACTTCGAAGGCGGGCTTGCCCAGCAACGTGAGCACCTCGGCCAAGGCGTACGCGACCGGCGCCAGCGACGACGGGTTGACGATGACCGCCTCGGCCCAGTCGCGGCGACGGTGCACTTCGTCGACGAGCGCGGCTTCGCTGCTCGCCTGAAAGACGGCCAGCTCGTGCCCCAGCGCGGCGGCCTTCGCCGCCAACTCGGCGTTGAGCGAATCGAACGAAGCTTTGACCCAATCGACATTGGGGCCGTGCAGCACCAAGACGCGCATGACGCACTTCTACCCTTGTTCGGGGGTCGGGGTTTGGCCGGTTGAAGAAAACGGCCTCGAGCCGACCTCGACCCGTCGGCTGGCCAAGAAGTCTTTGGCCGGCATGACGCGCTTGCCTTCGGGCTGCAGGTGCTCGAAGCGCAGCGCCTGTTGCCCGCAGGCCACGACAATGCCCTCGGGGCCGCTCGCCAGCACCACGCCCGGGGCGCCTTGCCCGGGCACCACGCTGGCCGCGTGCACTTTGAGCAGCGCCCCCTCGAACCAGGTGCTCGCGCCAGGCCAGGGGGTGAAGGCCCGCAACCGCCGCTCGAGTTCAGCGGCGGGCTTGGTGAAGTCGAGCACGCCGTCTTCTTTGCGAATCATGGGGGCCATGACCACGCCTTCGCTCGGCTGGGGTACGGGCACCAGTTCGCCGCTGACGTACTTGCCGAGTGACCGCTTGAGCACTTCGCCCCCCAACGCCGAGAGCTTTTCGTGAAGGGTCGCCGACGTGTCGGTGGGCAAAATGGCCAGCTCCGCGCGGTCGATGACGGGGCCGGTGTCCATGCCTTCGTCCATTCGCATGAGACAGACGCCGGTCTTCTGGTCGCCCGAGGCAATGGCCCACTGAATCGGGGCGGCGCCGCGAAAGCGGGGCAACAGCGACGCGTGCACGTTGACGCTGCCGTGCTTCGGTACGTCGAGCACGTCGCGCGGCAGAATCTTGCCGTACGCGGTCACCACGGCGACGTCGGCATCAAAGGCGCGAAGCTCTTCGTGAAACGACGTGCCGCGAATTTTGAGGGGCTGCAGCACGGGCAGGCCTTTGGCCAAGGCCAGGGTCTTCACGGGAGAAAACGTCACCTCGCGGCCGCGGCCTTTGGGTTTGTCGGGCTGGGTGACGACGGCCACGACGTCACCCAGGGCCAAGCAGGCCTCGAGTGACTTCACGGCGAATTCGGGGGTGCCCATGAACACGATGCGCATGTTCACGAGCGTATAGCCGCTCGGGCGCCGCGGCGGGGGGTTACGACCAGACTTCGGTCTTGACGGGGCCGCGGGCGGCTTGGGCCGCGTCGAGCGTGAACGCGGCGGCGCGCGCGGTTTCGACAATCGAGTCGGGGTCGAGCGAGGCGGGCCACGCGGCGGCGGCGACGGTGCCATTCTTGAGCGTCAACACGAGCCCCTGCTTTCGCACGGTGGCATTGACGAGCACGTCGTTCGACAACAATTCATATTCCCACGGGGCGAGCTCGGCGACGCTGTCAGTGCCAAAGACGCGTTTGAGCGCATTCACCACGGCCGGCAGGTGGGCGGCGAAGGCGGCGTCGGGGGCCCCCTGTTCATCGAACACGTTGACCGAGAGCAACACCAAGTCGCTGGCGCCCGCGGTGACGGGCTGCGACGACGGGGCTCCCCACGCCTGCTCGACCTGTGCCGCGGTGAGCCCGGGCTTGGTTTGCACGTGCACGAAGACGTTCATGGCGCTTTCCTTTTTCACTTGGGCGACAGCTTAGATCCACGTCTCCACGGGCACCAGGCGGCCCTGGGCGTCGAACGACCGCTCAATGGTGACCGGCCGGCCGCCCGCGAGCGCCGACCGCAAGAACGCGGCCGCCGGCCGCGACGACGCCCAGCCTTGCAGCGCTTCGACCAGCCCCTGCGGGCCCCGAATGCCGACGCTGTCAGGCCCCAGCGGAGCGATGGTGACGGTCAACCGTTGGCCAGCCGCGGTTTCGGGGGCGGCGCGCACCCGACCGAGCAATTCGTTGAGGCTCGTTTGGTGCGCCAACGGGTCGCGCTCGAGGGGGCTGCGGGCCAAGGGGCTCAAGGCCCTGAGCGCGAGCGGCGGCGCTTCGACCCGTGTCGCCGGGTCGACGACGATCTGTTCGTTCGCGCGCAAGGCGTCGAGCCGCGCCTCGAGCTGGGTGGCCGCGGCGGCCCGTGCTTCGGCGGTGCCGAGCTGGCCGGTGCGAAGCCGCAGCACGGCTTCTTGGGCGAGCGCCTCGGCACCCAACTCACTGAGCGGGCGGTTCAAGAAAATCGACACCTTGTTGGCGCCCACGTTGGTCGTGTTGTTCTTCACCACGTTCGACGCCGGGCCGAAGACGAAAATGTCTTCACCGCGCAGCCGCTTGCCGATGACCAAGCGGTTGCCCGCGGGGTCAACGACTTCGATTTCTTCGTGCAGCTCGGGGTTGCTGAACGGGTCTCGGTCTCCCCGGGCCAGCTCGCCCAGCACTTGGGGAATGTCGTTCACGTTGCCGCGCGCGTCGAGCACGTGGTCGACCAAGGTTTGCTTGCCCGACCCCAGGGTGAGCAGCACCCGCTCGACGCCAGCCGCGGTCGAGGGGGCGGCGTCGGTCACCCGTTCGCGCACGAGCTCGATTTGGCCCTTTTCAATGGGTATGACCAACTGGTTGTACCGGGGCCGTACCGCTTCGCGTTCTTGCAAGAACACCCCGAACGCCTCGCGCCGGTCTTGCTCGGTCAACCCCGAGTCGCGCAGCAGCTCGTCGAAGTATTCTTTGGGCTTTTGCGTCGTCAGCAGCCGCTGAAATTCGTTGAGGTAGGCGCCGATGACCTCGCGGTCGGTGCCGTTCGACACGGCGTTGAGCCGCGCGCGCAACAGGCTCGCGAGGTCGGGGCCGCCTTTCGCGGTCAGGGCTTGGTTGAAGCCGTCGAAGCCGCGCACGAGGTCGCCGGTGTAGAATTCGGCGCAGTCGCGAGGGCCCCTTTCACCGACGAACCACACCAGCTTGGGCGCAATGCCCAGTTGCCGGGGCGACCGCGAATCGGGGCCGAACCCCGTCACCGCCTCGAGCGCCGTGCGGGCCGAGTCGCCGAAGCCGACCACGCCCACGACTTTTTGGGCCACGGTCGTGTCTGCGACCTGCGCCAAGGGCTGCCGGGTTCGGTACAGCGCGCGTGCGGCATATTCACCGCCGACCCCACTCTCGCTGCGCTGCGCCTGGAAAAATTCGTTCAAGCCGCGGCTGACCTCACCACCGAACTGCGAAATGTCGTAGACGCCGTTGTCGGCGAGCCGCAGAACGCGGTTGCCGCCGAGCACCTGGTATTGAAAGGCCGCGACGTTGATGACGCGACCTTCGAAGCCGGTCAGCTGCTTCAGCGTACCGGCGTTGGCGGCCGTGGCGAACATCGCCAGCGGGTCGTTGAACTCGTTTCGGGCCCGAAAGAAGTCGAGCGTGCTCACCCACCGAGGAAACGGGGTCAACCCCGACAGGTCACCGTCGGCTTGCGCCCGCTCAATGGCGGCTTTCGCCAGCGTGTACTGCTGCCCCACGAACGACGTGCCATTCGGCGTGTCGAGCGGCTTCGGCCCGTCACCGAGCCCCGACGCGAGCACGACCAAGTCGGTTCGGTGGGCCACGCCCGACGCGGTGGTGAGCGTATAGCCACCGGCTTCTGGGTTTTTCGCCAGCGACCTGACCGTGTCGGTGAGCACCGGCAACCCCGACGAGTGCAAACTCACCTTGGTCATGTGGTCGATGACGTTCGCTCGGCCGTAGTAGTCGCCGACGTAGTCGCCGTCGGCCACCCGGTCGTCGATGGGGTTGAGCGGCCCGCCCGGGCCTTGTTGTTCACCCCGCACGGCACGGGTCGGAGAATTGAGCCGCCACTGTTCACCGGCCGAAAACGTGGTCTCGCCGCCAATGACCGCCGCGGTGAGGTCAGACGAGAGGTTGTTCGACAACCCGCGCGCCAAGGTGGCGCCGCTGGGGCCTTGCCCAACGACGGTCACGTCGGTGGCCACGCCCAATTCGGCCGCCACGCGCAGCTGCTGGGCGCCGCGGTCGAGGTCACGCTTCATGGCCGCCGACAAGCCGTTGGCGAGCGTTTCTGACCCGAGAAACGGCAAAAACGCGACCCGGTCGAAAGCGCCGGCCACGTCACTGATCGCCTCGGTCAAAATGGCGTTGGTGGGGTTGCTCACGTAGCGGGCCATGTTCGAGAGCACCTGGTCGAGCGCACCCGAATTTTCCATCACCGTGCGTACGAACGCGGCGGTGTGCGGCTTGTCTTCGCGAATGAGCAGGGTGTTGAGCAGGCCGTTCGCGGTCTCGCGGTTCGCGGTCAAGCCCGCTTTCGTGAGCAGCTGCTCGTATTGCCCCAAAAACGCCTGAGGAAACGCGTAGGCCCGGGCTGGGTCGGCCAGGGCCGCGAGGTCGGCGACCCCAGACGCGATTGACGACAAGGCCACCGGTTGAGGGCGCGCCGAAGCAAAGGTGTCGGCAGCGGTGAGTGCGCCCAAAGGCAAGTCGGAGCGGCGGGTGAAGTCGAGTGGCCTCGCGACCGGCGTCATTCTCGACAACGCTTCACGAATACTGGCGCCCGTTGGGCCTAACAGTTTCACATCAACTCCTTGCAAGCGAGAACCACTCGTCGCCCTCCACCCGGTGCTGCATTCTCAACCCACACCGCCACCGAAACTTACGACCAGACTTCGGCGTGGTGACCCGCGGGTCGTTGCGCGGCGAGCGCGGCGTCGAGCGTGGCGTGCGCCACGTTGACGGTGTCGAGCAGGGTCGCGGCCGACAACACCTCGGGCCACGGCGCGGCGGCGATGATGCCGGTCTTGCTGGTGACGACCAGCCCCTGCTTGCGCGCCACGGCGTTCAGCAGCGCGCCGTTCGAAATGAACTCGAACTCCCACTCCGAGAGGGCGGCCACTTCTTCGGCGGCGAAGCCGTCACGGAGGGCCTGCATGAGGGCGGCGCGGTGCGGGCCGAGCTGGGCGCCCGCTTCGCCTTGTTGGTCGAACACGTCGAGCGACAAAAGCACCAACCCCTCAGGGCTCGACCCGCCGACCGGCGCGGCCCCCCACCATTGGCCCACGTGTTCTGCGCTCTGGCCCGGCTTGCTTTTCAAATGCACGAAGACATTCACGGTGAACTCGCTTTCTTGCTTAGAGCCAGGTTTCAACGTTGATGAGTCGACCGTCGGCACCGACTTCACGCTCGATCGACACCGAGCGCCCGCCGTCGGTGGCCGAACGCAAGAAGTCGGTCGCGGCCCGGGTCGCGACCCACTCCCGCAGGGCCGGCAACAACGCCGTCGGCGCTTCGAGCTGCAGCCGGGTTCTCGCGTCGGGAGAAATGCGAATGCTGAGCCGTTCGCCTTCGTCGGCGCCGACCACCCGCACGTCGTTGAGAATGCGGCTCAAGTCGGTCTGGTGGGCCAACGGGTCGCGGTCGAGCGAGCTGCGGAGGTACTCGTCGGCCCGACCCAGCTTCACGGCCTCTTCTCCGCGGCGGTTGAGCCGCACGTCGAGCGTCTTGGCCGACTGCAACTCGGCGAGCGTCGCTTCGAGCGGCGAGACTTCACCCGCCGGTGGGTCACCGCGTTGGGCGCGCACCCGGGTAATGACTTCGTTCACCAACGCGGCCGCCGACAGCTCGTTGAGCGGGCGGTTCAAGAAGATCGACACCTTGTTGGCGCCGACGTTCGTCGTGTTGTTCGCCACCACGCCCGACGCCGGCCCGATGAGCAGCACGCCCTCGCCTTTGAGCTGCTTGGCGACGACGCGGCGGTTGCCCGCGGGGTCGACCACTTCGAGCACGTCGTACTTCTCGGGGTTGTTGAAGGGGTCTTTGTCTTGGCCCGTCAGGTCGCGAACGACCGAAGCGACGTCGTTCACGTTGCCGCGCGCGTCGAGCGCGTGGTCGACCAACGCGACCGAGCCGTCACCCAACGTGAGCGCGAGCCGCTCGGGCTGCCCTTCGATGTTGACGGGCGCGGCGTCGTTGACCCGCGCTTGCACGAGTTCGATCTGGCCCTTTTCAATGGGTATGACGAGCTGGTTGTAGCGTGGGCGCACCGCGTCGCGTTCTTGCAAAAACACGCCGAAGGCCGCGCGCTTCTCCTGCTCGCTGAGGCCCGAATTCTCGAGCAACCCGTCGAAGTATTCTTTGGGCTTTTGCGTCGTGAGCAGGTTCTGAAATTCAGCGAGGTACCGCTTGACGTATTCTTGCGGGTTGCTGCGCGTTTCGGCGGCGACACTGGCCAAGCGGGCGCGCAGCAGCCGGGCCAGGTTGGTGCCGCTGGCCTGGAGCGCTTTGTTGAAGCCGTCGAAGCCGCGCACGAGGTCGCCGGTGTAAAATTCGGCGCAGTCGGCCGGGCCTGATTCACCGACGAACCACAACAGCTTCGGCACCACGTTGAGCTGACGGGGAGACCGGGTGTCGGGGCCGAAGCCGGTCACCGCTTCGAGAGCGGTGCGGGCCGAGTCGCCGAAGCCCACCACGCCCACGACCTTCTGGGCGGGGGCGCCGTCGGGCACCTTCGCCACGTTCGTCTTCGAGCGGTACAGCGCACGGGTGATGTAGTCGTTGAAGCTGGCGGCGACCCGGCGCGACACCCCGGCTCGTTCGCCCTTGAGCGCCTTGACGTCGGCCGCGGTCGCCGACGTGGCGAACATGGCGAGCGGGTCGTTGAGTTCTTCGCGGGCACGAAAGAAGTCGAGCGTGCTGGTGAAGAGCGGGTAGTTGCGCAGGCCCTTCGAATTGCCGGCCCGGGCCTGCTCGATGGCGGTCTTCACCAATTCGTACTGGTCGCTGACGAACTTCGTGCCCTCGGGCGTGGCGAGCGGGCGCGGGCTGTCACCCAAGCCGGCCGCGAGTGCGACGACGTTCGACTGAATGGTGGCGCCCGAGGCCGTGCGCAACGTGTAGGTGCCTTCGCGGTTACCGACGATGCGGGTGACCGAATCGGTGAGCACGGGCAGGCCGCTGGCGTGCAAGCTCAGCTTGGCCATGCGGTCGATGACGTTCGCGTCAGCGTAATAGGCGCCCGACAAGTCGCCGTCGGTGAGCCGGTCGTCGATGGGGTTGAGGGGCCCACCCGGGCCGAGAAATTCGTCGCCGGTCACGGCGCGGTTGGGCGAATTGAGTCGCCACTGGGCTCCGGCCGAAAACGTGGGTTCACCGCCGACGACCGCCGCGCTGTAGCCCTCAGGCAGGCCGCCCGCGAGCCCGCGCGCCAACACCGCGCCCGTGGGGCCTTGACCGACGATGGTGATGTCGGGGCCGACGCCGCTCTTGGTGGCTTCGCGCAATTGTTCGCCGCTCAGCTCGAGGTCTTTCTTCACGGCCGCGGCGAGGCCGGCGGCCAATTTTTCTGAACCCAAGAACGGCAAGAACGCCACGCGGTCGAACGCGCCCGGCACGTCTTTCACCGCTTCGGGCAAGATCGCGTTGGTCGGGCTCTTGGTGTAGCGGGCAATGTTCGCCAACGCTTCGTCGAGCGCGCCCGGTGTTTCCATCACGGTGCGCACGAAGGCGGCGGTGTTGGGTTTGTCTTCGCGCAGCAAGAGCGCGTTGAGCATGTTGTTCGTCGCCGCGTCTCGAGCGGGTATGCCGGCCTTGGCCATCAGCGCCCGCACCCGGTTCACGAAGTTCGGAGGAAACGCATAGGCCGTTTCGGCGTCGACGATTTTCGCGAGGCTCGTGACCCCCGAAGCCAACTCGGAGACGGGCGTCTTCGCGACCGGAGCCACCGCGAAGAGGTCTTCTTTGAGGGCGACCCGGGCCGCGTCGGCCGTCGCCGAGAGCTTGGGCGCTTCGACCGTCGAGAGCGCGCTGCGAATGGTTCGGCCGGTGAGAGTCAGTAGTTTCACGCGAAGCTCCAAAAAATGGTGAACGTGGCTTTTGGTTTAGAACCTACGTTTTGGGGCCTTGTCTAGTGTTTGAGCGAAAGCTCGATCTGTGAGAATTCAAGAGAGGCAACGCCAATTTAAGAATTTGATTTTATTGAGCTATTTTAGGTGATTTCGGGCGAAAGCGAGGGGGCGACCGACACACGCCATCAGTGCATTTTTCTATTGTGTGCCGCAACGCAGCATCGGTGATGGCCGGGGCTTCTCGTTCTGCACCGCCATCGCGCGCGGGCTGTACTAAGGAGCCTCGTCTTCTTCACGCGTAAGGGGGTTCGATGCGCCAGTTCGCCATTGTTTCGGTCGTTTCGCTTTCGCTCGTGTTCGCTGGCTGCAAAGCCGACCCAACCAAACCCGAGTACTGGGCCAAGCGGCTCGAGGCGAAGAGCAAGAAAGAAAAGCTGCGCGCCGCCGAAGATTTGCGGGCGTCGAAGAACATGGGGCCGGCCATGTTGCCCATGCTGCGCTCGCACCTCGAGACCGAAAAGACGCCCGAAGTGAAAGCGTCGATCGCGCGCATTTTGGGCGAGCAGAAAGACGCCGCCAGCATCGACGCGCTGACCCAGGCCATTGACTACGGCAGCACCGATTCTGACGTGAAGACGATGAACAAAGAAATCGCCCTGGCGCTGGGTGACTTGCAAGACCCGAAGGGTGCGCCGGCGCTGGTGAAGTTGCTCAACACCAAAGACAACTACACGCTCATTGCCGCCATCGAAGCGCTGGGCGCGATGAAGGCGAAAGACGCGTTCGAGGCGCTCAACAAGATCGCCAGCGACGACGCGATCGAACCGTTCATCACCAAGAAGGCGATTGTCGCGCTCGGCGAAATTGCCGACCCGCGTGCGGTGCCCACGCTGGTGAAGGCCATGTTCAAAGAACGCAAGGGCGTGAGCTTCTACGTCGAGTCGTCGTTCGCGCTCTATCAAATCGGCACGCCTGCGGCCGACGCGCTGGTGCCGGTGGCCGAGGGCAAAGACAAGGCGATCATCGAGTGGGCGCAGCAAAACGGCATGTTGCCCGCCGCACTGACCGCGAAGTCGGCCCAGGTGCTGGGCGACCTGCACGACCTGCGCGCCGAACGGGCGCTGCTCGAAATGCTCGGGTTCAAAGACAAAGAAGACCGGCTCGACATTCAGCTCTTCGTGCGCATGCGCGCGGCCGACGCGTTGGGCCGTTCACGTTCGAAAGCCGGCGCCAAGGCGTTGGCCGAAATGGTCGGCGAGACCGAACCCACCGCCCGCCAGGCCTACGCCTGGTCGCTGTCGCGAATTGGAGGCCGCGACGCGTTGCCCAAGCTGACCGCCGCCGCCACCAAAGGCTCGTGGGACGCCCGCATGGAGGCCATGAAGAGCATCGCCATGCTGGGTGACGAACGCGAGAGCCCCACGCTCGAGAAGTTCATGAAAGAAGAAGCGAAGAACTTCGAAGCCGAGTGCAAGAGCGACGACTTCGGCGGCAGCAAAGACTGCGACGACGTCGCCTCCGGTGCCAAGAAGCACGAAGAGGTCATCGGCAAATACCTCAAGGCGCTCGACGCGGCCAAGGCCTGCAAGGCCGACGCAGGCTGCTGGGCCAAGAAGCTCGACGACCCGACGCTGGTCGTGCGTGAACGCGCGGCCTACGAAGTGGGCCGCAGCGGCAACGCCGCCCTGGTCGGCGAATTGACCAAGCGCTTGCGCGAGCCCGACCTCGACGCCCGCCTCGCCATCATTCAAGGCTGCGACTGGCTCATTCACGACTCGAAAGAGGCCATGAAGACCGCGCAGGCCGCCAGCGCCGATTTGCAGAAGCAAATGAGCGAAGAGCGCGGCAAGACCGAGTACGTCAAGGTGAACGAAGACCTGCGGCGGCTCGCGGTCAAAATCGCCCGCGGGTAGAACGACCACGCGACTCGACTTGGGGAGCGTCGGCGCCTCATTCGTGTTTCGAAGACGCAACGTCGCGCGTCGACCGCAACGTCGCGCGTCGACCTGAGCGCGCAAGAGCGCGGGCGCGCGCGGCCCAGTTCGTTTCACCGGCCGCGGGTACCCGTGAGAGGTCGACCTCCGTTCGTTTCGTCAGCCGTCGAGCGTGCGGTCTTGCCGGCCTTGAGGCGTTCACGCCTTGTGAGTGGCTCGAAGGCCCACGATGCGCGCAGGTCGAAACGGTGTCGTGCCCAGCACGGCCGCCCAGCACGGCCATTCGAGCCTCAACGAGGCGCGAACCGAATGAGCGAAGCGCGAACAGACTCCACCTGTTCACGAGTTGGGAACACGCGTCGGGTGCCCATGGTGGTCTCGACCACGACGACCGGGCCGCGGCGAAACGTGTGCCAACTCACGAGCGCGCCGAGCACGAGCCCGAATGAGCCGGAGAGGAGCAGCTTGCCCGGAGCCCCGCGCACGAACCCGACAAAACAGAGGCCCCCGAAGGCCACCAACGGCACGATGAGCAGGAGCGCGAGCCACGGGCGCTCGGCCTGAAAGCCGTGCTCGAGGCGAGCGCTCACCACCTGGGCCGCCGCGAGGTTCACGACGACCGCGCCGTCTTGCCGCTCCCGAATGCCCTGTTCGTCGACCTCGACCATTCGCTGTTCTGAGGCGACCTTACGGGGCCGGCGGCGGAGGTGGAGGCGGCAGGTCAGACGGCGGCGGGGGCGGCGGCGGCAACGTGCGCGGGTCGATGGGCGGAGGCGGCGGAGGCGTGTCGAGCACGGTGGGCTCGGAGTACCGGCGGTGTTTGCCGAACTCGAGCCCCAACTTGAACTGCGCCACGGGCACCGCGGCGCTGGCGCCGCCGGCGGTCGTCGTCGCTCCGGTCGCGGCAAAAGCGCCGACCGCCGGCACGACCACGGTCACTTCGGGCAGCAACGCGAACAGGTCGTTGAACTGAATGGCCACGCCGAGCGACGCGCCGGGCATCACGACGACACCGCCCGCGCTGGCCCCCGCCGCGCCACCGAAAATGAATTGACTCACGACCCGGGGGCCGAAGGTCAGCTCGTGCTCTCCGAACTTGAGCCCGAGCAGCAACGGCACATTGACCGACGCGTAGTTGAGCACGCCCAAGAACACCCCACCCACCGTGGGCGCCAGCGACGCCGCGAACGAGCGGCTGCTCGGGTCGGTGAACATGAACTTGGTCTGGGCCTCGATGCCCGTGGCCCCCAGCCGCAAGCCCAAGTCGACTCGGTCGCCGACGCCGTACCGGCCGGCGATGTCGACGGTGGGCACCACCAACGGCGTCGCCCGGGGGAAGACGCCGAGCGCGCCAGGCTCGAGCGCGACCTCGAAGTTGCCTTTGCCCAGAGTGCTCGCGCGCTGAACGCCGCCCAAGGCAAGGCAGCCAGACCCCGCGAGCGGCAACACCGCCAACGCCAACAGGCGCACCAGGCGAGTACGACACAAGGCAGCTGCTTCGATCATGAGGCCCCCTTCGAGAAGGCCGACGACACTACCCGAGCGAGCGCCCAAGAGAACCATTCAAGCGGGCACCCCGTTCATTCAGGTGTCAGTGGGCCTCG
Organism: Myxococcaceae bacterium; assembly: GCA_044225205.1. Classification (GTDB taxonomy): domain Bacteria; phylum Myxococcota; class Myxococcia; order Myxococcales; family Myxococcaceae; genus JAEUJT01. The sequence goes on along the minus strand of JBGAIY010000059.1, from coordinate 7,843 downwards.
CCCGGAGGGGGCGCCCCCGGGTTGGTGACTTCGGGCTCGTCGTCGTCGTCGCGAAACGCCGAGGGCAACAGGTCGCCCGGCAGCACTTTGGCGAGCGCCACCAGCAGCAAAAGACCACCCGGCGCCGCGAAAATCGCCAGAGCGGGCACGGCCTTGGCCACGTCGATGAGCTGGGCGCGCATGCGTCGCTTTTCGTCGGCGCTGAGCGTCTGCCCGCGGGCGGCTCGCGAGACCAGCACCGACAGTTCTTTGGTCTTTTGAATTTCTTTGAGCAGCCGCCGGTAGTTTTTCTGCACGCTCGTCGACATGGTGTCGACCCATTCTTCGCCGACGACCTCGGCGCCCGACTGCAGCGTGAACACGTCGACCACGTCGCGGTGCTGGGCGTAAAATTCGGCCATGGCCAAGTCGACGGCGGTGATTTCGGCCTTGGTGAAGCCCAACAAGGCTCCGAGCGACTGGGCCCACGCCACCTCGCGCGCGCTCCTCCGGCCGTCGACGATGCTCGCGAGCAGCGTCTGTTCAAGAATGAAGCGCTTCATGTCTCGGCTGCGCACGCCCTTGAGCACCTGCCGCATCGAAGGTGGTTTCGAAAACGCGGTACGGGCGAAGTCGCGGGTGGCGTCGGCCAAGTCGTCAGGCAGGTGCAGGTCGTCGATTTGACGAAGAATGGCCCTGCGGGTGGGAAACGAGGGTTTTCGTTCGGCGCACACGAGGCCGACGAGCACTTCGACCAGCAGCGCTTTCTGCAGCGACGCGAAGCGCACCCGGCGGTCGGCCGCCTCACGAGGAAACGAGTGGCGCGAAAAGTAGGCAATGGCGAGTCGCCCAAACAGGTTCGCGTCGGCGTAGACGGCGCCGTTGTGCAGAACGATGCCGTAGTAGGGGTCGGCGGCCAGCGAGAGCGCGTGGGCCTCGAGCGCTTCTTCGACCCGAGCCCACAACTTGTCGGGCAACGGCCACTGCCGGTGGGCCCGCTCGATGCGGCGGTGAATGTCTTCGGCGTCGTCGAGCTGGCGGTACATGGCCGCGAGCAGCAACAGCAATTGTTCGGCCCGTGGCCCCGGTGCGCCGTCGGCCAGCACCGCAATGTCGAGCCCGATGCGGCAGAACGTGCGCAGCACGGCCAAGAACAGCCGTTCTTCGGCGCCCTGCGCGTCGACGCCCTCGGTCGGGGCGGCCGCGGCCGACGCCGGCGTGCCGTACAACAGGCCCGTTTCGCGAAGAATGCCGCGCAGGTAGCGCCGCGCGCAGCCGGTGCCGCGCTTCAACTCGCAGGCGCGCCGATACGATTCAGAAACCGCGTCGGGGCGATGCGCGGCGACCGCGTCGACCAACACTCTTCGCAGCCACCCTCGCTTGCCCAGTTGCATGAACGACCATGTTCGTAACGCAGGCCGGGGCTCGGCGCATCAGTCGAACACCGCGGCCTCGCCCTGGTGGTCGCCTCGCCCTCTCGCTCGAGAAGCGTTCGGTCGACGAATCAGTGGCTTGGGCGAAGCTCGAAGCCACACCGTGCACCCCCGGCGTGAACTCTCAAAGAGACGCTCAGTCGACGACCGAGCGGTCGGTTGCCTCAAGCTGGGCTCGGTCGCACGCCCGGGGTTTCTTGTCGTCGCGCAGCCGCACGAAAACCGGCTGAAAGAGCTGGTGGTCGTCGGTGGCGTAGAGGTAGCGCACCTCGGCGACCGGCGGTCGCTTGGCGGCCAACAACCCGTCGATGACCTTGCGAGACGCATTGGTGGTGCCGGCGAACACCTTGCCGACCTCGAACAGGGTGGCCCCGTCGTACACCGCCATTTGGTAAGCGTTGCCGGCGTTCGAGAGCAGCACGACGTCGGCCGACTTGACGAACTTGTATTTGCGTTGCGAGCCCTTCGAAGCCGGGCGACCGGGGGTGTACGGAGCGGTTCGGTCTTTGAAGACGACCCCTTCGGCTTTCGACGCCAGCAGCTTCTGGTACAGCGCCCGCTTCGCTTTGACGCCGAAGGCGGTGGCGAGCACGGCGACCGGCCCGGTCAGGCCCGGGTCGACCTCGTCGCACAACAGGGTGTAGCGGGCTTCGCAGCCGAGCGAGGTGACTTCACGCGTGCCCAGCTTGAGCACGTCGAACAGCCAGTACCGGTCGCCGACGACTTCGCCGTCGACCACGGTGCCCGGCGGCAACAACGACAGCCCTTCGAGAATGGCCTGGGCGACTTGCGTTTGCTGACCCGAGCGGTTGGTGGGCACGACGTCGTCGCCCGAATGCACGTGGGCGAGCACCCGCTGGCCGTCGAGCTTTTGCTGGGCCAGCATGCCCTCGTCGCGAAAGAACGCCTCGAGCTCGTCTTCGTCGAGCGGGTTGAGCAGCTGGGCGGCGTAGCCGACCTTGGCGCGCTTGCCCCCCACCTTGCTGCCCGAGCCTTGCCCTTCGGGCGGAGCCACCGCCGCGGGCTTCACCTCGGCGTTGATCTCTTGGTAGCCCTTGCCCGTCTTTTCGCGCACGAGGCGGTCGAACACCTTCTCGGCTTCGGCGAGCGACACTTTGACGGCTTTGTGGCCCTCGTTGAGCTTGGCTCCCCGGCGGCCCCATTCGACGCGAACCGAATACGCCCCCCCGTCTTGAACGATGGTGGCGTGGTACAGCTTGTCGGAACTGCCCTCTTGAAAGAACAGCTGGGTGGTCTTGACGATGCCCATGGCGAACGAACGCGAGCCTACCGCGCCCCCCACGGTGTTTCTTTGAAATGCGCCTGCAGCACCTCGAGCATGGCGCGCACGGCGGGCGAGACATGGCGGGCGCTCGGGTACACCGCGAACAGCTGCACCGGCGGCGGCGCGTACGGCGCCAGCACTTCTTTGAGGCGACCCTGGGTGACGTGTTCCTCCAGGTACAGGCTCGGCAGCCGGCTCAGGCCCACTCCGGCGAGCGTGAGTTCGACCAGCACCTGGTAGCTGTTGACGCTCAGGTGCGGTGAGAGCGAAAGGGTCTTGGTGCGCGTGCCGGCGAACGACCAGGTCGACGGCGACTGGGCGCCGCTCATGACCAAGCAGGCGTGCGCGTTCAAGTCGCGAGGTACTTTGGGTGTACCGGCTCGGCGAAGGTATTCGGGGCTGCCGAAGATGCCTCCGCGGAGCGGTTCGGCGAGGCGCCGGGCGATGAGGCGCGAGTCACCCAGCGGCCCGAAGCGTACCGCCAGGTCGAACCCCTCTTCGACGATGTTGACGCGGCGGTCGCTCAGCTCGAGGTCGATTTTCACTTCGGGGTAGCGCCTCGCGTACGCCACGAGCACCGGCCCCAGGGCACGTTGGCCCAGTTCGAACGCCGCGGTCATGCGCAAGCGGCCAGTCGGGTGGCTCTGCAACTTGCTCACGAGCGTGTCGGCCTGACGGAGCGCGGCGATGGCGGGCGCGACTTCGCGTTGGTAGCTCGCGCCAATGTCGGTGAGCGCGACGGTGCGCGTGGTGCGGGTGAAGAGCCGCGCGTTGAGGTGGGCCTCGAGGTCGGCGACGCGTTGGCTCAAGGTCGACTTCGGTATGCCGAGCGCACGCGCGGCACCGCGAAAACTGCCCCGGTCGGCGACTTCAAGAAACGCGATGACGTCGTTCGGGTCGCTGGCGCTCACTGTCCGCATGGGTGGACAGTAAGTTCACATTCAAAACATTGTCCCGCAAGGGGTTCGAGCGCAAACACGGCTGTCTTTCGCCAAAAGAGAGCTCTGCCATGAACGTGTTTGAACCATTGAAGTTGGGCCGCCTTGAATTGCCGAACCGAGTCGTGATGGCGCCGATGACCCGCAGCCGGGCCATTGGCAACCTGCCGAACGACCTGATGCGCGAGTACTACACGCAGCGGGCGTCGGCGGGGCTGATCATTTCTGAAGGCATCGCGCCGTCGCCGAATGGCTTGGGCTATTCGCGCATACCGGGGCTGTTTTCGGCCGAACAGGTCGAGCGCTGGCGGTCGGTGACGGCGGGGGTGCACGCCAAGGGTGGTCGCATGGTCGCGCAGCTGATGCACACCGGCCGCATTGGGCACCCGCTCAACCTGCCCGCCGGCGCGGCGCTCGTCTCGCCGAGTGGGGTTCGAGCCAACGGGCAGATGTACACCGATTCGCAAGGCCCGCAGCCTTTGGGCGAAGCCCGGGCCATGACCGACGCCGACATCGGCACCGCGAAGAGTGAATTCGTGCAAGCCGCGAAGAATGCCGTGGCGGCGGGGTTCGACGGGGTCGAGCTGCACTCGGCCAACGGGTATTTGCTCGAGCAGTTCTTGCACCCGCATACCAACCGCCGCACCGACCGGTACGGAGGCTCGGTCGAGAACCGCAACCGTTTCGTGGTCGAAGTGGCGCGCGAGGTGGCCGAGGCCATTGGAGCCGACCGGGTGGGCATTCGCCTTTCTCCGTACGGCACGTTCAACGACCTGCCCAGCCACGAGGGCGTGGTCGAACAGTACACCGCGTTGGCGCGGTCGCTGCGCGGCCTGTGGTACCTGCACCTGGTGGGGTCTTCGCACGAGGCTTTCGGCGGCACCGCGCGGGCCATTCGTGAGGCGTTCGGTGGGCCGTTGATGCTGAACGGCGGCTTCGACCGGGCCCGCGCCGACGCGACGCTGCAGGCCGGCCAAGCCGAACTCATTTCGTTTGGGCGCCCGTTCATCGCCAACCCGAACTTGGTCGACCGGTTCAAGGCCGGCACCCCACTCGCCGAGCCCCAACCGCAGACGTTTTACACCCCCGGCCCCGAGGGGTACGTCGACTACGGCGAGGTGGCGTCGCGTTGAGCCGCGGTTCGGGCCTCACACCCGGCTCCACGCGCCGCAGTGCGCCGGCTCGAAGCACGTTCTCAACTGAACGGCCACGGTTGCGCCGCAAGGGCTCGGCGAACCGACGTCGCGTTCAAAACCCTGATTGAAGGTGCAGGCGAAGCTCCGCGCGAGCGGCGGCGCGTTGAGCTGCGCCATGCGGGACCTGCTTGAAAGCGCAAGACAGCTGCATGTTGCGACCGCTCCGGCTTGCTGCCGCAAGCCGACGTCGCGTTCAGACTGCTTGAAAGCCCAAGGCAGCTGCATCGGTTGCGACCCGCCTGCCCACTCCGCCGCGAACCGACGTCGCGTTCAGCCCTGCTGCATGAACGCCCGGGCGAACTGCACCCGTTGCGCATGCGCACCTCCATCGTGCGGCCACGAGCCGTCGCGTTCAGCCCTGCTTGAAAGCCTGAGGCAGCTGCATTCGTTGCGACCCGCCTGCTCCGCCGCGAACCGGCGTCGCGTTCAGCCCTGCTGCATGAAAGCCCGGGCGAACTGCACCCGTTGCGGCCGCAGGCGTACCTCCATCGTGCGGCCACGAGCGGTAGCGTTCAGCCCTGTCGGAGAGCCCAAGGGAGCTGCATCGGTTGCGACTGCTCCAGCTTGCGGCCGCAAGCCGACGTCGCCTTCAGCCCTGCTTGAGAGCCAAGGGAGCTTTCGTTGCGACCGCTCCACCTTGCAGCCGCAAGCCGACGTCGCCTTCAGCCCTGCTTGAAAGCCCGAGGCAGCCGCATCGGTTGCGACAGCTCCACCTTGCGGCCGCAAGCCGACGTCGCCTTCAGCCCGGCTTGAAAGCCCGAGGCAGCTGCATTCGTTGCGACAGCTCCACCTTGCAGCCGCAAGCCGACGTCGCCTTCAGCCCTGCTTGAAAGCCCGAGGCAGCTGCAGTCGTTGCGACCGCCTGCCCGCTCCACCGTGCTGCTGCACGAAAGCCCGAGCGAACTGCACCGGTTACGGCCGCACGCCGGCCCACCGCGCCGCCACGAACCGGCGTCGCGTTGATCTGCGCCCTGGCTTGAACGACCGTGAACCGCTGCGGCGGCGAGGCCGAGGCTCCAAACGCGCCGCCTGAGGGTCGCATGGTTGAGCTTGACGGCCCCGGCCGGTGCGGTCAGAACGCCCCTCGATGCGCCCTTTGAAGACCCTGAAGAAGCTCTACGACGAAGAGAGCCACATCATCATCACCGAGAAGGGGTCTCCGCCGCGGGTGATGTTCTACGGCGAAGACTTTTGGGTCGAAGACCTGCCGGTGGGCACGCGCGTCATCTGCCCGCGGCCGCCGCTCGAGGGCGTGCCGAATTTGACGGCCGCGATTCGCTACGCCATCAACCACCCCGAAGGCATGGACCCCCTGCACGCGCTGCTCAAGCCGGGCATGAAGGTCACCATCGCCCTCGACGACATTTCGTTGCCACTGCCGCCGATGAAGACGCCCGACATTCGGCAGTCGATTCTCGAAGTGGTGCTCGAATTGCTCGCCGATTCGGGCGTCGACGACGTGCACTTGGTCATCGCGAACGCGCTGCACCGCCGCATGACCGAAGCCGAAATGAAGCGCATGGTCGGGCAGGAAATTTTCGACGCGTTCTACCCCGAGCGTTACTACAACCACGACGCCGAAGACCCCGAGGGCATCGTCGAGCTCGAGCGCACGAGCCACAATGAAGTCGTCGCCATCAACCGGCGGGCGGCCGAAGCCGACCTCACCATTTACATCAACATCAACCTCGTACCGATGGACGGCGGCCACAAGTCGGTGGGCACGGGCCTGACGAACTACGAGTCGCTGCGGGCGCATCACAACGCGCGCACCATTCGCGACACCGAGTCGTACATGGAACCGAGCAAGAGCGCGTTGCACCGCTCGACCGAGCGCATTGGCCGGGTCATCGACAAGAACCTGAAGGTCTTTCACATTGAAACGACCATCAACAACCGCATGTTCGAAGAGCCGGTCGGCTTCTTGATGAAGAAAGAAGAAGACTTCAGCGAGTTCGACCGCCTCAAGCTGCAGGCGATGAAGTACTCGCTCTCGAAGCTGCCCCGCGCGCTCAAGCGCAAAATGTTCTTCAACATTTACGCGCCGTACGAAGTCACCGGCGTCTTCGCGGGAGCGACCGAGCCCACCCACGTCAAGACGCTCGAACAGTCGTGGAAGCAGTACAGCGTGCCGGTCGACGGGCAGTCAGACATCGTCATTTTCGGCATGCCGTACGTGTCGCCGTACAACGTGAATTCGATTTTGAACCCGCTGCTCGTGCAGGTGATGGCGCTCGGCTACCTGTTCAACCTGAACCGCGGGGTACCGCTCGTGAAAAAGGGGGGCGTCATCATCATCACCCACCCTTGCTACGACGAGTTCGACCCCGAGCACCACGCGCCGTACATCGAGTTCTTCAACCGGTTGTTGCCAGAGACCCGTGACGCCCACGTGCTCGAACACAAGTACGAGCGCGAATTCGCGAAAAACCCGTCGTACGTGCACCTGTACCGCAAGGGCAACAGCTACCACGGCGCCCACCCCTTCTACATGTGGTACTGGGGCGAGAACGGTCGGCAACACGTGGGCAAGGTCATCGCCGCGGGGGCCGAGAACAACCACGTGCCCGCCATGCTGGGCTGGGACCGCACCGACACCTTGTCAGAAGCGATTGAAGAGGCCCGCGGGTTCATGGGGCGCAGCGCGAGCATCAGCTTCGTGAAAATACCGCCGATTTTTCAGACCGACGTGCGGCTCTAATCACCGGCGCGCGGTGCGCTTGGGCGACGACGGAGAATACGCCATGACGCTTGCCGCGGTGGCGCGCATGGGCGGGCCTTGCGGCAACGCCCGCATGATGGGCACGTCGTACGGCTTGTCGGGCAACACGCTCGAGGTCGAAACCACTCTCGTGGGGGCCTTCGTCTTGGCGGCAATGAGAAAGCCCGCTGACACCAAAAAGACGAGCACGCCGACGATGCCGCCTGCGATTTGAAACTGCCGGTTCATCACAAGCCGCTCGAGTGGTGACATGACGGGTCGGGCCAGAGCAATTTGGCGGCCGCGCGAAA